>NZ_JBYSYW010000027.1:23443-81364 GCF_058783825.1 Pseudomonas sp. FW305-96
GCGCGGCGGCCCCGGGGCGCGAGGAACTGCTGCTTCTGCGCCTCGCTGCCGAACTTGAGGATCGGCACGCAACCCACCGAGTTGTGCACACTCATGATGGTTGAGCAGGCGCCGTCGCCGGCGGCGATCTCTTCCAGAGCCATGGCGTAGGCCACATATCCTGTGTCGCTGCCACCGTACTGCTCCGACACCAGCATGCCGAACAGGCCAAGCTCGGCCATTTCCTCAATGGCCTCCTTGGGGAAGCGGTGCTCCTTGTCCCACTGCTCGGCGAACGGCTTCAGCCGCTCCTGGGCAAACGCCCGCACTGAGTCAGCGATCTGTTGTTGCTCGTCAGTTACCAGCATGATTCACCTCAGTACAGGCATTCGACGGCCATGGCCGTCGCTTCGCCACCGCCTATGCAGATGGCCGCCACGCCACGACGCAGGTTGTTCTGGCGCAGGGCCGACAGCAGGGTCACCAGGATACGCGCGCCCGAGGCGCCGATCGGGTGGCCCAGGGCGCAGGCGCCGCCATGGATGTTGACTTTGTCGTGGGGCAGGTCGAGGTGCTTCATGGCCGCCAGGGTGACCACGGCGAAGGCCTCGTTGATCTCGAACAGGTCGACCTCGGAAAGGTTCCAGCCGGTGCGTTTCAGCAGCTTGTCGATGGCACCGATGGGGGCTGTCGGGAACAGCGCCGGGGTGTCGGCGAAAGCCGCATGACCATGGATCACCGCCAGAGGTTTCAGGCCACGCTTCTCGGCTTCGGAGCGGCGCATCAGCACCAGCGCCGCAGCACCGTCGGAGATCGAACTGGAGTTGGCCGCAGTGACGGTGCCGCCTTCACGGAACGCCGGCTTGAGCTGCGGGATCTTGTCCAGGCGCGCTTTCGGCGGCTGTTCGTCATCCTTGATAACGCGCTTTTCCCTACCCTCGGTGACTTCCACCGGGACGATCTCGGCAGCGAAGCGACCATTCTTGATGGCGTCCTGCGCCCGGGTCAGCGAAGCGATGGCGAAGTTGTCCTGGGCCTCGCGGCTGAATGCACCGTTCTGCGCGCAGTCCTCGGCGAAAGTGCCCATCAGCCGACCCTTGTCGTAGGCATCTTCCAGGCCATCCATGAACATGTGGTCGATGATCTTGCCGTGCCCCATGCGGTAGCCGCCGCGGGCCTTGTCCAGCAGGTACGGGGCATTGGTCATGCTCTCCATGCCACCGGCGACGATGACGTCGGCGCTGCCGGCGAGCAACTGGTCATGGGCCAGGATCGCCGCCTGCATGCCCGAGCCGCACATCTTGTTCAGCGTGGTGCAGGTGGTGTGCTTGTCGAGCCCGGCGCCGAGTGCCGCCTGGCGCGCCGGAGCCTGGCCCTGGCCAGCCGGCAGCACACAGCCGAACAATACTTCCTGGACGCTGGCGGCATCGATGCCGGCGCGCTCGACGGCGGCACGGATCGCCGCGCTGCCCAGCTGCGCGGCGGTCAGACTCTTGAGGTCGCCCTGCAGGCCGCCCATGGGCGTGCGCACGGCGCTGACGATAACGATCGGATCATTGGCGAGGGTCATGTTCTTTGCTCCTTACCTTACTTGGCAGCCATGCGCAGCGCGCCGTCGAGGCGGATCACCTCGCCGTTGAGCATGCTGTTCTCGATGATGTGGCGGGCCAGTGCCGCGTATTCCTGCGGGCGGCCCAGGCGTGGCGGGAACGGCACCCCGGCAGCCAACGAGGCTCGCACTTCCTCGGTCATGCCGGCCATCATCGGGGTTTCGAAAATGCCTGGGGCGATGGTCATCACACGGATGCCAAAACGCGCCAGCTCACGGGCGGCCGGTAAGGTCAGGCTGGCGATGGCGCCCTTGGAGGCGGCATAGGCCGCCTGGCCGATCTGCCCATCGTAGGCGGCGATGGAGGCCGTGTTGATGATCACGCCACGCTCACCGCCCTCGTCCGACTGCCCCTCGGCCATGGCCGCGGCAGCCAGGCGCAGCAGATTGAAGCTGCCGATCAGATTGACGTTGATAACCTTGGCGAAGCTACCCAGGGCGTGCGGGCCGTTCTTGCCGAGGACCTTCTCGGCACCGACGATGCCAGCGCAGTTGACCAGACCATGCAGGCTGCCGAAGGCGCTGACGGCGGCATCGACGGCCGCCTTGGCCGCCTGTTCGTCACTGATGTCGGCCACCGCGAATCGGGCATTTGTGCCCAGCTCGGCGGCCTTGGCCTCAACTGCCGCAGCATTCAGGTCGACCAGCATGACCTCGGCGCCGGCCTCGATGAGCATCTGCGCGGTGGCGGCGCCCAGGCCCGAGGCTGCGCCGCTGACGATGAAGTGTCTGTTCTGGATTTGCATGGTGATTTTCCTTCAGGCGCCCGCAGCGATCGGCTGCGCGGCTTGTTGTCGGGCGATTTCCTGATTGCGCAGGATGAAGCGTTGCAGCTTGCCGCTCGGGGTCTTGGGCAGCTCGCCGACGAATTCGATTTCACGCGGGTAGGCGTGGGCGTACAAGCGCTGGCGCACGTGTTGGCGCAGGGTTTCCTCCAGCTCGGCACTGCCTTGATAGCCCTGGCCGAGCACCACGAAGGCCTTGATCAGCTCGGTGCGCTCCGGGTCGGGCTTGCCGATTACCGCCGCCTCGACCACCGCCGGGTGTTCGATCAGCGCGCTCTCCACGTCGAACGGCCCGACCCGGTAGCCGGAAGTGGTGATCACATCGTCGCTGCGGCCGACGAAGCTGATGCTGCCGTCCGGGTTCAGTTCGACCGTGTCGCCACTGAGGTAGTACTTGCCGACGAACGCCTTGGTCGGCAGCCCGTGGTAGCCGGCAAACCAACACAGCGGCGACTGCTCACGATCCACCGCGAGGATGCCGGGCTGGCCGGCGGGCAGTTCGTTGCCCTGCTCATCGAGCACCACGATGCGGTGGCCGGGGATGGCGAAGCCGGCCGACCCCATGTGCACCGGGTGCTTGAGTTCATGATGGTTGCACAACACCATGCCCAGCTCGGTCTGGCCGTAGTGGTCGTGGATGGTCACCCCCAGTTCGCCGGCGAACCAGCGGATCACTTCGGGGTTCAGTGGCTCGCCAGCGCTGCTGACCACCCGCAGGCGGCCCTTGATCGGCGCCGAGAAGGTGCTGCCTGCGGCGATCAGCAAGCGGTAGGCCGTGGGTGAACCGGCCAGGTTGGTGATGCCGAGCTTGTCGATGACCCGTGCGCAACTCTCCACGCTGAACGGTCCATCGTAGAAAGTGGTGGCATGGCCCAGTGACAGCGGTCCGGTGACCGCGTAGTACAAGCCGTAGGCCCAGCCCGGGTCGGCCAGGTTCCAGAAGTTGTCCTCGGGAAGCAAGCCAATGGCATCGCGCATGTAGCCCTGAAAGGCGACGATGGCCCGCAATGGCACTTCCAGCGGCTTCGCTGGGCCCGTGGTGCCGGAGGTGAACATCAGCAGAAACGGATCGTCGCCGCGGCGCATCACGGGCTCGCAGACGCTGCTCGCAGCCTCCAGCGCCCGGTGGAAATCCAGCTCGCCATTGCCTGCCCCGACCGTGATGATGAACGGGCAATCCGCCACGTCATCGAGCTTGGGCCGGTTGTTGCAATCGGTGACCACCACCCTGGCATGGGACTGCTCGAGGCGGTGCTCGATGGCCTTGGGGCCAAATGCAGTGAACAGCGGCTGGTAGACCGCACCCAGGCGCCAGGTGGCGAGGATGGTTACCAGCAATTCGGGCGTACGCGGCATCAGCCCGGCGACCCGGTCGCCGGCCTGGACCCCTTGGCCTTTGAGCACATTGGCCAGGCGGCTCGCCATACCCTGCAACTGGTCGAAACTGTAACGCCCACCGTTACCGTCACGGTCTTCCCAGATCAGGGCGGGCTGGTCGCCGCCGGTGTGCCGGTCGCAGCATTCGACACAGGCGTTGAGGGCCTCGAGGTTGCCATGCAGCGCCGCATCGGCGGCCCGGGCATGGTCGAACGAGCGAGCGGCCTCGGCATAATCGCGCATCGTCGGACTCCTGGTTTCTTGTTTTTGGAGTTGAACCATCAGTCCGACGATGTTCGCGCCACGCATCAGGCGCGGCAATGGCCAAAGCTGTCAATCGCGATGACCGGTTTGGCCGTGGCCTGGCTCAGCCCCGCCCACGCTCGCGCCCCATGAGGAACTCGCGGGTCAGTTGCAGCATCTGCGCGTGCTCGTCCGAGGCCCTGTCGATTTCCAGGCTGTCCAGCAACTGGCTGTACTCCAACGCCGACAGCTGCGCCTGACGGCTCTGCAACAGCGAACGTCGAGTGGCGTACACCTGATCAAACGCGTCGAACACGGGTCGATGACGCTCACGCAGATAGCGCTGCCAAAACAGCCGGTGACTGAGGCTCTCGGCCAGGCCCATGGGTGATTCAGCCACGCGCACGGTCTGGAACGCTGCTTCGATCTGATCGACGTCGACTGCGGCGGCGTCGGCATACAGCATCGAGTGGGGTTGCTCCGGCAACGACAGTCTCTGCCGCAGTTGCACACGGTAATACAGCGCAGTTGCGATCTGGTCGACATCATTGTCCACAGCGATACGCGCCATGATGTCCCGGCGGGCGAACCACTCGACCTCCTCCAGGCGGAAAAGGCCACGCCCCAATGCCAGCAGTTCATCGCCTCGCGCCTGCGCCGTGTTGCGTTCCGCGGCGTCGATGACTTGCTGGATGAGGAGATCGCTGAATCGATCGGCAACGCTGTTTTCGCAGCTCAGTTCCAGGGCTGCCAGGCCGTGCACCCTGTTGCGCAGATCGCTGTTCCCCTGCAATGCGCCAAGCAGTCGCCAGACACGCTGCTCCAGCACCGCCCGGGCATTGCTGTAATCGGCCGTATGCAGCAGATGGCCGAGCAGCGTGAACAGGCCCTCACTGCCCGGCATGACCTGCAGCGCGTCCCATTGCGTGGCCCTGGCATTGCGGACGGCCTCGTCCGCGCAAGCAATCCAGGCGGCGCGCGTCTGCACCGGGTCGACCAACCGCCGCGCTTGCGGCAGATGGTGATGCTCCTGGATAAGATCCAGGGCGTACAAGCCATGGATATCGCGCCTGCGCAAGTTGTTGCCGCGCACCAGGAAGGCACGTCGGAAAACATTGGGCATGGCCAGGATTTCCGGGGGAACCGTGGCCAGTTCGTTGTCACGCAGGTCCACCCGCTCAAGCCCTTCGCAAAGCTCGATGCCAGACGGCCACTCGATCAGGCGGGTATGACGCAGATTCAGCTCGACCAGGTGCGACAGCTGGTTGTAGCGGAAGTGATAGGCACCCAAGGGGTTGTAGCTCAAGTCAAGATGGGTCAGGTTGGGCAGCCCATTGAGCGCATCGAGGCCGATGCGGTCCAGCCGAATATTGTTGTGCGCCAGCCGCAAGCGGCGCAATTCGATCAGGTAGGCGAGGCCCCGAGGGACTTGCAACAGCCTGTTGCTGCTCAGATTCAGCTCACGCAAGGCAGTGAAACAATGCAGAAACTCCTCGTGTACACCGGTCAGGGTCCCCTCGGCCAATGTCAACACGGTAATCCTTGAGAAATCCACCTGAGCCGGCAGTTGCGGCAATGTGGTCACCCGCAGGTTGATGAGGCTCAAGCGCTGCCCGGCCGGCTGCCCGGCCACGGCCTGTATCGGTTCCCCTTGTAGCCGCCAGGCCCGCCGCATCTGCATGGCAAAACGCTCGCGTATCACCTGCCGGGCGGGATTCAGCTCCGCGTCCACCCATCGGTTCAGGTGTACATTCAACTGCTCCGCGTCGTCCTCCAGGTTGGCCAGGTGTTGAAAAATCGGCCCCTCAAGACGCAACAGCCGCTCATATTCCGGCTCGAGCTGCTGCTCATCAAGCCCAGGATAGATCCCGCGCAACCGATCGAGCATGCGCTGCCGGGGACTGCTGCCACTGCCCGCGCGCCCACTGAGCAGGTAACCTACGCGGCCATCCGCTAGCCGGTGGCCAGGATTGACCCAGCCGGCTGCGTGCGGTAGCTCCAGCAGATCGGCCAGGCCCTCGCGCGAAAAGGGCAAGTGCTCAAGCAAACGCTGGCGCAGTTGTTCACGTGAGAGGCTGCCCAAGGCCTGCCGATGGTCCTCCGTCAGCACGCCCATGATTGCATCGAAAACGTCGGCGTTCCTGCCCATGCCCAACGGTACCGGTTCACCCAGCGAGTCGTAGAGCGAGAACGCACCCTGCTGATGCAACAACCTGAAGCGTCGCGTTCCGGTGACCTCGGGAAAAACCTGCGCGATGATGCGCCCATCGACGGCGCCGTCGCGCAACTCCAGATCAACGTCACGCGGCCATTCGGGCAGCGTGCGCAATGACGCCAACAGCAAATGCCCACTGTTGTCATGATAGGCCTCCGGCAGGTACAGACCTTCAACCGCTCTGTTCAGACTAGCCAGGCGCAGCAGGGTCCGCGCCCGGCTGGCCAAGGCCAATGGGAGACGTTGTGTGCGGGTTGCGATCGAACGCTGCGCATCGCTGACCTGGCTGACGACTTCCCGCGCGTACAGGTCAGGCAATCCTGGAAAGTCCCGACTCACCAAGAGCAGGAGCGGGTCGTCCGGCACATCAGACTGGGTCAGGTACGCGAACATCTGGCGACGCAGGGTCGGTGCCTCGCGCAACAACATCGAACGCAATGCAGTGCCCTGGCCTGTCAGGCCTGCCCGCGTCCGGCACCATTGCAACAACGCCCCTTCCTCGGGCGACAACGCATCACGCTGCAGGTGCGCGAAGAATGTTCCGATACGCGCATGAGCCTCAAAGCGCTGCAACGTGTCGCGCAGATTGAAAGGTACCCGACGCCCTTCCACCAGCAATCCCCGCAACTCGTCCTGATCGATGCCGGAACAAAGCAGGATCTGCTCTGCCTGGTTGGCATCGAAAGGTGTGGCCAGCGCCCAGAGGCTGTTCAGCATCCTACTGCTGTCGTTCCATTGCAGCGGATGCTCCTGGCGCAGCATCCAGCTCCGCTCGCCGTTGTGCTCGACAACCGGGCCATAGCCACCCTCGCGCAAGGGGTGGCGCAGACGCCAAGACCGTGAAGGTCCCTCTCGATGGACCTGATAGAATCGCCCGCCATCGCGCATCAGACGATGTTCACCAACGCCGTACAGTCCATCTTCCTGCAACGATTCCTCATCTCGCAGCACGGCATAAACCTCAAGGTCGTCATGCCACAGCCGATGCTCACCCTGCACACTGACGGGCACAAGTTCATCGACGAACGCGCTGCGCACCAGACCTGCGCCCACCCCAACCACAGCTCCGACCGCCACGTTCTCGGCAACCCCGAGCATGTGGTTCAGCGCTTCGTGCTGATGACCGTGGTGCCAGTCCATAGCCCCTTCGTAGACCTGCGCCAAGGTCTGTACGACGAACTGACCCAGCAGTAAGGCGCCGACCTCCGGAATGAAGAACCCCGCCAGGTTGAACAAACCCAGTCCCACTGACTTCCAGGTGTCGAGCCTGCGCTGCGCAGCCAGCTGGCTGGCTTGCGCTGTCGGTACCAGGAGCAGCCGGGCATCAGCTTTGACCCGCTCGATCTGCTGCGCGACCACCTCATCGAAGATATTGCTCGAAAGTGTGTAGCCTTCGACCTGCAGGTCCGTTTCATCATCCTTCAATCGAAGCTCGAGGGTGGACAGGAACTCGGCGCGCTCCTTGAGACTGACCAGGCGGCTGAAAGATTGGCGGTAAGCCTTCTGACGCAGTTGCCTCACCAACTCGTCGCTCAGTGCCTTGCGCGACGCAAAGCTGCGCAGTGCCCGTTCCGGATCGCTGGGCAGGTACAGGATGACCCCCGCGTCCTGACCGTCGACATCGCGCAGGACGATGACCACTGCATCAACGATGGTCTGGTCAAGAACCTTGAGCGCCCCCGCATAACCATGCAGATTGCTGCCATGTGCTTCTTCGCCCTTGGCCAGCGCCCGCAGGACGATTTGCTCGTGAGGGCTGACCTGCCCTTTCAATGCCGCAATCTCGGTGGCCAACGCCAGGCCATCACGCTTGTCCTGGACCAGTTCCTGGCGTGCCGCGCCAAGCACCCTGTCCAGCAAGGCCTGATACTGTTGGCCCGCGTCGAGCTGGCGGACAGCGTGAACCAACGTGTCGAGCCGGTCGTAAACCAACTGGTTGGTCCCAGCATCGACCAGCCCCGTACCTGTCCAGAAATCCGCACCTTCATGAAAGTTCTGCATCAGCCTCAGCAAGGCAGGCTGCACACGCTCCCCAAGCTCTATCTGGGGCATCTGCAGATTCGGAAAACGGCTGGTGTTGCGCAGTACCACTTCCCGCCACTGCAATTGATCGATGTTCAACGCCGCCGGCAACAGGGGAGCGTTTTTCTCTTTGGCGAACTGCTGCAGCGGTATCAGCTCAAGCGTGGCCTGGCGCAGTCGCTCCTGACTTTCCCGGTGCCGGGCAAAGCGGTCTCGCAGCGCCCTGATCTGTCCACGTGAAGCCCTGGCCAGCCAGTCAGGCAAACGACTTGCAATAAAGTCATCGGTTGGATTTACGCCCCTTGCTTGAATCGCCGTTGATGGGGTTTGGTGGTGCTGGTTCATCCTTGACGCCTCCTGGGTGATCGGAGGCGCCACGATGGCGCCAGATCCCTCGCCAAGGCAGAGGGAAAGCGCCCAGGCAAAGTACGCGCAGGCTCAGTAAGGACGCCCCTCACCAGCCGCCAAGGCTTGCAGGGTCAGGCGCAGGACCAGCGCCGCGACCGCCTGCTGGCGTTCGCCCGACAGCTGCACGCTCTGCTCCAGATAAGCACCATGGGCCAATGCGTGGCGCCCGTCATAGAGCTGCTCCTCACGTGCCCAGAATGGCTGCTCGACCTGTTCGAACTGCGCTAGGCCAGACTGACCTCGACCTCATCGACCGCGAGCCCTGCGCCGTTCGGAACGTTACGCGCATACCGCGCCGCGAGCCGCTGCATATGCAGGCGTGCCTGGTGTTCGACCCGCTCCGGGCGAAACAGCCGACGCGCCAACCCAAGACGCACGCTCTCGCCCTCTGCCGGCGGCAAGCCCGTGCCTTCGAAAAAACTGGCGTTAGCCTCGAAGTTGCGCAGCATGCGCTGCTGCAAGGGCTCCTGGACGGTCTGAAGCTCGATCCTCGGAAAATCAAGCGGGTTTTGCGGCCGGTGCAACGTGCCGTGGCCCTCGCGCCAGTACAGATGCTTCAGGTTCTGCGTCAGCTCCAGAGGCGCAATGACTTCGGATGGCAGCTTACGTGCCACGAACAAATCCAACGGTTCGATTTTTTCGAAGGCCGTGGCCAGGTGTGTCTGGGTCGCTCTATGCGCCCGGGCACTGTCACGCAGCCGGTTGATCGCGCTTGCGCCGGCGCCTTTGAGCCAGGCTGGCAGGTGCTCGGCGATAAAGTCGTCAGTGGCATGTGCCAGTTTGGCGGTACGAGCCGCCTCCTTCGAGGCGACTGCGGGTGTAGTCATGCTGGAATTCCATGTCGGGGTCAGAAAGCCCCGACTCTGCGCAATTCGCTCAGGATTCGGCAGCAGGAACCGTGCCCCCGGAACCCTCATGTCCCAACGCCACCGTGCGGTACTGCCCAGGGTTGCAACCAAACCACTTGCGAAACGCCTTGTAGAACGAACTGCTGTCAGCGAAGCCGAGGCGCTGGGCGATATCGCCCAGCCCGACGGCCGGGTCGGCCAGCCAGGCGATGGCCAGTTCGCGGCGAACACTGTCCTTGAGCCCCTGGTAGGTCTGCCCTTCCTCGGCAAGGCGACGGCGCAGGGTCGATACCGACATGCAAAGGTCGCTGGCCAGGCCCTCGGCATCCGGCCAGCTGGCCGGGTCCCGCCCACGCAGGTCACCGCGCAGGCGCCGGGCCAGACTTGCCGGGTCGCGGTACTTGACCAGGATGTTGCCCGGTGCTTCGGCGAGGAACCGCTGCAACTCCTCCGGGTGGCGGCGCAACGGCAGGTCCAGGCAATCGGCGGCGAGGATCATGCGCGTGCGCGGCCGGTCGAACTGCAGGTTTTCCGAGAACATCACCCGATAGTCGTCGCAGAATAGCGGCTCGGCACAACGCAACTCGATGGCCAGGATCGGGATGCGGCGCCCGGCGAGCCAGCAGGCCACACCGTGCACGATCATCCAGAAGGTGAAGTAGGTGAAGGCCCGGCGTGGCGCGTCACGCGGCTCGTTGATGACGATTTCGGCCAGGCCCTGCTGGCGCACCAGGCTTGGCTGCAGGTCCTCGAGCATCAGGCCAAGGAACGCCAACGCGGTCTCGATACCAGCGGCCAGGGTCGGCTGTGCCATGCTCGCCCGACACAGGAACGCCAGGCTGCCACTGCGCAGGCCGCGCGGATCCATGGCGAAGAACTCATCGTTGCAGCGCCGCGCCAGCAGGCGCCAGAGCCGGGCATAGGCCTCGGCGCCGACACGCGCCTCGGGCAGGTCAAGCTGGCCGGCATCGATACCGGCACGCGCCAACAATGCCGTATCGGCACCCGCCGGGCAGGTCTGCAACAGCGCCTCGCGCACCAGTTGCATGGAGATGGTGTCTTTCTCGCTCATCGACCGTCCTGTCGTCACATTGCCGGCCATCTTAGGCCGCACCGCTGTAAACAGCTATCACACGCCGGCCGCCAGGCCCAGGAACGCCTGGATCAGGCGCAGCTCCCGGCGCCGCTCCAGGCAACCGACCATATGCTGGTTGACCAGGCCGGCGCCACTCAATGGCCGCGCCACCACCCGCGGGTCATGTGCCACCTCGGTGGACGACACCACACCGATACCCAGCTCGGCCGCCACGGCCTCGGCCACCGCCTCGCGGCTGTCCAGCTCCAGCAGCACCCGCGGCTGCACCGCGGCATCGGCGCAAGCCTTGTCGAAGGTGCGGCGAGTGGTCGAGCTGGGTTCGCGCAGCACCATGATCTGCTTGTCCAGCTCGGCCAGCGGCAAGTCATCGGTGGCCGTGGCCCAGGCATGCCCCACCGGCAGCAGGGCGCACAGGCGCGACTGGCAGAGGCTCTGCAGGTGCAGCCCCTTGCGTGGCTCGATCTCGGTCAACACCGCCACATCGGCATGTTCGGTCAGTAACGCGGCCAGGGTTTCCTGGGCATTGCCCAGGCGCAGGTTGACGGTGATGCCCGGGTAACGCTCGCGCAGTTGCGCCAGCATGGGCATGACTCGGTGCGGACCGTCGGCGGCAACTTCCAGCCGCCCGGTGAGCAACTGCCGGTTGGCCTCGAGCATGGCCTGGGCCTCTTCGGCCAGGCCGAACATGGCTCGGGTGATGGCCGCCAGGCGCGTACCCTCCTCGGTCAGCTCGACCCGCCGTGCGGTTCGCCGCAGCAACGTGATCTGGTAATGCTCCTCTAGCGCCTTTACATGCCCGGTCACCGCCGGCTGGCTGATGAACAGGCGCTCGGCGGCACGGGTGAAGCTGCCCTCGCGGGCGACGGCATCGAAGGCACGGAGCTGGAACAGGTTCATATCTATCGGCCTGACTTATGGCTGGCATATCTACAAACAATTTGATTGATGACACGGTGAATTGCAACCTAGCCCCACTAGCTTCCAGCCCACCGCAAGTGAGGAACCACGGAATGAGCAACGCCCCGATCCTGCTGACCCCCGGTCCACTGACAACCTCGATCCGCACCCGCCAGGCCATGCTCGTGGACTGGGGCTCGTGGGACCGCGACTTCAACCAACTGACCGCCAGCGTGTGCGAGCAGCTGCTGGCCATCCTCGACGGCAGCGCCACCCACCACTGCGTGCCCCTGCAAGGCAGCGGCACCTTCGCCGTCGAGGCCGCCATCGGCACCCTGGTACCCCGGGACGGCAAGGTACTGGTGCTGATCAACGGCGCCTACGGCCAACGCCTGGCCAAGATCTGCAAGGTACTGGGCCGCGCGTACAGCACCTTCGAGACCGCCGAGGACCAGCCAACCACCGCCGCGGACGTCGACCGCCTGTTGGCCGCCGACCCCGCCGTGACCCACGTGGCACTGATCCACTGCGAGACCAGCACCGGCATCCTCAACCCGCTGCCAGAGATCGCCCAGGTGATCAAGCGTCATGGCAAACGCCTGATCATCGACGCGATGAGTTCGTTCGGCGCACTGCCAATCGACGCCCGCAAGATTCCCTTCGAAGCGCTGATCGCCGCCTCCGGCAAGTGCCTGGAAGGCGTACCCGGGATGGGCTTCGTCTTCGCTGAAAAAACCGCCCTGGCCGCCGCCGAAGGCAATGCCCACTCCCTGGCCATGGACCTGCACGACCAGCACGCCTACATGACCAAGACCGGCCAGTGGCGCTTTACCCCGCCGACCCACGTGGTCGCCGCCCTGCACGAAGCGCTGCAGCAATACAACGAAGAGGGTGGCCTGCCCGCCCGCCACCAGCGCTACGCCGACAACTGCCAGACCCTGCTCGACGGCATGGCAAAAATCGGCCTGCAGAGTTTCCTGCCCGCCGAAATCCAGGCACCGATCATCGTCACCTTCCACGCGCCAAACGATGCGCGCTACCAGTTCAAGGACTTCTACGAGCGGGTCAAGGCCAAGGGCTTCATCCTCTACCCCGGCAAACTGACCCAGGTCGAGACCTTCCGTGTCGGTTGCATCGGCGTGGTCGGCGCCGAGGGCATGCAGGCCGCCGTGAACGCCGTGGCCGAGGTGCTGCGGGAAATGGAAGTACTGGACATCTGATCTTCTGCCTACCCAATTCAAGGAAACTGCGCACATGAACTACAGCAACCCTACCCAGCTGCAAGCCGCCATCCTCGACTGGGCCGGCACCGTGGTCGATTTCGGCTCGTTCGCCCCCACGCAGATCTTCGTCGAGGCTTTCGCCGAGTTCGACGTTCAGGTGTCCATCGAGGAGGCCCGTGGGCCGATGGGCATGGGCAAATGGGACCATATCCGTACCCTGTGCGACGTGCCGGAGATCGCCGAGCGCTACCGCAAGGTGTTTGGCCGCACGCCGAGCGATGATGACGTCACCGCCATCTACGAACGCTTCATGCCGCTGCAGATCGAGAAGATCGCCTTGCACTCGGCGCTGATCCCCGGCGCGCTGGACACCCTTACCGGCCTGCGCAAGGGAGGCTTGAAGATCGGCTCCTGCTCGGGCTATCCGAAAGTGGTGATGGACAAGGTGGTGGAGCTGGCGGCACGCAATGGCTACGTCGCCGACCACGTGGTGGCCACCGACGAAACCCCGAACGGCCGCCCATGGCCGGCCCAGGCCCTGGCCAACGTGATCGCCCTGGGGATCGACGATGTGGCGGCCTGCGTGAAGGTCGACGACACCGTGCCGGGCATTCTCGAAGGCCGCCGCGCCGGGATGTGGACCGTGGCGCTGGTGTGCTCGGGCAATGCCCTGGGGCTGACCTGGGAAGGTTACCAGGCCTTGAGCGCGGAAAAGCTGGAGAGCGAGCGCAAGCGTATTCACGCGATGTTTGCAGGGTCGCGCCCGCACTACCTGATCGACACCATCAACGAGCTGCCCGAGGTGATCGCCGATATCAACCGGCGGTTGGCCAAGGGGGAGATGCCGCAGGCTTGCTGATCGTCCGCGTGATGGCCATCGCCGGCAAGCCGGCTCCCACAGGAGCCGGCTTGCCGGCGATGAGGCATCTTCAGACCGACCGGTTAAGCTTCACCCACGAGGCAAACTTGTCGATGAACCCCTGCAGGAACGGCCGGGTCTTGTCGCTCAACTTGCCACTGTCATCGAACAACGTTGCCGCCCCACCGAGGTAAGCCTCGGGCATCTGCATGCACGGCATATCGAGGAACACCAGCGACTGGCGCACCGCATGATTGGCACCAAACCCGCCGATCGCCCCCGGCGACACGCTGGCCACCGCCGCCGGCTTGCCAGCCCACACGCTCTGCCCATAGGGACGCGATCCTACATCAATGGCATTTTTCAACCCCCCCGGCACCGAACGGTTGTATTCCGGCGTGACGAACAGCACCGCGTCGCTGCGGCGGATCTCGTCGCGGAAATGTTTCCACGCCTCAGGGGCGCCCTCGGCCTCGACATCTTCGTTGTACAACGGCAGATCGCCGATCTCGACGATTCGCAGGGCAAGGCTGGACGGCGCCAGCTCAGACAGCGCGCGGGCCACCTTGCGGTTGTAGGAGTCCTTGCGCAAGCTGCCGACGACGACCGCTACCGAATAGACCTGGCTCATGGCGTTTTGCAACCTCTGCTCTGGGAATGGGACCAGTTAGTTATAGATGACCGTTCCTCGGCTTCGCGGTTTTTTTCCATTCGGCTGAAAACTTCCCGGGCGTTTCACTGGTCTATGTCTACAGACATTTCCTACACGATTCAGAGGTTTCCACCTAAATGGCAGCAGTAATGGTCGGCCAGTTCCACGCCCGCGACGCCGAAGGCCGTATCTACCCGGTCCACGAGTTCCAGGAGTCCACCCTCCAGGCCGACGGCAGCACCCTCGGCGCGCCGGTTACCAGCTATCGCCTGGCTATCGGCGACCGCGTCAATCACCTGGGCGACGACCGTTTCGAGCTGGCCCAGACCGGCGTCGAGATCATTCGCATTCCTTGACGCAGTCCACCGTATACAACTGCCCTTCCCGCTGCAGGCCGTGCACGTCGGCGACGAAGCCTGGGAAACCCTGGTCGAAGGCCCGGGCGCAGTTCAGGTAGACCAGGATCGAACGGGTCGCCTCGGTGAAGCGCTCGCCCGGCATGATCAACGGGATTCCTGGTGGATAGGGCACCAGCATCACCGCCGCGACCCGGCCCAGCAGATGCTCGATAGGCACCGCCTCCACCTCCCCGCGCACCATCCGGTCATAGGCCCCGGCCGGAGTCATCGCCACCTCGGGCAAACGGGTGAACAGCTGCTTGAGCTGCCTGGATGTGGCATTGCCACGGTAGAAACCGTGCAGTTGCTGGCACAGGTCGCGCAGCCCCAGCCCCTGGTAGCGTGACGGCTGCTCCACCATCACGCTGGGCAGGCAGTCGGCCAGGGCGGTATTGGCGTCGTAGTGGCGCTTGAATTCCAGCAGCTCGGTGAGCAGCGTGCTCCACTTGCCCTTGGTGATCCCCATCGAGAACAGCACCAGGAAGCTGTACAGGCCGGTCTTTTCCACCACCAGCCCGCGCTCCCAGAGAAACTTGCCCACCACTGCCGCGGGAATTCCATGGCCCTCCGCTGCACCAGCGGCGCCCGGCATCACCAGGGTGACCTTGAGCGGGTCGAGCAAGACATAGTCGTCGCCCAACCCGCCAAAGCCATGCCACTGCGCCCCCGGTTGCAGCAGCCAGTCCGCCGCCTGCAGCTCGCCGGCCTGCGCCGTCGGCGGCTGCCAGATGCTGAACCACCAGTCATCGGCGGCGAGGTGCTCGCGCAGGTTGGCCAGCGCCCGGCGAAAGCTCAGGGCCTCGTCGAACATCTCCTGCAGCAGCGAACGCCCCGCCGGGCCTTCCATCATCGCCGAGGCCACGTCCAGCGAAGCGAGAATGCTGTATTGCGGCGAGGTGGAGATATGCATCATGAATGCTTCGTTGAAACGGTCACGGTCCAACTGGCGGCTGGCACCGTCCTGCACATGGATCATCGAGGCCTGGCTGAAGGCCGCCAGCAGCTTGTGGGTGGAATGGGTGCTGAACAACAGCGGCCCGTCATCGCCACGCGGCGTACCCATGGCATAGCGGCCGACGAAGAACTCATGGAAGGCGGCATAGGCGAACCAGGCCTCGTCGAAGTGCAGCACCTCGACGCTGGCACCCAGGGCTTGCTTGATCATCCCGGCGTGGTAGCACAGGCCGTCGTAGGTGGAGTTGGTGACCACGGCCAGCTTGATCTTTGCAGGCTTTCCCTGGGTCAGCGGATGGGCCTGGATCTTCGCCTGAATAGACGCCGGGCTGAACTCACTGAGCGGGATCGGCCCGATGATGCCCAGTTCGTTGCGTTCCGGGCACAGGTAGATAGGAATGGCGCCAGTCATGATGATCGCATGCACCACCGATTTGTGGCAGTTGCGGTCCACCAGCACCAGGTCACCGCGCCCGACCATGGCGTGCCAGACGATCTTGTTGGCGGTGGAGGTGCCATTGATGACGAAGAAGGTATGGTCGGCGCCGAAGTTGCGTGCCGCCCGTGCCTCGGCGGCGGCCAGCGGGCCAGTGTGGTCGAGCAGCGAGCCCAGCTCCGGCACCGAGACCGACAGGTCCGAGCGCAGGGTGTTTTCACCGAAGAACTGATGGAAGGCCTGCCCCACCGGGCTCTTGCGGTAGGCCACGCCACCGCCATGGCCCGGTGTGTGCCAGGAGTAGTTGGATTGCGCGGTGTGCTGCACCAGGGCCTTGAAGAACGGCGGCAGCAGGCCATCGAGGTAGTTGTGCGCGGCCCGGGCCACCTGGCGGGCGAGAAACGGCACGGTGTCTTCGAACAGGTAGAGGATGCCGCGCAGCTGGTTCAGCTCGCCCATGGCCTCGGCCGGGGCATTCTCCAGAGTGACCTGCTCGCCCAGGGCGAAGATCGGCAGGTTGTGCGCCCGCAGCCGCGCCAGGCGGATCAGCTCGGCCATGTTCTGCAGCAGGCGGCTGTTGTCGCCGACGCCCTCGGCGGCGATCAGCATGCAGGCCAGGCCATGATGAGTGGCAGCCACCAGCCGCGCTTCGGCCTGGTCGGCGGCGGCAAGGATGGCGAAGCCGTCACGCGCCAGTTCATCGGCAATGCCGCGCACCCGCTCGCCGGCGACGCTGTCGGCCTTGATGGCCCGGTGGACGATGAGGATCGGGAACTGCAGGTCCTTGTACATCGGGCGGCTACCTCTGCGGGTAATTTCCCTCAGGGTAGTCGAGTGTGATGCTGTCATCGCCAGGCCGACTCACAAGGTGCAGCGCTGGATGCGCTCCCTGTGGGAGCTGGCTTGCCAGCGATGGGCCGGGCCTGCCTTCGAGTCAGCTGGCGGCTGGCTCGGTCAATGCCTGCCACATCGACGGCCCACCCGCCGACTTGGCGATGGCCGCCAGCCGCTCGGCATGGGCCTCGAGCTCTTCCTCGCTAGCCAGGATCACCCGCCCCGGCGCACGCCCGACGATACGACGGATCTCGCTGCCGGTACCGCCCTGCCCTTCCTCGTCGCCCGCCCCCTCGCCCGCCAGCGACAGGCTGGTCTGGCCACCGGTCATCGCCAGGTAGACGTCTGCCAGCAGTTCCGAGTCGAGCAGTGCGCCGTGCAGCTCACGGCCGGAGTTGTCGATGCCGTAGCGTTTGCACAGGGCATCGAGGCTGTTGCGCTGCCCCGGGTGGCGCGAGCGCGCCATCATCAAGGTGTCGAGGATCGGGCAATGCTGCGAAATATCGGCACGATCCTGCTGGCCGATCAGGGCGAACTCGTTGTTGATGAAGCCGACGTCGAACGCCGCGTTGTGGATGACCAGGGTGGCGCCCTGGATGAACTCGAAGAACTCCTCGGCCACATCGCCGAAACGCGGTTTGCCGACCAGGAAAGCGTCGGTGATGCCGTGGACGTTGATCGCGCCCTCGTCACTCTCGCGGTCGGGCTGCAGGTAGACATGGAAGTGCCGCCCGGTCAGGCGCCGGCCCACGACCTCGACGCAACCGATCTCGATGATGCGGTGGCCTTCGGCCACCGGCATGCCGGTTGTCTCGGTGTCGAGGATGACGAACCGTTTGTCTTGCTGCTGCTCCACGCGGGGACTCCAACTGGCGGTGCTTGAATTCGGGGGTGGGAGTATAACGAAATCGGGGCCGTTTTGCGGTCATCGCGGGGCAAGTCGGGTCGCCGCATCGCCGCTCCCACGCAGCCAGCAGTCATCTCGTGGGAGCGGCGATGCGGCGACCCGACTTGCCCCGCGATTGCCCGCAACACAATCAACGTTGCGCGCGAACCTCATCAACCCCACGATTGGCCAGCTGGTCGGCCCGCTCGTTGCCCGGATGGCCGATATGCCCACGGACCCACTTCCAGGTCACCTTGTGCCGGTTGACCTGCTCATCGAGCTGCACCCACAGGTCGGCGTTCTTCACCGGCTCCTTGGCCGCGGTCTTCCAACCGCGCTTCTTCCAGTTGACCATCCACTCGTTGATGCCCTTCATGACGTACTGCGAGTCGGTGGTCAGCAGCACCTCGCACTCGCGCTTGAGCGCCTTGAGGCCCTCGATCGCCGCCATCAGCTCCATGCGGTTGTTAGTGGTCTCGCGCTCGCCGCCCCACAATTCCTTCTCGACGCCCTTGTAGACAATCAGCACACCCCAGCCGCCCGGGCCAGGGTTGCCCTTGCAGGCACCATCGGTGTAGATCTCGACGCTATCGCTCATGTACCACTCATGTTCAGTGCTTTTCGGATTCGGGATGGGTGGCGCTGCGGTTGACCTTGGCCAGCGGCAGCGGCAGCAGCTTGCCCATCGGCTCGCGGCGCTCCAGACGCAACGGCCGCAGGCCCACCACCATCTTGCGCGCCACCAGCAGGTAGACACCGCCGCCGGCAGTTTGCCAGCCCCCGGCCACGCGCTCCCAGCCAGCCAGGCGCTGTTGCCAGGCCGGCGAGGCAAGCGGCGGACGATAACACCCGAAGCGGCGTTTCTCCAGCGCGAAGCCCAGCAGGTTGAGCCAGTCGCCAACCCGCGACGGCGAGATGCAACGGGCCTTGCGCAAGGCCCCGTGGCTGAAGAAATGGCGCACGCCCCAACTGCTCCAGGGGTTGATCCCGATGATCAGCAGGTGCCCCCCCGGGCGCACGGAACTGGCGGCCTCACGCAGCAGCCCGTGGGGAGACAGGCTGAAGTCCAGGCCATGCTGCAGCACCACCACGTCGGCGGCGTGCTCCGACAGCGGCCAGGCCTGCTCCTCGCAGACGATCTCCACCCCCGGCAGCGGCGCGCCCAGGCGCACGTTGCGCTGCACCTGCGGGGCATTGGGCGGAGGTTCGGCGCAGGGGCCGTAGTGCACAAGGTAGCCACCGAAGAAGCGCCGCAGCTCTTCTTCGAGCAACTTTTCCTCTTCCTTGAGCATCAACTGCCCAAGAGGCCCATCGAACCAGTCGCGGGCCAGGCGGATCAGCTCGACCCAGTCGGGGTCGGCCTGGGCGAAGGCTTGGTCGGTCATTGCGTTCTCCCTCGAAGGTTCTCCGCTCGCGCCATCGCGGCTAAGATGCCCTCAATGTCCAGGCTTGGCGATACGGATCCGCACATGATACAGATCGATGCCCTACCCGCTTTCAACGACAACTACATCTGGTTGTTACAGGATACTGCCAATCGCCACTGCGCAGTGGTCGACCCCGGTGACGCCGGGCCGGTGCGCGCGTGGCTAGAGCAGCACCCGGACTGGGCATTGCAGGCAATCCTCGTCACCCACCACCACCATGACCACGTCGGCGGCGTCGAAGCCTTGAAACAGGCTACCGGCGCCCGGGTGTACGGCCCGGCCAGCGAACCTATCCCGGGCCGCGATATCGCTCTGGAAGACGGCGCCCGCATCGAGGTGCTGGGCCTTGCATTCGAGGTCCTGGCCGTGCCCGGCCACACCCTGGGGCACATCGCCTATTACACTGCGCAATCGCCCACACCGCTACTGTTCAGTGGCGATACCCTGTTCGCCGCCGGCTGCGGCCGCTTGTTCGAAGGCACGCCCGAGCAGATGCACCATTCGCTGCAACGCCTGGCCGCCCTGCCCGCCGCGACCGAAGTGTACTGCGCCCACGAATACACTCTGAGCAACCTGCGATTCGCCCGTGCCGTGGAACCCGACAATGAACACGTTCGCCAACGGTTCGAGGACGTTACCCGGTTGCGCGCCGACAATCGCATCACCTTGCCCTCCAACATTGGCCTGGAGCGCCTGACCAACCCGTTTTTGCGCACCGCTGAAACATTCGTTAAACAAAAAGCAGACGAATGGAAGGGACATTCCAACCCCAGCCAAGCCACTGTTTTTGCTGCCTTGAGGTCTTGGAAGGACGTGTTCTGATAACCCCAAGATATATCGCATCATAGGCCCGATGGTTGACCCGGCGGGGAGCGGTTTCTAGAATCGCCCAACTTTTTCGCCCGGATAACCGTCCCAGCCGATGTCTTCCCGTAGCCGCAGAACCTCTCACTCGGTCGCCCTGACGCGACTGGCCCAGATCAGTGCACTGGCGCTGGCCGCCACCCTGGTCGGCTGCCAGAGCACCCGTCAGCTCGACGAAGCCGACAGCGTTCGCGCGCACAACTACCAGGCGCGGATCAAGCACAAGCCGGCGCCGCTGGTGGTCAAGCCCAAGGAGCAGGCACCGCCGCAGGACGTCTGGGAGCGCATGCGCCAGGGCTTTGCCCTGCAGGACGGCATGGACGTCAACCCGCGCATCGAACAGCAGCGCCTGTGGTTCGCCAGCAACCCGTCGTTCCTCGAGAACGCCGGCGAGCGCGGCAGCCTCTACCTGCACTACATCGTCGAGCGCCTCGAAGAACGCGACATGCCGCTGGAGCTGGCCCTGCTGCCGGCCATCGAGAGCGCCTACAACCCGATGGCCTACTCCCGCGCGCACGCCGCCGGCATGTGGCAGTTCATCCCGTCCACCGGGCGCCACTTCAACCTGCGCCAGACCAACTTCTACGATGGCCGTCGCGACGTCACCGCCTCGACCAACGCCGCGCTGGACTACCTGAACCGCCTGCACGACATGTTCAACGGCGACTGGCTGCTGGCCCTGGCGGCCTACAACGCCGGTGAAGGCACGGTCAGCCGCGCCATCGAGCGCAACGAGCGCCTGGGCCTGCCGACCGACTACTGGAACCTGCCGCTGCCGCAGGAAACCCGCGACTACGTGCCCAAGCTGCTGGCCCTGTCGCAGGTGGTCAACACCCCGGCCGCCTACGGGGTCAACCTGAACCCGATCGCCAACGAGCCGTACTTCGAAGCCGTCGCCATCAACGACCGCCTCGACCTGTCCCGCGTGGCCGCCTTCGCCGACATCGACGAAGACGAACTGATCCAGCTCAACCCTGCCTTCAAGAAGCGCATGACCGTGGACGGCCCACAACAACTGCTGGTGCCGACCGCCAAGGCGCAACTGCTCAGCGACCGCATGTCCAACCTCAAGCCCGAGGAACTGGTCAGCTTGCAACCGAACAAGGCCGTGTTCCAGGCCGCCCTGGCCGAGGCCAAGGCACCCGCGGCGCGCAGCTACCGGGTCAAGCGTGGCGACAACCTGGGCAGCATCGCCAAGGCCAACCGGGTGTCGGTCAAGCAATTGCAAAGCTGGAACCGCATCCGCGGCAACAGCCTCAAGGTCGGCCAGGTCCTGGCCCTGCGTGGCGGCAGCGCGCCGAGCGCGGCAGCCAACCGCGTGGCCGACTCCAAGCAACGCTCCACCCAGTACAAGGTGCGTAAGGGCGACTCGTACTACCTGGTGGCCAAGCGCTTCAACGTCGAGATGAAGCACCTCAAGCGCTGGAACCCACGTACCGGGCATGCGCTCAAGCCAGGCCAGACCCTGACCGTCTACCTCGCGCGCTGATACCTCGATAGCGGGGCCAGCCCCCTCCCACGCCAGTCACGATCGGCGTGGGAGGGGGGCTGCCCCCACGATGCTTTGAAGGCTGAAGCAAAGCCCCGCGCCCTACCCTTTTTCCATTCCAGACAAGCTGTTACTGTACCCCGAACCAAGCCCAACGCCCTCTGGATCGGATGCCGACTTGATACGTCCCCTCCTGCTGTCACTCAGCCTGGCCTTGAGCTTCCCCGCCGTCGCGATGGTGAGCGAAAGCCACGGATACGCGCAGTTCGGCACGCTCAAGTACCCGGCCAGCTTTACCCACTTTGACTGGGTCAACCCGCAAGCCCCCAAAGGCGGCACGTTGCGGGCTATGGCCTTCGGCACCTTCGACACGCTCAACCCTTACACCTTCAAGGGCTCGAGCCCGGTCACTACGCCCAACTTCCTGCAGTACGGCATCAGCGAGCTGAACGAGCCGCTGATGGTCGGCACCGGCATGTACGACCCGTCCGGCGACGAACCCACCTCCAGCTACGGCCTGATCGCCCGCTCGGTCGAGTACAGCGAGGACCGCAGCTGGGTGGTGTTCAACCTGCGCCCCGAGGCGCGCTTCCACGATGGCGTGCCGATCACCGCGCAGGACGTGGCGTTTTCCTACCGCACGCTGCTTAAGGACGGCCACCCGATCTACCGCACCAACCTGCAGGAAGTGGCCCGGGTCGATATCCTCGGCCCGCTGCGCATCCGCTTCGTGTTCAAGCGCGCTGGCAACCCGCTGCTGATCCTGCGCCTGGGTGAGATGCCGGTGCTGCCCAAGCACTACTGGGCCAAGCGCGACTTCAAGGCCACCACCTTCGAACCACCACTGGGTAGCGGCCCGTACCGCATCACCGAGGTGCAGCCGGGCCGGCGCCTGGTGTTCGAACGGGTGAAGAACTACTGGGGCAAGGACCTGGCGGTTAACCGCGGCAAATACAACTTCAAGCGCGTCGAATACGAGTTCTACCGCGACGCCACCGTGGCCTTCGAAGCGTTCAAGGCCGGTGAATTCGACATCTACATCGAGCACCAGGCGAAGAACTGGGCCAACGGCTACAACTTCCCCGCCGTACGCCGTGGCGAGGTGATCAAGGCGCAGATCCCGCACAAGATCCCCACGCAAACCCAAGGCCTGTTCATGAACAGTCGCCGCGCCGCGTTCAGCGACCCACGGGTGCGCCAGGCGCTAGGCCTGATGCTCGACTTCGAGTGGACCAACCGCGCCCTGTTCAGCAGCGCCTACCGCCGCTCGACCAGCTATTACCCGAACAGCGACTTCACCGCCAGCGGCCTGCCCACCGGCAAGGAATGGCTGCTGCTCAAGCCATTCCGCGACCAGTTGCCGGACAAGCTGTTCACCGAGCCCTACCAGGTCAGCCACACCGACGGCAGCGGCATCAGCCGCCCCGCCCTGCGCCAGGCCCTGGCCCTGTTCGCCCAGGCCGGCTGGAAGCTCAACGGCCAGCGCCTGGTCGACAGCAAAGGCCAACCGTTCAGGCTGGAGCTGCTGCTGGTGAACCCCAACCTCGAACGTATCCTGCAACCTTATGTCGAAAATCTGGCCAGCATCGGCATCGATGCGCGCTTGCGCACCGTGGACCGCGCCCAGTACAAACAACGGCTCGACCAGTTCGATTTCGACATGATCCTGATGACCCTGAACCAGACCCTGAGCCCGGGCCTCGAGCAGTGGCTGTATTTCCACTCAAGCCAGGCCGCCACCAAGGGCAGCAAGAACTATGCTGGCGTGAAGGACCCGGTGGTCGATCACCTGCTCGACACCTTGCTCGCCGCCCGCAGCCGCGATGACCAGATCGCCACCGCGCGCGCCCTGGACCGCGTGCTCTCATGGCAGTACTACATGATCCCCAACTGGTACCTCGACAATCACCGCCTGGCCTACCGCAACCGGTTCGCCTTCGTCACCACGCCGCCCTACACCCTCGGGCTGAACAGCTGGTGGATCAAGAAGACTTCGGAGAAAGCCAAATGACGCCGACCCTGCGCCGCCTGGCCGCCAGCCTGCTGCTGGCCTGCCTCACGCTCCCGGCCGTGGCCGCCCCGCAACACGCCCTGACCCTGTACGACGAGGCGCCGAAATACCCGGCCAGCTTCAAGCACTTCGAGTACGTCAACCCCGACGCACCGAAGGGCGGCACCTTCCGCCAGTCCAGCTTCGGCGGCTTCGACAGCCTCAACCCGTTCATCAACAAGGGCGTGCCCGCCGACAACGTCGGCGCCATCTACGACACGCTGATGCGCCAGAGCCTGGACGAGCCCTTCACCGAGTATGGCCTGGTGGCCGGCAAGATCGAAAAGGCCCCCGACAACAGCTGGGTGCGCTTCTACCTGCGCCCCGAAGCACGCTTCCACGACGGCCACCCGATGCGCGCCGAAGACGTGGTATTCACCTTCAATGCCCTGATCAAGGACGGCGCGCCGCTGTACCGCCAGTACTACGCCGACGTCGCCGAAGTGGTCGCCGAAGCGCCGCTCACGGTGCTGTTCAAGTTCAAGCACAACAACAACCGCGAGCTGCCGCTGATTCTCGGCCAGTTGCCGGTGCTGCCCAAGCACTGGTACCAAGGCCGCGACTTCGACCGCGGCAACCTGGAGATCCCGCTCGGCAGCGGCCCGTACAAGGTCGCCGAGGTGAAGGCCGGCCGCTCGATCCGTTACGAGCGGGTCAAGGACTACTGGGCCAAGGACCTGCCGATCAACCGCGGCTTCTACAATTTCGACGTGATGACCTTCGACTCCTACCGCGACAACACCGTCGCCCTCGAAGCCCTCAAGGCCGGCCAGTTCGACTATGGCCTAGAGGTGAGTGCGAAGAACTGGGCCACCGCCTACGACGTGCCCGCCGTGCGCGACGGCCGGCTGATCAAGGAAGAACTGCCCAACGGCAACCCCGTCGGCATGCAGGGCTTCATCTTCAACCTGCGCAAGCCGATGTTTCAGGACATCCGCGTGCGCCACGCCATCAGCCTGCTGCTGGACTTCGAATGGACCAACAAGCAGCTGTTCAATGGCGCCTACACCCGCACTGGCAGCTACTTCGAGAACTCCGAAATGGCCGCCAGCGGCCTGCCCAGCCCCGCCGAGCTGAAGATCCTCGAGCCGCTGCGCGGCAAGGTGCCGGCCGAAGTATTCAACGGCGCCTTTCACAACCCGGTCACCGACGGCAGCGGCATGATCCGCGACCAGCAGCGCCAGGCCTACAAGCTGCTGCAGGAGGCCGGCTGGAAGGTCGTCGACGACAAGATGGTCGATAAAGACGGCAAGCCGATGACCATCGAGTTCCTTCTGGCCCAGACCCAGTTCGAGCGCGTGCTGCTGCCGTTCAAGCGCAACCTCGCGGACCTTGGCATCAACCTCGAGATCCGCCGCGTGGACGTGTCGCAGTACATCACCCGCCTGCGCTCGCGTGACTACGACATGATCGTCGGCGGCTTCGCACAATCCAACTCGCCCGGCAACGAGCAGCGCGAGTACTGGAACAGCGCCGCCGCCGACAACCCCGGCAGCCGCAATTTCATCGGCCTGCGCGACCCTGCCATCGACCAGCTGGTGGAGCAGTTGATCAATGCCGACTCCCGGCAGAGCCTGATCGAGCACTGCCGCGCCCTGGACCGTGTACTGCAATGGGGTTACTACGTGATCCCCAACTGGCACATCAAGACCTGGCGCGTGGCCTACTGGAACCATATCGGCCACCCCGCCGTATCGCCCAAGTACGACATCGGTATCGACACCTGGTGGATCAAGCCCGACGTCACGCCCGCGGTAAGCGAAGCCACCGTTCCGGATGAGGCCAACTGACATGCTGGCTTATATCCTGCGGCGCCTGCTGCTGATCATCCCCACCCTGTTCGGCATCCTCATCATCAACTTCATCATCGTCCAGGCCGCTCCCGGCGGCCCGGTGGAGCAGATGATCGCCAAGCTCGAAGGCTTCGACGGCGCCACCAGCCGCATCGCCGGCGGCGGCGCCGAAGTCTCGGTGGCCGGCTCCAACTACCGTGGCGCGCAAGGCCTGGACCCGGCGCTGATCGCCGAGATCGAGCGCATGTACGGCTTCGACAAATCCGCGCCCGAGCGGCTGTGGATCATGGTCAAGAACTATGCCCAGCTGGACTTCGGCAACAGCTTCTTCCGCGACGCCAAGGTCATCGACCTGATCGCCGAGAAGATGCCCGTGTCCATTTCCCTCGGGCTATGGAGCACGCTGATCATGTACCTGGTGTCGATCCCGCTGGGGATCGCCAAGGCCGTGCGCCACGGCAGCCACTTCGACGTCTGGACCAGCTCGGCGATCATCGTCGGCTACGCCATTCCGGCGTTCCTGTTCGCCATCCTGCTGATCGTGCTGTTCGCCGGCGGCAGCTATTTCGACTGGTTCCCGCTACGCGGGCTCACCTCCAACAACTTCGACGAGCTGAGCACCACCGGCAAGGTGCTCGACTACTTCTGGCACCTGGTGCTGCCGATCACCGCGCTGGTGATCGGCAACTTCGCCACCATGACCCTGCTGACCAAGAACAGCTTCCTCGACGAGATCAACAAGCAGTACGTGGTCACCGCCAAGGCCAAGGGCCTGAGCCGCACCCGCGTGCTCTACGGCCATGTGTTCCGCAACGCCATGCTGCTGGTGATCGCCGGCTTCCCCTCGGCGTTCATCGGTATCTTCTTCACAGGGTCGCTGCTGATCGAGGTGATCTTCAGCCTCGACGGCCTGGGCCTGATGAGTTTCGAAGCGGCGATCAACCGCGACTACCCGGTGGTGTTCGGCACCTTGTTCATCTTCACCCTGCTCGGTCTGGTGGTGAAGCTGATCGGCGACCTCACCTACACCCTGGTCGATCCGCGCATCGACTTCGCCAGCCGGGAGCACTGACATGGCCCTCTCCCCCCTCAATCGCCGGCGCTTCGAGCGCTTCAAGGCCAACCGCCGCGGCTGGTGGTCGCTGTGGATCTTCCTGGTGCTGTTCGTGCTCAGCCTGGGCGCCGAGTTCATCGCCAACGACAAGCCCATCGCCGTGCGCTACGACGGCGAATGGTACTTCCCGGCCTTCAAGCGCTACCCGGAGACCACCTTCGGCGGCGAGTTCCCGCTGGAGGCCAACTACAAGAGCCCGTATATCCGCGAGTTGCTGGCCAAGAAAGACGCCTTCGTGCTGTGGGCGCCGATCCCCTACAGCTACCAGAGCATCAACTACGACCTGAAAGTGCCTGCCCCCGCGCCGCCCTCCACCGACAACCTGCTGGGCACCGACGACCAGGGCCGCGATGTGCTGGCCCGGGTGATCTACGGCTTCCGCATCTCGGTGCTGTTCGCCCTGACGCTGACCATCGCCAGCTCGATCATCGGCGTGATCGCCGGCGCCCTGCAGGGCTTCTATGGCGGCTGGGTGGACCTCGCCGGCCAGCGCTTCCTGGAGATCTGGTCCGGCCTGCCGGTGCTGTACCTGCTGATCATCCTCGCCAGTTTCGTGCAGCCCAACTTCTGGTGGTTGCTGGGCATCATGCTGCTGTTCTCGTGGATGAGCCTGGTGGACGTGGTGCGCGCCGAGTTCCTGCGCGGGCGCAACCTGGAATACGTGCGCGCCGCCCGCGCCCTGGGCATGCGCAACGGCGCGATCATGTACCGGCATATCCTGCCCAACGCGATGATCTCGACCATGACCTTCATGCCGTTCATCCTCACTGGCGCCATCGGCACCCTCACCGCCCTGGACTTCCTCGGCTTCGGCCTGCCCGCCGGCTCCCCCTCGCTGGGCGAGCTGGTGGCCCAGGGCAAGTCCAACCTGCAAGCCCCGTGGCTGGGCATCAGCGCCTTCGCCGTGCTGGCGGTGATGCTGAGCCTGCTGGTATTCATCGGCGAATCCGCCCGCGACGCCTTCGACCCGAGGAAATGACATGAGCCAAGACACCCTGATCGAAGTCCGCGACCTGGCGGTGGAGTTCGTCACTGGCGAGCAGGTCAACCGCGTGGTCGACGGCATCAGCTTCGACATCCGCAAGGGCGAGACCCTGGCCCTGGTCGGCGAAAGCGGCTCGGGCAAGTCGGTGACCGCCCACTCGATCCTGCGCCTGCTGCCCTACCCGCTGGCGCGGCATCCTTCTGGCACCATCCATTACGAAGGCAAGGACCTGCTGCACCTGGGCGAAAAGCCCATGCAGCGCATTCGCGGCAATCGCATCGCGATGATCTTCCAGGAGCCGATGACCTCGCTGAATCCGCTGCACAGCATCGAGAAGCAGATCAACGAGATCCTCTTGCTGCACAAGGGCCTCACCGGCAAGGCCGCCACGGCCCGCACCCTGGAGCTGCTGGAGCTGGTCGGCATTCCCGAGCCGCAGAAGCGCCTGAAAGCCTTGCCCCATGAGCTGTCCGGTGGCCAGCGCCAGCGGGTGATGATCGCCATGGCCCTGGCCAACGAACCCGAACTGCTGATCGCCGACGAGCCCACCACGGCGCTCGACGTGACCGTGCAGTTGAAGATCCTCGACCTGCTCAAGTCGTTGCAGGCGCGCCTCGGCATGGCCCTGCTGCTGATCAGCCACGACCTCAATCTGGTGCGCCGCATCGCCCACCGCGTGTGCGTGATGCAGTGCGGCAAGATCGTCGAGCAGGCCGATTGCGCCACGCTGTTCAGCAGGCCGCAGCATCCGTATACGCAGATGCTGATCAACGCCGAGCCCAGCGGGGCACCGGCGGCGAATGCCGAAGGCGCGCCGTTGCTGGAGGTAAAGGACTTGAAGGTGTGGTTCCCGATCAAGAAGGGGCTGCTGCGCCGTACCGTGGACCATGTGAAGGCCGTGGACGGGGTGAACTTCAGCCTGCCCCAGGGGCAGACGCTGGGCATCGTTGGCGAGAGTGGCTCGGGCAAGTCCACCTTGGGGCTGGCCATCTTGCGGTTGATTTCCAGCCAGGGTGGGATTCGTTTCCATGGGCAGAATCTTGAGGGGCTGAACCAGAAGGAAGTGCGGCCGCTGCGGCGGGAGATGCAGGTGGTGTTCCAGGACCCCTTTGGCAGCCTGAGCCCGCGCATGTGCGTGGCGGATATCGTTGGCGAGGGGTTACGGATTCACAAGATCGGCACGCCGGCTGAGCAGGAAGCGGCGATTATCGCGGCGTTGGAGGAAGTGGGGCTGGATCCGCGGACGCGGCATCGGTATCCCCATGAGTTTTCCGGCGGGCAGCGGCAGCGGATTGCGATTGCGCGGGCGTTGGTGTTGAAGCCGGCGCTGATTCTGCTGGATGAGCCGACCTCGGCGCTGGATCGGACGGTGCAGCGGCAGGTGGTTGAGCTGCTGCGGAATTTGCAGGTTAAGTACAACCTGACTTATCTGTTCATCAGTCATGACCTGGCGGTGGTCAAGGCGTTGAGTCATCAGTTGATGGTGATCAAGCATGGGCAAGTGGTGGAACAGGGTGAGGCGGGGGCTATATTTCATGAGCCGCAGCATGGGTATACAAGGCAGTTGTTGGAGGCGGCGTTTCTAGCAATGTCTTGAGACGGAGGGGCCATTTTTTTGGCGCCGGACCCGCTGCCGTGATTACTGTCGACCCACCGAAGCATCCACGCACATAGAAAATTCCACCTCCCTGATCAACTCACTGCAAGCTTTACACACCGGGTGAACGCCAAGAAGGGCTAGCAGTGAGCTAAAGCGTACATAGCGCAGACGCATTCGTAAGATGCTTTCAACTGAGATTAAACGATGGAGAAAAATGTTGGGGCTAAGCTCCCTCACACAATGTATCCTAGAAGCAAACTATTCAACACGTCAATCACACGATTTAACATGATAGAGAAAAACTATCAAAGGGTTTCAGTTTGAATAACTTTGTGGGGCTGGCTCGCACTAAGCATCTCGGCGCTTTCTATACACCTCAATCAATTGCCGAAGTGTTGGCCCGCTGGGGAGTCCGATCTGCTAGTGATGTAATTTTAGAGCCAAGCGCTGGTTCTGGAGCCCTTATAAAAGCCGTAATGCAAAGGGCTGGTGAAATATTTACCGAACCACGCCTAAGTGTCTATGCCTTTGACATAGACCCATATGCTATAGAATCCATATGCCAATTAGATTATCGCGATATAAACGTGAAGCTGGGTGATTTCCTAACTCAGCCAGCATCTACTCAAAAGAAAGTCGACTTCATCATCGCAAACCCCCCATTTATTAGAAACCACTCTTTAGAAAAAGATGTCAGAGCAAAAATTCGAAGTGAGTTTAACGCACCTCCTAGCGCAGGAATCTGGGCTTCATTTATCATCCACTCCTTAAGTTTTCTTAAGCCAGGGGGGAGGATGGCATACATTGTTCCTCGCTCAGTATTTTTTACTAACCACGGTAAAAAAATCCTGAACTGGATTTGCTCCAAATTTTCAAATGTTGGGGTCTATTCATTTACGGAACGACCTAAATGGAGCACCCATGCAGATGAAAGTGGTGCAGTGATATTCGCCGAAGGCTTTGGAGCTGGGAATTCAGATGCCTATATAACGGGCTTCATAAGCGATGATGGAATACCAACCGCTCGCAAAGAGCGACACTCAGATGAGTTTACGAGAATTTCTGCACACTGCATGCAACTTGGCGACCTAGCGAAAGTATCCATAGGCGCTGTTACTGGAAGGAATAAGCTTTTCCTTTTCTCACAAGAAGAAATAAAAACCTCAGGAATTGACCATAGCAATTTCATACCAACCCTTTCTCGAGCACGCCATGCAATTGGCACAAAAGTAACTCGAAACGATTTAATGTTACTCGCAAAGAGCGGCGAGAAAACGTGGCTTCTCCACCCAAAAACCTTGACACCAGAAATAATCGCACACTTCGACAGTGTCTCTTCAGAGGAATTAAAATCGGTTTCTTGGTTTAGAAAAAGAGATCCTTGGTGGCGAGTGCAGGTAGATGACGGGTACGATGGCGTGTTAACTTATATGAATGACGCCACACCCCGAATAGCCATATTGGAAAAGGGGGTTATTTGCACCAACACCCTTCATCGTCTACGTTTCAAAGAAGGGATAACAGAAAGCTTAAAACTATCCACAACCCTGTCGATACTATCAACCTTCGGACAAGTCGCCGCAGAAAAAATCGGCAGATCATACGGCGGAGGAGTATTAAAGTTTGAAATATCAGAAGCACGCTCACTACCAGTGCTATGCAACCGAATAGAATTCAACATCGCAATCTATCAAGAAATAGATCGCTTAATGCGAAAGAACCAGAAGGAACAGGCGCGAAATTTAATAGATAAATTTTTCATGCCTAAAATCTTTGGAACAAAATGGATTAGAGCACAAAGGGAACTCAACGACGAACTCCAAACACTTCGTCAATTGCGCCTCAAAAACAGCTCCCAGGGATAAAAATGGCTGAAGAATATATTTTTCACGCAGACGCAGCAATCATCAACAGGCTTGGCAGAGAGCTTGTTGCCAAGCAAGAGACAGCACTAATTGAGCTTATTAAAAACTGTTACGACGCTGACGCGACCAATGTAAAAGTTATTTTTGATTTAAATATCGATGGTGCCTCTCTAGAAATACGGGATGATGGAGAGGGTATGTCTCAAGAAGAGATAGTAGGTGGTTTTCTGCGGTTAGCGAGTGACCTGAAAGTAAAATCACCTCTTTCGAAAAAATATAAGCGTCAGCGCGCAGGCAGAAAAGGTATTGGCCGATTCTCGACTCAACGATTAGGCGAAAAGCTCATCCTTTCCACGAGAAAACTTGGCGCAAAGACAGGATATGTCCTTACCGTAGACTGGGCAAAGTTTTTACCAGGCATATCTCTTGACCAAGTCCCTGTGACACTAGAAGAGAAAGCGCTCGACACTATTGGCACTGTAGTACGAATAGAAGGACTTAGTGATGATTGGTCAGAGTCGCAGATTCGGAGATGCTGGCGAGGTGTTTTAGCACTACAGCAACCCTTTCCGGTAGCACCTGTTGTTCAGCTGAAGAGGACCAATGAAGAAATAGACCCAGGTTTTCATGTTGAATTCTTGCGCGGACACGACCTATATAACGATGAAGCCGTCGTAGTAAACATAGAGACAGAGATCCTCAATTATCTACCCGCGACAGTTGAGCTGAAAGTAGACAACAACGGCCATGCATTCTGGAAGCTATCCAAAAATATTTTTGGAGAAACTTTTGATTGGCGTCCGATCCACCATAAAAGCCCCGAATCTGATAATCCACCCGCATATACTTACCTAAAGAATACTTGGATGAAGAGTCATTACGTGATTCTTGAAGCAAGTCTACTTCCAAGCTTAGTCTTTACCCGAATCAGAGATGAGCTGAGTCAATACGGGGGCGTACGGTTATACCGTAATGGATTCCGGGTAGTACCATATGGTGAACCCGACAATGATTGGCTGAGGCTTGACGAATTATATACAAGGCGTTCGTACTTATTCCCTATCGCTAACCGAAATTTCTTTGGCGTAACTGAAGTACGCGACGTAAATGGAGAAATGTTCGAGGAGCACACTTCGCGAGAGGGCCTAATTGAGAACCCTGCCTTCTCAGAGCTCAAAGAGCTTTTATCTTCAGTATTAGTAACCACTGCTCGAAAAATCGCCGAAGATCGTGGAAAAAAAATTAGAGCCGGTGACAAACCAGTATTAAAAAAAATTCAAGATAATGAGTTTTTAACTGTCGAAAAAGCAATCAGAAGTGCGCATAGCATTGTAGAAAAAATCTCCAAAGAGTCGCCTTCCCCAACCCTTCAGAAAGCCGCCATTGAAACAGCCAACGCGGTATCAAATCTTGAAGCAGTCAGAGAAAGCATAGTTACTGCACAAGAGCAAATGGCTGACGAAGCCGCCATGCTGCGCTTCTTGGCAACCCTAGGAATGACCACTGCGGAGTTCAGCCACGAGACTGGCATGACGTTCGATGCATTCCGATTAGACTTCAAGCGTGTCTTTGAAGTTGCAATAAACTCCGAATCCAATAGCTCTTTTTTGGAACAGGCATCAAGAGCGCAGGCCATGCTTGCAAGATTGGACACATTGACCTCCTATCTAAATGCCTTGGCTTCAGCAAGATCAGCTCGGGGTATGGCACCTTTAAGCTTGAGCAAAGCTGTAGAAGACTTCTCAAAGGGAATTATGCTTCAAGCAAGCTCGATGAGTGTAAGTTTCAAGACAAAGGTACCACCATACGATGGTTTGTTCACTGCTCCAATGCATGAGGCAGAGCTGGCCTCAATGCTTTTGAATTTCTACACCAACGCAGTGAAGGCTCTCAAACGCTCTGAAAACTCTAGAGAAATATTTATCGAAGCTGGACGAGTAGACGAAGAAAGCAGCAAAGTCTACCTTAAATTCTCAGATAGCGGTGACGGTATTCCTGCTGAGCACAGAGATAAGGTTTTCGATGCGTTTTTCACTACAAGACTGTCCCCGGCTGGCGGTGCTATGGATGCCGAGCACGCTCGCGGTACAGGCTTAGGGCTTTGGATCGTACGGCAGATTGTCGAGAATACAGGTGGAACAGTCGAAGTAATTGATCCACCAGAAGGCTATTCGACTTGCATTGAAGTAATACTACCAGGAGAAACCGATGAATAATAAAGAAAATTGGTATCTGGTAGACGACCTCGCCGAGGAAGGCGTCGCCTTCGCCAGCAACCTTTCATTGACTGGCGAGGTGCAAATAGAATATTTGACACCACCGCAAGCAAGAGAGTTACTTTTAAGTGGAAGCTGTAATCCGTTAGGTATCTTGCTTGATGTCGACCTCACGGCTCAGGCCGGAGAGTTGGGAACAGGACCAGGAATAGCCCAAGACCTGAGAGTCAAACAGAAAGCTGGATTAGTACCCGAATTTCCTATCGTACGCTTTGCGGCAGAACCGAAAGTAAGAAACCTGATTTGGGGCGATCCAAGTAGTGACGATCTGTTTGATCTAAAAATCCAAAAGCACGAAATGAAAAACCCCCAGTGGATAGTTCAGCGACTGCTAGCTATCCGAGAGATTTACGAGCAGCTCATACAATACGATTCCCTCCCGATGTTAATACCTAACATATTGGGCTCTGATGAAAACACATTATCTCGCTGGGCACACCCTGCGTTTCTTGATCGGATAGCCTCAGCTATTTCCCCTCACGTGGCCGCCAACTCATTTATTCGGAGCTTTATTTTACCCACAGGGCTTTTAATTGACGAGAAAGTTCTTTCCTATCGCCTAGGTATTGACATTGAATCATCTGGAAGCTCTTGGGCCGAGCTTGTTAATACGTTTTCATTCAATTACAAAGGCGCTGGCGGTGGCCATTTCAAAAGATGGTGGGCAAGAGGACTAGAAGATTGGTGGTACGCCACCATCAGTAATCGCAACGCACTGATCAGCCTTACTTCAGCACAAAGAGTCGAAGCCTTATCTACTAAACTTAATATAGAGGGTATAAAATCTTTAACTCTACCCGAAGGGAGCCCTGGAGAAAAGCCGTGGCGGGCCTGCGCCCTCAATCTGGAGGAGAGTGGAGCTTATGTCCCTATTGATGCAGACAATGGTGTAAAAGTCACTCTCGGAGTCGACATGCCGACTTGGGTTGACCCATTATTTGCGTCACTAAAATCTGCAGTACAGAACTCGGCTGATCGCCGAATCAGTAAAAAGGACATAGAAAGACTTAAAAGGAAGTTCTCATAAATGGAGTGGGATGACTTTATAGGCGATATCGAAAGCCTTGCAGAAGAACTCTATAAAATCCCTGAAACCGAAAGAACCGCCAGCGCTCTCTACGGTTTCACACACTACTTCCGAATCTCATGGGAAAATCATAGAACCATTAGCACAGAGGGCAATGGAATATTAATTCCACCCCCACGAAAAAAGGCACTATTCCCAAGACTAAGTAGTGCCGAGGAAGCTGAAATCAACTTCCTATTTACATTAGGAGAGGACTTCAAGAACACCTCCATTCCAAAGCGCTCGGACTTCCAAGTCAAAGTCGATGGTTTTCTTGATTTAGGCCACAGCATTGTCCAACTACAAGATCATTGGCGTGTAGACAGCCACGATTTTGATGGAGCCAATCACGAGAACAATGTTGATGCCGATAAAATAGATGAGCCGGACAGCTCTGACCCTATAGAGCCCCACCCTTACATTCACTTCCAAAGAGGAGGGCATGCACAAGATTCCTATGCATCTCACGCTCACTTCATTCCCGGCGATGCACTCCCAGCAAAGCAAGATGATTGCTGGGTAGGTCTGATGCAAGCTCCTGGCCCGCGCATTCCCTTTTTGCCACACTGCCCCATATTAGCAATCGACTATGTTATTGGACAACATGACGGATTGGTTTGGTCCAGACTTAGAAGTCTTCCAGGCTATCGGCTCATCATACAAAAATCTCAAGCTCGCCTTTGGACTCCTTTTTTTGAAGCCCTAAACCGGCAAGATATTAGAGAGCGCTGGATCGGACCTGTTTTCATTTAACAACTAAACTCAGTTGAAAATACATCTCACCTTTACTAATGAAGGGCAGTGGCGGGAGCTGCCTATTCGGGCTTTTGCTCGTTGCAACAAACGCAAATCTACCGTTTAAATCAATCTCACCGGCTAGTTGACCGATTCTTGTTTAAAAATCAGATTTACCCCATTTTTTGTAGTCCATTTCCCAAACATACTGCATCTGCTAGTTTTTCGTTGCGATCGCTCTGCCACCGCTCTAGTCTCGGCAGGTCGCTGCAAATCAGCGATCGGCTTTGACAGGCTGCGACGCGACACCTGCACTGCTTGCCCTCTATGGCAGCTGTGCATGGGGCACGCTTGCGTGCGCCGGTTTTTGTGTCCGCCGGTCTGTCAACCTATGCATAGCTGCCACCTACCTGTTTGACAGCAGTCCGGTAGCGGCCCCATCAAAGGGCACAAAACCATGCTGAAGATAGTCCCCGATCCACCCCACAACCACCACTCCCTCGAAGACACCATCATCCAGGCCACGGAATACGCCCTGTGCGCGCAGACCGTGGCGCATCAGGCTGTTCTGCTGCATCCCAAGTCGCCCGTGTCGATTCTGGTCCTGGCCGCGATGCATGAAATGGAGGCGCTGCGGGTGCTGCTCGAATCAGCGTTGATTCAGGTGCAGATGCCGCAGGTGGAGCCTCGCACACTGCACTAGGCCGTTAGCCATGGGTTGCCTGGGCTGGCCTCATCGCCGGCAAGCCGGCTCCCACAGGGGATCGGCGTGGCTGCGCGGCAGATGCTGTGTAGCTGATAGCGGATCTAACAGTGAGAGCTCGCCCAGGCACCGATCATTTCAGGGAGATTAAGCAATGAGCACAGACGACACCACGCCCCACACCACGGTGGGCAAGACTCGGTTCTACCAGGGTGAAGGGCATACCGACCCGCTGTTCTGCATCGAACCCGGCATCCCTTGTCAGCACGCACGGGAACAGGCTTCGGAGTTGATGGGCTGCGTGTGCGACCTGACCATCACCGGGATCATGGAGGAAAAACCTCAGCTGATCTGGGCATCGTATTACCTGAGCGCGCTGGCCAAGGCGCTGATGGATGATGCGGAGTTGGGGATGAAGCACTGAGGTCACAGGTGCATAGGGCCGCTTTGCGGCCCTTTCGCAATACAAGGCTGCTCGACACGGGTTAGGCTTTGGGGACATCAGTTCGGGATACGTCCATGGAATGTCATATCCGCCGCGCTCAGCGCGATGATGCACAAGCCATCAGCCGCATCGTGATCGCGGCGCTGCACGAATCCAACTCGCAGGATTACCCGGCAGAGGTGATCACCCAGGTAGAACAGAGTTTTTCACCTACGGCGGTCAGTGCCTTGCTCGATAGCCGGGTGGTGTTCGTGGCGTTCAACCAGAGCGAACTGCTGGGGACGGCGAGCCTCGATGGCGAGGTTGTAAGGACAGTGTTTGTCGCGCCGATCCATCATGGGGAAGGTATCGGCAGGCAGCTGATGAAGGCTATCCACACAGCGGCGATCAGGACTGGCGTCAGCGCATTGCGCGTTCCTTCGTCCATCACAGCCCAAGGCTTCTACGCGCGGCTGGGGTATCGGAAGCTTCGTGATGAATTCCATGGTGTAGAGCGCACCATTGTCATGGAAAAGTCCACGCTGACCATTTCGGAAGCGGCACACGCGCTCAACGTTTCTTGCGAGTATCTGGCAAAGCAGTTGGACGAGGGGGCAATCCCTCATACCTGCGTCGACGGTGAGCGGGGTATCACGCTCCCCGACCTGATTGCCTACAAAGACAGGCATGACGCGATCAGCCAGACCTGACATTGGCATCGTCAGGCGTTTCCTGTATTACGACGGCTCCGGACCTCGCTTCAAGGACGCCCCATGCACCACCGCCTCACCGCCCTCTGCCACCAAGCCAGCTGTTCGCGCAGTACCTGTGCCTGGCTGGCCATCGATGATGTACCCATCGAAATCTGGCTGGCCAAGCACCTGGACCAACCTGATCTGGAACGCAGTGGCCTGTCCTTGATGTGGTTGCTGGACGAGGAAGAAGACGCCCTGGCCAATCGGCGCATCATCCCGGCTGCGGATGGCACCTCCACCCTGGTACCGCTGCTGGTGTGCAGCGACGACATGAACTTCGACTGCTTCGCACTGATGACCGAACAGGTGATCGACGGCGATACCGTACACTGGCGGCGGTTCGGGAACAGCGCCACTGGCGGGCTGGAAGTGGGTGCTTCCACGCACTGGTATCCAGACAGTAAGCCGGTGAGCTTCGCGCTCAGTGATTTCAACCAGGCACTGACCGATCACAAACGGCTGATCAAGGGCTGCATCGGTAGCGCGGGCTAAACCTGGCGCTGTGCAGCAACAGCAAGGCAAACGCCGCGCTGCCGATCAAAGGCCACCCCAGGAACAGCAACGATTCCGGAAACCAGGCGAGGATCGCCAGATTCGCCACCGTGCCGCACGCCAACCCCGCCCAGGCAGAGCGGGCCCACGCTGGTGGGCGCGTGCTTTGCAGGAAGTGCCGATAAAGCCGTAGCCCTGTGTATACGCCCCACAAGCCCATCGCCGTGACGATGACCAGCCCCATACGGGTCAGTTGGTAATCCCAAGGGTCATCGAAACCGTTGTAGATCATCCCTGGGAGCAAGACCACGGCGAACAGGCCCCAGTATCCCGTAACCAACAACACGGGAAGTACCACGCACAAGCCCAGCAGCCGTACAGCCAGTTTTTTGAATATCGAAGGGGTATCGCTCACACCAACATCCTTGTCATTTGAGCATCGGCGACCGCAGCCGACTCAGCGCTTGCCCAACATCGCCTGGCGCTCCCGCCAGATCTCCTGCACGAACGGATCCGTCACCCCATACAACCCATGCCCGCGGCGGATGATCAGATTGGCCGCCAGCAGGTCATTGGCCACGGGCTGAACTTCCTCCACCCGCACCTCACGCCCGACGACCTTCGAGTACTGCGCCGCCGCCTCGGCGGAGAACACCCCGCGTGTCTCGCCGTCCACCGAGGCGATGCGGGCGAAGATGGCCTGGGCGAGCACGCCCAGCTCCTCGACCTTCATCAGCTCCAGGTCCGCCGCCGCCGAACGCAGCGTGGCAGCGATCACCGGCAGCACCACATCCGCTCCAGAAGCCAGGCTGGGCGAATGAATCAACTGGCGCAGGGCGCGGATGAACTCTTCGGGGCGGCTGCCCAGCGTCTGGAACGCCTCGGTCGCCACCGCCAGCGAAGGCAGGTTGTCGAGGCCATCGGCTGCGAGCCGTTCAAGCCAGAACGCCACATAGTCCTCGCCCAGTACCGGATAGGCCACGTTGGTGGCACCGGCGAAGGCCTGGTTACGCCGGGCGGTCAGCTCGTTGACCATCGCCCGGTGCGAGCCGGTGCCGATGAACAGGAAATGCCCAGCCGGGGCTGGGCGTGGGTTGATGGCGTCACGCGCGGCCTTCAGCGCCAGCATCATCTGCTGCCCGTCTTCGGTGGTGATGGCGTGCTGCACTTCGTCGACGATCAACACCACATTGGCCTTGGCCTGGTCGACCACCTCGCCCAGGGCCTGGGCCAAGGTCACGCCGCCCGCCTCGCCCAGGGTGTCGAGGTTGAAGCCGAACTTGAACCCGGCCAGCTCCACCTCGGCGCCGCGCAGGGCCCTGAGCCGCTGCATGAACGACGACGCCGGCGTCTGCAGCTCGCGCAGGGCCTTGCGCACGGCGGCGAGCACCAGATGCACCGGGCTGGTCTGGGTGTCGCTCCACAGGTCGACGTAGATCACCAGCGCGCCCTTGGCCTCCAGCGCCGGGATCAGATCGTTCCTGAGGAAGGTGGTCTTGCCGGTGCGCCGCAGGCCAGACAGGAACAACCCGGAACGCAGGCCGATATCCAGCGCGGACGGCTCGAGCAGTTGCCGGGCCATGTCGGCGGCCAGTTCAGGTCGCAGGAAGATGTCAGCCATGGGTTTATCCGCAATTATTCCATGGCAATAATTATTGGCCTGGAATAATTCAATGTAAAGCCACGGCTGAGTACATCCGTATGACGAGCACCGTGGCCAAGCCGATCAGGCACAGCACGCCCACGCCATAGCTCAGCGTCCGCCAGGGCTGGAGCCGCGCCAGGTAGGTCACCGTATGCAGCACCCGCGCCACGGTGAACACGCCACTCAGCCACGCGATACTGGTTGCAGGTGCCTCGAGCGCAACCGCAAGCCCGGCCAAGGCCATGAACAGCGGAATGTTCTCCATGTCATTGCGCCAAGCCTGCGCGGCGCGCGTGACCTGCGGCAGTTCAGCGGGACAAGCCGAGCGTCTGAACACCGCCGCATCCTCGCCGTTGGTGAAGGCCAGGAAACGCAGGCGGAAGTAACCCTGGTAGCAGGAAATCGCCAGCATCTTGATGAACAACACCACCACACAGCAGGCATAAACCAACAGGGCGGTGCTCATTGCCCGTGCCTCGGCATGCCACCCTTGACCACGATGTACAGCAGCGGCCCCATGCAGACGAACACTAGCGTCAGCAGCAGATAGGGCATGACACCAAGCAAAGAGCCGCCGCGCTTGCGCTGGTCGCTGACCATCCACACGCAGCCCAGCCCGGCCATCACGTACAGGTCGATAACCACCTGCGCGGTGTCTGACCGGGACATCAGTTCCAGGCCAAAGGTAATCAGCGATTGCTCCGCAATCATCATGGTCCAGCCGGTGTACAGTGCAAACAGCAGCAACACCGGCAGCGCGATCCATTGAGCTCTCATAGTCGAATTCCATACCTGTCGATCTGGCGGGCGAAGTTGGCCTCACGCTAGTGATACAGTCACCTGCGCCGCAATGACCTCACAGGTCATGGACGCTTCAGCCAAGGACAGCCAGAGTCGCAGCATGAGCCCTCTTCCCTTCCACACCCCGCACCCGCCCACCGCTACCGACGCGGGCGCGCATCTGCGCCGCCTGCGGCGCCAGGCCGGGCTCAGCCAGCTCGACCTGGCGTTGCTCGCCGGTGTTTCGCAACGCCACCTGAGCTGCGTGGAAACCGGCCGCGCCAAGGCCAGCACAAGTACCCTGCATGCTTTGCTCAGCGCGCTGCAGGTACCGCTCGATCAGTGCAACGAAGTGTTCCTCGCGGCTGGCTATGCACCGCGCTACATGGCCTCTGCAGCGGACGCCCCGGCCATGAAGATGGTGCACGACGCCGTGGAGCACATCCTGCAGGCCAACAACCCCGCACCGGCCATCGTCATCGCCAGCAACTGGGACATCACGGCGGCCAATGCCAGTGCCGGACTTTTGTTCGCAATGGCCGGCGTAGCGACCAGCAGCACCTCGGGCCTCAACCTGCTGGACACCCTGCTGCGCCCGGGCGGGCTGGGGGATCATCTGGTCAATGCAGACGAGATACGGGCGATCGCCTGGCAACGGGCGGCCAGGGAGGCGGTGAGCAACCCTGACCTGGTGAAACTGCTGCAAGGCTTGCCCATGCCACCCGCGTTGGCGGCGGATACGCCTATGTCTCCAGTGGTGCTGACCCGGGTGCGCACTGCCGAGGGTGAGCTGCGCTTCCTGTCCACCTTCACTACCTTCGGCATGCCCCAGGACATCACGGTGGCGTCGCTGCGTATCGAGCACCTGGTGCCCGCCGACATCGAAACATGGCAAGCCATGACGGCGGCGTATCAACGAGTGATCCGCAACGCCGAGATTTGAGTGACAATCGCGGCGTCAGGACTCGATGAACCTCAATGCCAACCTTCTCGACAAGCAAGTGCTGGCGTCCAGGCCGGTAAGCACGGACTCAAGCCTGTGCCGCCTGCCCCGCCACTGCCCCACCCTCCAGCACCATCCCCTCGCGCATCCGCTGCGCATCCCGGTTGAAACACCGCGAAGCCGCCAACAGGAACACCATGGTCAGCATCAGCGCCACGGGTATCAGGTACATCGCGTCATGCAGCCCCTGGGCCTTGAACGCCTCGTTCATCATGCCCTCACCCGCCGCCGTCATGGCCGCCACGGCGAAGTGGTCGGAGAGCCCGCCGACCACCACCGGCCCCAGCCCGCCGCCCAGCAGGTACAGCCCGGCGAAGAACAGTGCCATGGCCGTGGCCCGCAAGCGCGGTTGCACCACGTCCTGGATGGCGGTGTACACGCAGGTGTAGAAGTTGTACGAGAACAGCCAGCCAATACCAAAGACCGCCACGAACACCCCCAGCTCGATGCGCCCGGCATGCAGCGCCCAGGCGGTGCACAGGCTGGCTACCAGCATGCTCAACGCGGCAAACACCAGGCGGCCATTGGCGAAGCGCTGGTGCACCTTGTCGGCCACCCAGCCGCCGAGGGTCAGGCCCACCAGGCCGCTGAGGCCAACGATCAGCCCGGTGGCCACTGCGGCGTCGTGCAGCGTTAGAGCAAAGTAGCGCTGCAGCATCGGCACCATGAATGAGTTGCAGGCATAGGTGGCGAAATTGAAGGTCAGCCCCGCCAACACCAGCCAGGCGAAGGTGGGCACGCTGAGCACCCGGCGCAGCGGGCGGTCGAGCGGGGTCTGGGCGATGGCCACAGTCTCCGCCGCACCGCGCGCGGGTTCGCGGATCATGAAGATGAACAGCGCCAGCAGCACGCCGGGCACGGCGGCGATGAAGAAAGGCGCCCGCCAAGTGCCGAAAGCCTCGACCATTGCACCGATTGTGAAGAACGCCAGCAACAGGCCCAACGGCAAGCCAAGCATGAAGATGCCCATCGCCCTTGCCCGCCGCCCGGCGGGGAACAGGTCGCCGATCAGCGAGTTGGCGGCAGGCGCGTAGCTGGCCTCGCCGATGCCCACGCCCATGCGCACCAGCAGGAAGCTCCAGAAGCTGCCGACCATGCCGTTGACCGCCGTCAGCCCGCTCCAGGCCAGCAGGCCCCAGCCCATGAGCTTGCTGCGTGAACCGGTGTCGGCGATACGTGCCAGGGGCAGGCCGGCGATGGCGTAGACCAGGGTGAAGGCGGTGCCGATGATGCCGATCTGGAAGTCGCTCAGGTGCCACTCCAGGCGGATCGGCTCGATGACGATGGCGGGGATGGTGCGGTCGAAGAAGTTGAACAGGTTGGCCAGGAACAGCAGGAACAGGATGCGCCAGGCGTTGGACGCTTGGGGGGCGGTGGGCATTGTCGGGTCCCTCATCATTGTTTTTCGGGGCGTCCAGCACGCCTTGTGCAATCTAGAGGCGGATGCAGTGACCGTCTGCCAACATTGATCGCGCTTATAGCGGTTGATGGGTTTTGCCAGGGAGGGCTGCCAGTGCACTCGGGCCTGCACGAACTTCATCCCTGCCAAGGTACGGGAGTGCTAACGTAAGCGGCCATGCCGCCGGCCTCGGCGTGCAGCGTCGTGGCCACCCTCGATACCCCATTCTGAAATTGGTAGTTCCCATGCCCGTTGCTGATTCAGCACTGATCATCTGGTCGGTCGCGGCCCTGGCCACCGCCCTGGTCATCGTTCGCCCCGGTCGCGTGCCGGAATACGTCTGGGCGCTGGGTGCCGCCGTGCTGCTGACGACCTGCGGGCTGATCCCTTGGCGCATGGCATTGTCGGCCGTGGCCAAAGGTGGCGATGTGTACCTGTTTTTGGTCGGCATGATGGTGCTGGCCGAACTGGCGCGCCAAGAGGGACTGTTCGACTGGTTGGCCAGGTACGCGGTGCAGCACGCCAAGGGCTCCGGGCAGCGTCTGTTCGACCTGGTGTTCCTGGTCGGTACCCTGGTCACGGTGTTCCTGTCCAACGACGCCACCGCCGTGGTGCTGACGCCGGCCGTGTACGCGGCATGCAAGGCGGCCAAGGCCGAGCCGCTGCCCTACCTGTTCATCTGCGCCTTCATCGCCAATGCCGCCAGCTTCGTGCTGCCCATCTCCAACCCGGCCAACCTGGTGGTCTTCGGCAGCCAGATGCCGCCGCTGCTGGAGTGGCTGCGCCAGTTCAGCCTGCCGTCGCTGGCGGCCATCGCCGCGACCTACCTGATGCTGCGCCTGACCATGCGCAAGCGCATCCGCCAGCCGCTGGCCGTGGCCATCGAGCTGCGCCCCTTGTCAGCCGGCGCCCGGCTTTGCGCGCTGGGCCTGATGTTCACCGGCGCCCTGCTGTTGACGGTATCGGCACTGGACGTGCCGCTGGGGCTGCCGACCTTTTGCGCAGGCATGGCCACGGTCGGGCTGATCCACCTGCGCCAGCGGCGCAGCCCGGCGCCGTTGCTGCGCCATGTGGCCTGGGGCGTGCTGCCGCTGGTCGCGGGCCTGTTCGTGCTGGTGGAGGCGGTGGCCCATACCGGCGTGATTGATCGGCTCGCGCATATGCTGGCGACCCTGGCGCAGCAGTCGCCGGGCACGGCGAGCTGGGCTGCGGGCGTGATCTCCGCGGTGGCCGGCAACCTGATGAACAACCTGCCCACCGGCCTGATCGCCGGCTCCATCGGCCAGCTGGTCGAGCTGCCCCGGCAGACCACCGCCGCCTTGCTTATCGGTGTCGACCTGGGGCCGAACCTGTCGATCACCGGTTCCCTGGCCACGCTGCTGTGGCTGGTGGCGATCCGCCGCGAGGGCGAGCATGTCGGCGCGCTGGGTTTCTTGCGCCTGGGCGTGCTGGTAATGCCCCCGGCACTGGTGGCGGCACTGTTGCTGCTGGCGGTCTGAGCCCGGCCTTCAGAACACCACCGAACGCCGCTGCTCGGCCGTCGCCACCACCCTGCCGCGCTTGAGCACCATCAGCCGCGCAGGCAGGTCGAGGATCACGTCGCTGACACGGTGGGTATCCATCAGCACCAGGTCCGCGTCGTTGCCCACCGCCAGGCCATGGTTCTGCAACCCCAGGGCCTTGGCAGGGTTGCTGGTGAGCATCGGCAGCACCGTGGCCTGGTCGTCCGCCCCGCCCAGGTGGCAGGCGGGGATGGCCAGTTGCGCGATGTGCAGCAGGTCGCCGGTACCGTAGGGGGTGAAGGCATTGCGTATGTTGTTGGTGGCCAGGCACACGTTCACCCCGCCATCGCGCAAGGCTCGCACCGGTGTGAGGGTGCGGCGCACATTGTGGCTGTCGCCGCGGGCGCCCAGGTGCAGGTCGGTGGCAGGCAGGCACATCACGCTGATGCCGGCTTCGCGCAGCAGCGCGATGATGCGCGCCTGGCGCGCTGGCTCCACGGCCGCCAGGCTGGTCAGGTGGCCGACGCTGACGCGCCCTTGGTAGCCCGCGGCGAGGGTCCGGCGGGCGACGTACTCGATGGTCATGTGCTCGGCGTCGTCGGCGAAGTCCTGGTGCAGGTCGATGTCCTTGCCGTAGCGCTGGGCCAGGTCGAAGACGAAATCGATGTGCTCCAGGGGCGATACGTCGTTGTAGGGAATGCCGCCGACCACATCGGCGCCCCTCTCCATGGCCTCGACCATCATCTCTTTCATGCCGGGCAGTTTCAGGATGCCTTCCTGGGGAAACGCCACCACCTGGATATCGATGACATCACGCAAGGTTTCGCGCAGCTCCAGGACCACGTCCAGGCCGGTAAAACCCTGGGCCGGATCGAACTCGGCGTGGGCGCGCACATGGGTGGTGCCGGCCTGCACCAGGGCGCGCAACACCTGCACAGAACGCTCGCGAATATCGTCGTGGGTCAGGGTGGGCTTGAGCGCGGCGGTGACGGCGATCGCTTCCTTCAAGGTGCCGGAGCGGTTGGCCTTGCGCTGCATGACGTTGGCTTTTTCCAGGTGCAGGTGGGCTTCGACGAAGCCGGGGACCAGGACATTGCCGTTGCCCTGGATTTCCTGGTTTGCCGTTGCCGTGATCGTCTGGGCGATATCAGTGATCTTGCCATTGCGCACGGCCACATCCATCAAGGGTTTTGCGTCGTCGATGCGGACATTTCTGAAGATCAGGTCCATGCCGTCACTCCTGATAGGGGATCATTAGCGAGCGTGGAAATGGCCCGGCCGTCTTGCTGCGGTCGGGCCATTCCCCTAAGGGCGAATTAGAACGGTTTGGTCGGCAGGTACTTGCCATCCAGGGTGATCACCGCGCGGGAACCACCTTCCGGGTCGTCAACCTTCTTCACGTCGAGCTTGAAGTTGATGGCGCTGATGATGCCGTCGCCGAACTTCTCGTGGACCAGTGCCTTGAGGGTGGTACCGTACACCTGCAGCATCTCGTAGAAGCGGTAGATGGTCGGGTCGGTCGGCACGCCGCCTTGGATGCTGCCGCGCAGTGGCACGGTCTGCAGCAGGGCAATGCCATCGGCATCCAGGCCGAGCTTGTCACCCACCACCTGGGCAGCGCTGGCCGGCAGCGGGTGCTGGCCCAGCAGCGCGGCGGTGACGAAGGCTTCGGACAGGCCGGTGCCGTCGGTGATCTGGGCGAACGACAGGTCCTTGCGGGCCTTGGCCAGGAGGATGACTTCGCTCAGGGCAAGGCGGGCGTTCTGGCTGATTTGCGACTGGATCATGGTGTATCTCCTTGGGTTTGAAAAAGGTTCAGGCAACGTGCCTGGAGGGGTGGGAAACGGCGTTGACGTCAGGGTTCTGCGCCAGGGCCACGAACTGGCCGGTGCGCCCATCGAAGGCGTCGATGCGGCCGCTTTCGATGTCGTAGATCCAGCCATGCAGGCGCACGCGGCCCTCTTCCAAGGCCAGGCGCACCGAGGGGTGGGTCTGGATATTGGCCAGCTGGGCGATCACGTTCTCGCGCACCATGGCCTCGACCTTGGCCTGCGGGCTGTGATGCTGGCGCACCTCGTTGACCACCCGGGCGGAGTCGGCGTAGCGCAGCCAGCCGGCCACGGCAGGCATGTGGTCCAGGCACTTGCAGGTGGCGATGGCGGTCATGGCGCCGCAGTCGGAGTGGCCGCAGATGACGATGTCGGCCACTTGTAGGGCGGCGACGGCGTACTCGACCGAGGCCGATACGCCGCCAGGCTCAGGGCCGTAGGACGGCACGATGTTGCCGGCGTTGCGGATGACGAACAGGTCGCCCGGCTCGCGCTGGGTGACCAGCTCGGGCACCAGGCGGCTGTCGGAGCAGGAGATGAACAACGCCCGGGGGCTTTGCTGGGTGGCCAGGTCCTTGAACAGCTTGACCCGCTCGGGGAAGGCGTCGCGCTGGAACTTCAGAAAACCGTCGATGATGTCTTTCATGGCTGCTTGCCTCAATGTCGCGGTGTGTTGAGGCAAAGGTTACGCAGCGTATTACATAAGGTAAAAGTCTCATTTATGATGAAGCGCATCAGATTATCTTATGGAAACAGTCATGCTTGCCCGGCACCTCCAGTACTTTCTCGCAGTGGCGCAACACCACAGTTTCACCCGCGCCGCAGCGGCGCTGCATGTCTCCCAGCCGGCGCTGTCGCAGCAGGTCAGGCAACTGGAGGAAAGCCTTGGCGCGCAGTTGTTCGACCGTTCCGGGCGCAGCACGCGGCTGACCGATGCCGGGGAGGTCTACCTGCGCTATGCCAAGCGGGCGGAGCAGGAACTGCTGGAGGCCAGGCGCGCCATCCATGACGTGGGCGACCTGAGCCGAGGATCGCTGCGGGTGGCGGTAACGCCGACCTTCACCAGCTACCTGATCGGCCCGCTGGTCGAGGCCTTCCATGCGCGTTACCCGAACATCACCCTGAACCTGCGCGAGATCGCCCAGGAGAGCATGGAGGAACTGTTGCAGGCCGATGAGCTGGATGTCGGCATTGCCTTCGATGAGGTTCACAGCCAGTACATCGACAGCCGGCCACTGCTGGTAGAAACCCTGGCGCTGGTGGTCAGTCGCGCACATCCACTGGCCAATACACGCAGCATCGGCCCACAGGCGCTCAACGACGAGTCGCTGATACTGCTCAGCGCCGAGTTCGCCACGCGCGAGCAGATCGAGCGCTATTTCCGCCAGCACGGTATACGCCCACAGGTGCGGATGGAGGCCAACGCCATTGGCGCAGTGATCGAAGTGGTGCGCCGTACGACACTGTCGACCCTGCTGCCCGCCACCATCGCCCTGGCCCATGACGAACTGGCCGCCATTGCCCTGGACCCACTGCGCCTGCAGCGCACTGCGGTGTTGATGCAGCGCAGGGGCGCCTACCAGAGCGCGGCGGCGCGGGCTTTCATCGAAGTGGCAGCGTCAGTGGCGGCACGCCTGGAAACCGGCGACCGCGCAGCCGATACTCAGCTCAGCTGAGCGATCAACACCGCATTGGTGTAGATCAGGCTGCCATCGCTGGCCCGATGCCCGACCAGATGAAACTGGCCACGCTCGTCGTCGCTCAGGTAGACGCGCAGGCGGCAGTCCGACAACGGGCCGTAGCCCTCGGGCAACACCAGGTTCAGGCTGTCCATGTCGACATCCACCATCGCCTCGGGCTCGTGGCTCTGTTGCAGGCGCTCCTCGGCCTGCTCCAACTTGCGGTGGTTCACACCCTGGATGTCGAAGTGGATATCACCCACCGGGGTGGACCTGCGATCACCCTCAGCTTTGAACCAGCCTTCGATCGTCAGCGTACTCATGGCGATTCCTCATGCTGTGGAGCATTTTCGATCACTGCTGAGGGGGTTGACCCTGGCGTGGCTGAGAACGTTCCAATCGGTCGCCCGACCGCTCAAGTGCCTTGCGCCAAAGCCGCCTCCATTGCCCTGGCCTGCACCCGCAGCGCCTGGCAGAATGGCTCCAGCACCACTGACGCCGGCCGCAGCTCTGGCCGGATCAGCATCACTTGGTACGGCACCGACAGGCTCAGGCGACGGATCGCCAGCCCAGCCTGCCCCGCTTCCAGCCCGCTCAGCGGGTTTATGATCGCCACCCCCAGCCCCTGGCGGACCATGGCGCACACCGAGGCGGCGCTGGTGGTCTCGATGATCGTGCGGCGATTCACGCCGGCCTCGCGGAAATGCCGGTCGAGTTGCTGCCGGTAACTGTCCAGGCTGGCCAGGTTGATGAAGTCGACTTCGTGGAAGTCCTGCAGCTGGAGTACCGGCTTGGCCAGCAGGGGGTGCTGCGCGGGCAACACGCAGACCATGTCGGCACTGAACAACAGTTCACCGACCGCACCCCGCGGCACCTGCGCGGTCTCGGTCAAGCCGAGGTCGTGCTGCTGGGCGACCAGCGACTCCTCCAGCAACGGCGACTCCTGCGCGGTAATGCTCAAGCTGACTCCGGGATGGTGCTGGTGAAACGCCTTGCAGGCCCTCGGCAGCAGGGTTTGCGAGAACAACGGCAGGCAGGTGATGGCCAGCCGGCCCTGCTCGAAATTACGGATGGCCTGGGCGAAGCGGTCGATGCGCTCGAGGCCGACGAAGGCACGCTCGACTTCCTCGATCAGCAGCAAGGCCTGGGCGCTGGGCACCAGGCGCCCGCCTTCGCGTTCGAACAGGCTCAGGCCGGTGACCTGCTCCATGCGCGCCAGCTCGCGGCTGACCGTGGGCTGTGAGGTGAACAGCAGGCGCGCGGCGCCAGTGACACTGCCGGCGGCCATGATGGCGCGGAACACTTCGATATGACGAATGGAAAGTCGCATGGCTGGGGCAAGACCTGGGCGTGAGCAGAAATCTGGAGGGGCGGATACATATCAGATATGAATCACCTTCAGAACAATAGCTATTTTTATGAATCACCAAAACTGCCTCACCATCGGCGTATCCAAAACAAGGAACGCCACCATGACCACCACCCTCCTGGCCGACGCCGTCCGCCAGCACGGTTCGCCGCTGTGGGCCTACGACGCCCAGACCATCCATCAGCGCATCGACCAGCTCACGCAGCACTTCGACACCGTGCGCTTCGCACAGAAGGCCAACCCCAACCTGCACGTGCTGCGCCTGATCCGCGAACGCGGCCTGGTGCTCGATGCTGTGTCCCTGGGCGAAATGGAACGCGCCTTCGCCGCCGGGGCGTCGGTGGGCGGCGAACCCGCCGGTGTGGTGCTGACCTGCGACGTGCTGGACCAGCCGACCCTGGCGCGGGTGGTGGAGACCGGTATCGAGGTCAACGCCGGCTCCATCGACATGCTTCGTCAGCTCGGCGAGCGCTCCCCCGGGCACCGGGTGTGGCTGCGCATCAACCCCGGCTTCGGCCATGGCCACAGCCGCAAGACCAACACCGGCGGCGAGAACAGCAAGCACGGCATCTGGCACGAGCAATTGTCCGAGGCGCTGGCCTGTGTGAAACAGTACGGATTGCACCTGGTGGGCGTGCACATGCACATCGGCTCGGGGGTGGACTACGAACACCTGGAACAGGTAGCCGGTGCCATGGTCGGGCTGGTCGGCAAGCTGGGCATGGATATCGAGGCCTTCTCCATCGGCGGCGGCCTGTCCACCCCCTACCGCGACGGCGACCAACCGGTGGACCTCCAGCGCTACGCCCACACCTGGGCGGTGGCCCGCTCGGAAATCGAGGCGATGCTCGGCCACTCCGTGCGCATGGAGATCGAGCCGGGGCGCTTCCTGGTGGCCGAGTCCGGCTACCTGGTGGCCGAGGTGCGCGCGGTCAAGCAGATGGGCGGCCGCCACTACATCCTGGTCGATGCCGGCTTCAACGACCTGATGCGCCCGGCGATGTACGGTGCTTATCACCGCATGAGCCTGTTCGATGCCGTGGGGCGCCCAGTCAATCGCCCCCTGCAACCGACCGTGGTGGCCGGGCCGCTGTGCGAGTCCGGTGATGTGTTCACCCAGAACGACGAGGAGTTGACGCCCCAGGACCTGCCCCAGGCCAAGGTGGGCGATCTGCTGGTGATTCACGACGCCGGGGCCTATGGCGCATCGATGTCGTCGAACTACAACAGCCGACCGTTGCTGCCGGAGTTTCTGCTCGAGCAAGGCAGGCTGCGGATGATCCGTCGACGGCAGAGCGTGCAGGAACTGCTGGCCCTGGAGTTATCCGTGTAACGCGATGGGTTTGTGGGAGCGAGCCCGCTCCCACGACGACGGGCGTCAAGCCGGCGTCACCAGACGGTACCCCACGCCCGGTTCGGTAATGATGAACCTGGGCGCCGTGGGGTCATCCCCCAGTTTCTGCCGCAGATGCCCCACCACGATGCGCAGGTAGTGGGTATCGTCGACATGGGTCGGCCCCCAGATATCCTTGAGCAGTTGCTGCTGGGTGATTACCCGCCCGGGGTGCCCGGCCAGTTGCGCCAGCAACGCGTATTCCTTGCGCGTAAGCGCCACCTCGACGCCCTCCAGGGTCACCTTGCGATAGGCAAAATCCACCACCAATGGCCCAAAGCTCGCCGCCGACGTGGCTGCCCCCACCTGGGGTGCCTGGCGCAGCAAGGCCCGCACCCGGGCAAGGAATTCCTGGATACCGAACGGCTTGGTCACGTAGTCGTTGGCCCCGCCGTCAAGCGCATCGACCTTCTGCACTTCGCTGGCACGCACCGACAGCACCATCACCGGCACCGTGCTCCATTCACGCAGCTCGCGCAGCACCTGCTGGCCGTCCATGTCCGGCAGACCGAGGTCGAGTACCACCAGGTCGGGCTTGTTCAAGGCGGCCTGGGCCAGGCCGTCGCTGCCGGTGCCGGCCTCGATCACCTTGTAGCCCTGGGACGCCAGGCTGATGCGCAGGAACTTGCGGATTTGCGGCTCGTCGTCGATCACCAGCAGGGTGGCGGCTTGGCTCATGGGGCTTCACTTTCAGTATCGGGTTGGGTCGGCAGCGGCAAGCATAGAGTGATGCGGGTGCCGTGACCATCGATGCCGTCGTCGACCAGGATCCGCCCGCCATGGGCACCGATCATGCCCTGGCAGATCGCCAGGCCCAGGCCGGTGCCCTGCCCGCCCCGATCACCGCGGGCGGCGGTGTAGAACATGTCGAAGATCTTCTCGCGTTCATCCTGGGGGATGCCGGGGCCTTCATCGGCCACGGCGAAGCACAGTTGCTCATCGCGCACCGAGACCTGAAGTTCCAGGCGGCCTTGCGTTGGAGAGAAACGCGCGGCGTTTTCCAGCACGTTGATCAGCGCCTGCTCGATCAACGCCGCGTGCACGAACAGCAGCGGCAGTTCGGGCGGGACTTCGGTGTGCACGCGCAGGGGGGCCAGCACCACGCGCAAGCGGTTGAGGGCGCTGCCGACGATATCGGCCGGGGCCACCCAGTCGCGGGCCAGCTTGAGCGTGCCGTGGCCCAGGCGGGTCATGTCCAGCAGATTCTGAATGTAGCGATCCAGGCGCTCGGCTTCGTTGCGGGTGCCTTCCAGCAGCTCGCGGCGGTCGTCCGGGGGGATGGCGTCGCCCAGCGCCAACAGACTGTCGATGCTGCCACGCATCGACGTCAGCGGCGTGCGCAGGTCGTGGGAGACCGAGGCGAGCAAGGCGCTGCGCAGTTGCTCGGTTTCACCATGCAGGCGGGCGGCCTCCAGTTGCTCGCCCAGGCGGGCGCGGGCCAGGGCCTGGGCCAGGGGCTGCGCCAGGGCCATCAACAACCGACGGCGCGGATCACTCAGTGGTTCGCCGTCGCGTGGGCGGATGCCGAGCAGGGCCAGGGGCTGTTCCTCCACGACCAGCGGCCACCACCACCAGCGGCCGTGGGGCAAGGTGTCACTGCCGAAGCCCGCGGCCTGGCCATGTTGCCAGGCCCATTCGGCGGCAGCGCGTTCATTGTCGGTGAAGGCTGGCGAGCCACCGCTTGCCACTTGCAGCAGGCCGTCGGCGCTGCGCTCGAGCAGACACACCTGCACGCCCTGCCAGCCATCCATATGCTGGCCGGCAGCGCTGAACACCGCCTGGCGGTCGGTGGCCACGGTCAGGCGACGCGACAGGTCGAGCAACTGGCGGGTCTCTGCCTGGGTCTCGCGCAACGCCTGCAACTGGCGGCGCTGGCGCGCGGCGAGGTTGCCGGTCAGCGCGGCCATCAGCAGGAAGAACACCAGGGTCAGCACGTCCTCTTCGCGCTGGATGGCGAAGGAGAAGTTCGGCGGGATAAACAGGAAGTCGTAGGTGAGGAACGACAGCGCCGCGCACGCCAGCGCCGGCCCCAGGCTGCTGCGCACCGCCACCAGCAGCACAGCGCCGAGGAAAACCAGAGAAATGTTGGGCAGCGCCAGCACGCTCGACACCGCCCAGGACAAGCCCGCCGCCAGCCCGGTGGCGAGCAGCGCCAGCAGGTAATGGCGCCATACCCATACGCGCTTTACCACCGTGCGCGCCGCTGGCGGCTGGGCGTCGCGGTCGAGCACGTTGATCTCCAGGCCGTGGCTCTCACGCAGCAGGCGGGCCGCCACACCGGCGCCGAACAGGCGCCGACGCAACAGATCACGGGACTGGCCCACCAGCACCAGGCTGGCGCGGCGCTCGGCGGCGTGCTGGATCAACGTGCGCGCCACTTCGCCGGCGCGCAGCAGCACCACTTCGCCGCCGAGGCGCTCGGCCAGTTGCTGGGCAGCCTGCAAGCGATGGCGGGCCGTCTCGTCACGCAGGCGGCCGTTGTCGACGTGGACCACGCTCCATGGCAGATGGCGACGCTGGGCGACGCGACAGGCATGGCGCACCAAGCGTTCGGCCTGCTCGTCGCCATCGATGCCCACCAGCAGCCGGCCGCGCAGGGCCGGGGCTTCCTGACCGCGCTGGCGATAGCCGCTGGCCAGGTCCGCGTCCACCTGGGCGGCGGCGGTCTGCATGGCCAGTTCGCGCAGGGCGGTGAGGTTGGTCTGGGAGAAATAGGCCTCGATGGCCGCCCGTGCCTGTTCGGGTACGTAAACCTTGCCCTCGCGCAGACGCTCGAGCAGTTCACGCGGCGGCAGGTCGATCAGCACCAGTTCGAAGGCTTCCTGCAACACCCAGTCAGGCAGCGTCTCGCGCACCTGCACGCCGGTGATGTCGCGGACCTTGTCGTTGAGGCTTTCCAGGTGCTGGACGTTGACCGTGGTGTAGACGTCGATGCCGGCGGCGAGCAGATCCTGCACGTCTTGCCAGCGTTTGGCGTGGCGGCTACCAGGGGCGTTGGTGTGCGCCAGTTCGTCGACCAGCACCAGCGGCGGCGTGGCCTTGAGCAGGCCGTCGAGATCCATTTCCTCGAGGATCACGCCGCGGTATTCGCTGCGCAGCAGGGGTTGCTGGGTCAGGCCGCCGAGCAAGGCCTCGGTCTCGGCCCGGCCGTGGGTCTCGACCACCCCGGCCACCACGCGCACGCCCTGGCGTTGCTGGGCGTGGGCGGCCTGCAGCATGGAGAAAGTCTTGCCGACCCCGGGCGCGGCGCCGAGAAATACCTTGAGCCTGCCCCGGCCTTCCCGGGGCAGGCCCGCCAACAGCGCGTCGGCGCGGGCGGAGTCACTCATGTTTCATCCTTTGGTTGTTCAAGGATCAGCTGTTCGCCGGCAAGCCGGCTCCTACAGACACATGCCAGGACGGCACAAACCCCGTAGGAGCCGGCTTGCCGGCGAACAAATCCCACCGTCAGCGCGCGGCTAGCGGCGCCAACCGCTCAAGCGCCTGGTTCAATGCCAGCACATTCACCACCGGTGGCCCGATCAGTGGACGCAGGGTGGCGTCATTCACCAGCACTTGCAAGCGCTCCTCAGAGACCTGCCGCGCCGCCGCCACGCGCGGCAGCTGGTAGGCGATCGCCTCGGGCGGCAGGTGCGGGTCCAGCCCGCTGCCCGAGGTGGTCAGCAGCGCCTGTGGCACCGGCCCCTGCTGCGCCTGGTACTGCGCAGCGGCATCGGTCTTGACCCGCTCGACCAGCGCCGGGTTGCTCGGCGCCAGGTTGCTGGCGCCGCTGGCCACGGTGGCATAGGCCCCCGCCGAAGGCCGCGACTGGAACCAAGCGTCACCCTTGAATTCCTGGGCGATCAACGCCGAACCGCGCACCTCGCCCCGATCATCGCGCAACAGGCTACCGTTGGCCTGCTCAGGGAAGGCGACCTGGGCGATGCCGGTCACCGCCAGGGGATACAGCGCGCCGGTGACCACGGTCATCAGCAGGATCAGGCTCAGGGCCGGGCGTACATAAGCGGTCATGTCAGTCTCTCCTCAGACCAGGTGCAGCGCAGTAAGCAGCATGTCGATCAGCTTGATCCCGGCGAACGGCACGACAATGCCGCCCAGGCCATAGATCAGCAGGTTGCGCCGCAGCAAATGGGCGGCGCTGGCGGCCTGCACCCGCACCCCACGCAGCGCCAGGGGGATCAGCACGATGATGATCAGCGCGTTGAACACAATGGCCGAGAGGATCGCGCTTTGCGGGCTGGCCAGGTGCATCAGGTTGAGCACGCCCAACTGTGGGTAGATGGCGGCGAACAGCGCCGGCAGGATGGCGAAGTACTTGGCCACGTCGTTGGCAATGGAGAAGGTGGTCAGCGCGCCACGGGTGACCAGCAGCTCCTTGCCCACCTGTACCACGTCCAGCAGCTTGGTCGGGTCGCTGTCCAGGTCGACCATGTTGGCGGCCTCGCGGGCCGCCTGGGTGCCATCGTTCATGGCCATGCCCACGTCGGCCTGGGCCAGGGCTGGGGCGTCGTTGGCACCGTCACCGCACATGGCCACCAGGCGGCCGTCGTTCTGCTCCTGGCGGATCCGCGCCAGCTTCTTCTCCGGGGTGGCTTCGGCGAGCACGTCGTCCACACCCGCCTCGGCAGCAATGGCGGCGGCGGTCAGCGGGTTGTCGCCGGTGACCATCACGGTGCGGATACCGAGCTTGCGCAGTTCGGCGAAACGCTCGCGGATACCGGGCTTGACCACGTCCTTGAGGTGGATTACGCCGAGCAGGTGCTTGTCGACGCACACCAGCAGCGGGGTGCCGCCGCTCTGGGCGATGCGCTCCACTTCACGGGCCAGCGCGGTGGGCAGCTCCAGGCGTTGCAGGCCGCAGAAGGCCAGTACCGCGTCGACGGCGCCCTTGCGGTAGCGGCGCTGCTGGAAGTCGATACCCGACAGGCGCGTCTCGGCGCTGAAGGCGATGGCTTCGTACTGGTTACTCGCCGGTTCCGCGAAATCGTGCAACTGGCGCAGGTACTCGACGATCGACTTGCCCTCGGCAGTGTCATCGGCCAGCGAGGCGAGCAAGGCGCCCTCCCCCAGCTCCTTGGCGGTCACGCCCGAAGCTGCATGCAGGGCGCTGCAGCGACGGTTGCCGAAGGTGATGGTACCGGTCTTGTCGAGCATCAGCGTGTGCACGTCGCCTGCCGCTTCAACGGCGCGGCCGGAGCGGGCGATCACGTTCAGACGCACCAGGCGATCCATGCCGGCAATGCCGATGGCCGACAACAGGCCGCCGATGGTGGTGGGGATCAACGTCACCAGCAGCGCGGCGAGGAAGATCAGCGGCAACTCGCCACCAGCGAAACGGGCGAACGGCTGCAGGGTCACCACCACGACCAGGAAGATCAGGGTCAGGCCGATCAGCAGGATGTCGAGGGCGATCTCATTGGGGGTCTTCTGCCGCTTGGCGCCTTCGACCAGGGCGATCATGCGGTCCAGGGTCGACTCGCCGGGGTTGCTGGTGATGCGGATCAGCAGCCAGTCTGAGACCAGGCGGGTGTTGCCGGTAACGGCCGAACGATCGCCGCCGGACTCGCGGATCACTGGCGCGGACTCGCCGGTGATGGCCGCCTCGTTGACCGCGGCGATGCCTTCGAGCACCTCGCCGTCGCCGGGGATCAGCTCACCGGCCACCACGCGCACCACGTCGTCCTTGCGCAACTGGGTGGCGGCGACGGTCTCGAACGTACCGTCACTCTTGCGGCGCTTGGCGGCCAGCCCCTGACTGCCGGCCTTGAGGCTGTCGGCGCGAGCCTTGCCACGGCCTTCGGCAAGGGCTTCGGCGAAGTTGGCGAACAGCACGGTGAACCATAGCCATACGGTGATCTGCACGGCCACTGAAGTGCTCACGCCACTTTCAGGGGCGAAGCAAAGCACGGTGGTCAGCATGGCAGTGAGGGCCACCACCAGCATCACCGGGGCGCGTTTGAGCTGGCGCGGGTCGAGCTTGACGAAGGCCTGCACCAGCGCCGGGCGCCACAGGGCGGCGAAACGGGTCTGGTCCTTGGCGCTATGACGCGCCTTCACTTCGGGAATGGGCATGTTCATGGTGTGTTCCTCAGAAACCCAGGCTCAGGTGTTCGGCAATCGGCCCCAGGGCCAGGGTCGGCAGGAAGGTCAGGCCACCGACCAGCAGGATGGTCACCAGCAGCAGCGTGGTGAACAAAGGGCCGTGGGTGGGGAAGCTGTTCAGGCCTTGCGGCGCGCTCTTCTTGGCGGCCAGGCTGCCGGCTAGGGCCAGCACCGGCAGGATGTAGCCGAAGCGGCCGATTAGCATGGCCAGGCCGATCATCACGTTGTGGAACGGGGTGTTGGCGCCGAAGCCGGCGAAGGCCGAGCCATTGTTGGCGGTACCCGAGGTGTAGGCGTACAACAGTTGGCTGAAGCCGTGGGCCCCGGGGTTGGTCACCGCGCCGGCAGGCCCTGGCAGGCTGGCGGCGATGGCGCCGAGCACCAGCACGCCCACCGGCATCACCAGCAGGGTCGCCACCAACAGCTGTACTTCACGGGCCTGCAGCTTCTTGCCCAGGTATTCCGGGGTGCGGCCGATCATCAGGCCGGCCAGGAACACGGCGATCAGCACGAACAGCAGCATGCCGTAGAGGCCCGCGCCGACGCCGCCGAAGATCACCTCGCCAAGCATCATGTTGACCATCGCCACCATGCCGGTCAGCGGGTTGAGGCTATCATGCATGGCGTTGACCGAACCGTTGGAGGCCGAGGTGGTGGTCACCGTCCACAGTACGGAGCCGGTAGTGCCGAAACGGCTCTCCTTGCCTTCGAGTGGCGCGCTCTGCTGCACCTGGGCGCTTTCCAGGGCCGGGTTGGGCTGGTGTTCCGACCACAGCGCGGTGCTGCTGCCGATCAGGAACAGCGCGAGCATACAGGCGATGATCGCGCGGCTCTGGCGCAGGTCCTTCACGTAGTGGCCAAAGGTGAACACCAGAGCCACCGGGATCAGGATGATCGAAGCCACTTCGAACAGGTTGCTCCAGGCCGTGGGGTTCTCGAACGGGTGAGCCGAGTTGACGCCGAAGAAACCACCACCGTTGGTGCCCAACTGCTTGATGGCGATCTGGCTGGCGGCTGGGCCCAGCGGGATGGTCTGGTCGGTGCCTTGCAGGGTCACGGCGTGGACGTAGTCGGCAAAGGTCTGCGGCACGCCTTGCCAGACCAGCAGCAGCGCCAACACCAGGCAAAGCGGCAGCAGGCCGTAGAGGGTGGCGCGGGTCAGGTCGACCCAGAAGTTGCCCAGGGTGCTGGCCGAACGGCGGGCGATGCCCCGGCACAGGGCAACCAGCACGGCAAGGCCCGTGGCGGCGCTGACGAAGTTCTGCACGGTAAGGCCGATCATCTGGCTCAGATAGCTGACCGAGGCTTCACCGCTGTAGGCCTGCCAGTTGGTGTTGGTCATGAAGCTGACCGCGGTGTTGAACGCCAGCGACCATTCCTGGCCCGGCAAGTGCTGCGGGTTGAGCGGCAGGCTGCCCTGCAGTTGCAGTACGCCGAACACCATCAAAAAACCGGCCAGGTTGAAGGCCAGCAGGGCCAGGGTGTACTGCTTCCAGCTCTGCTCCTGGTCGGCGCGCACGCCGGCCACACGGTAACAGCCCCGCTCCACCGGGCCCAGGAGCGGCGACAGCCAGGTACGCTGGCCCTCCATGACCTTGAAGTAGAAGCGCCCAAGCCAGGGCGCCGGCAGCAGCACGATGGCGAAGAACGCCAGCAGCAGCAGGTAATCGTAACTGTGCATGGTCGCCCCTTAGCCGCGATCGGCGCGCAGCAGCGCCACCAGCAGGTAAACCGCCAACGCCACCGCCAGAAGCAGTGACAGCCCGTCGAGCATGTACATGTGCAATCTCCCCTAGTTGCGGCGTGAAGGCCGCTTTGGGGAAATTGTCCGAGGGAGGGACGTAAAGGGGCGAGATGGGGG
>NZ_JBYSYW010000028.1:0-79669 GCF_058783825.1 Pseudomonas sp. FW305-96
GCTCCCACAGGCGACCGCGCAATCCTGTGGGAGCCGGCTTGCCGGCGATAGGGCCAGTACAGGCGGCTGAAACTATCGGGTCAGAGCGCTTCGCTACCGATTGCCACGCTCATCGCATGAGTCGCCCCTGGTTTGAGCACCACCACGTCATCCATCACATTCGCCGTCTCGATGCATAGCATGCGCTGCCAGCCATCGTCGGCCATGTCGGGCAGGTCGCGGGCGCGGTCGGTCCAGGGGTTCCAGATCACCGCGGTGCGTGAGCCGCCGGCCTGCAGGATGATGCGTCGGCTCCAGTGTGGGTCGACAATCGCCAGTCGCTCAGGCGCGTTCAGGTAGATGCGATCAGTCTCGCCGGCGAAACCCAGGTTGCCCTGTTGTTTGCGCTGTTCCCAGTTGGCCAGTGTTTCGATGTAGGCCAACCCGTCCACGCCTTCCACTTGCACCTGGCGCACATCGCTCACGGCGAAGTAGCTGTGCAGGGCCTGGCTCAGGATAACGTCGGTATTGCCGAGGTTGTAGCTGGTCAGGGTGAGCTTCAGCTGGTCGCCCAGTTCTACCAGGAGCTTGAGTTGGACGTCATGAGGCCAACCCGGCAGCTCACCCTGGGCTTCGGGCAATTCGAACTCGAACTGCAGGTGGTCGCCGTGTTCCTCGGCGCGCAACAACTGCCAGTCACGGCCACGCACCAGGCCGTGGGCGGGCGGCTGCTCGCCCTTGAACATGGCTTTGACCGAATCGGGATTGCGCTCGAAGATACCGAACCACGGCCAGCACACGGGTGCGCCGGCACGCACCGACTTGCCCTGGCGGAAGATGGCCTGGTCGCTCAGCCACAGCAGCGGTGGCTCGCCCAGGCGCTGATAGCTCAGGACCTGGGCGCCCTGTTGGGCAATCAGTAGTTCGGCATGATCGCTGGTGATGCGCCAGCAGTTGAGTTCGCCGTGCAGCTCGGTCTCGACCGTGAAGTTAGCCATTGCGTTCGTCTCATTGATTGTCTGTCAGGCCGTTGGACCCGGTGACGTGCAATGAGTTTACCGCTCGCCAGGCTCAGCGACGAGGTACGGAGCGGGTGCGACCACTGCCATCGATGGCGACGAACACGAACACTGCCTCGGTGACCTTGCGCCATTCGCTGGACAGCGGGTCGTCGCTCCACACTTCGACCATCATCTGGATCGAGCTGCGGCCGATTTCCAGGGTCTGGGTATAGAAGGACAGCTGCGCGCCCACCGCCACCGGCACCAGGAACGCCATGCGGTCGATGGCTACCGTGGCCACTCGGCCTCCGGCGACGCGGCTGGCCATGGCGGTGCCGGCCAGGTCCATCTGGGCGACCAGCCAGCCGCCGAAGATATCGCCGAAACCATTGGTCTCGCGCGGCAGCGCGGTGATCTGCAAGGCCAGGTCGCCTTGCGGGATAGGATCTTCTTGTTCGAGCTCAATCATGCCGTGGGGCCTCTGACCCGTGACGCTTCGTTGGTGGCGCAATAACGGACGCCGTAAAAACGATTCAGCAACACGCATACTACGCTGATTTCGCTTCAGGGGGCGGCCTCAGGGAAACTCTGCGAAACAGTCTGACAACAATGACCGACGTTTTCGCACAGCATCCCTCAGGATAAGCAACCTTTTCCTACGAGCGGGCAGTATATATACCTGCACAGCCAGCGACGACCGCACATTCATGAATATCTGTATGGATTTTGTACCGCTATGAGCGCGGCTCGGCAATTTGCTATCTTCGCCGACTACTCAATCCAGAAGCCGCATGCCAAGCGGTCCGCAGACCAACAAGAGAAAGAACAGCGATGACCTCCGTGCAGAGCAGTATCGAGCAGCCGTCCCGGCCGTTGTCCCGCAGTGACTACAAGACCCTCTCGCTGTCCGCCCTGGGCGGTGCCCTGGAGTTTTACGACTTCATCATCTTCGTGTTCTTCGCCACGGTGGTGGGCAAGTTGTTCTTCCCCGCCGACATGCCCGAATGGCTGCGCCTGATGCAGACCTTCGGCATCTTCGCCGCCGGCTATCTGGCCCGGCCATTGGGCGGTATCGTCATGGCCCACTTCGGCGACCTGCTCGGACGCAAGAAGATGTTCACCCTGAGCATTTTCATGATGGCCGTGCCGACCCTGGTGATGGGCCTGTTGCCCACCTATGCGCAGATTGGCCTGTGGGCGCCGATCCTGCTGCTGCTGATGCGGGTGATTCAGGGCGCGGCCATCGGTGGCGAGGTGCCAGGAGCCTGGGTGTTCGTCTCCGAGCACGTGCCGGCGCGCAACACCGGCTATGCCTGCGGCACGCTGACCGCCGGCCTGACCTCGGGCATCCTGCTTGGCTCGCTGGTGGCAACGCTGATCAATACGCTCTACACCCCCGAGGAAGTGGCGGACTACGCCTGGCGTATCCCGTTCCTGCTCGGTGGGGTGTTCGGCTTCTTCGCGGTCTACCTGCGCCGTTGGTTGCATGAGACCCCCGTTTTCGCCGAAATGCAGGCGCGCAAGGCCCTGGCCGAAGAGCTGCCGCTGCGCGCGGTGCTGCGTGATCATCGCGGCGCGATCATCCTGTCGATGCTGCTCACCTGGCTGCTGTCGGCCGGCATCGTGGTGATTATCCTCATGACCCCGGCGTTGCTGCAGAGCCTCTACCACGTCAGCCCCACCGACTCGCTCAAGGCCAATAGCCTGGCCATCGTGCTGCTCAGCCTGGGCTGCGTCGGCGCTGGCAGCCTGGCCGACCGTTTCGGCGCCGGGCGCGTGTTCATCGTCGGCAGCTTGGCGCTGCTGGCGTCGTCCTGGGCCTTCTACCACAGCCTGCCGACCCGCCCTGACCTGCTGTTCCCGCTGTACGCCCTGACCGGCCTGTGCGTGGGCATCGTCGGCGCGGTGCCTTACGTGATGGTCAAGGCCTTCCCGCCGGTGGTGCGCTTCAGTGGCCTGTCGTTCTCCTACAACCTGGCCTATGCGATCTTCGGTGGTCTGACGCCGATGGTGGTGACCGCGCTGCTGAAGTTCAGTCCTATGGCGCCGGCTTACTATGTGGCGTGCCTGTGCGCCGTCGGTCTGTTGGTGGGCATCTATCTGCTTGCACGCAAACGCTGAATCCCGCTCTAGATCCCCTCTGCAACATCCTGTAAAGGCCATCCCGGTTACCGGTGATGGCCTTTCATCCAATTGTCACATTCGAGTCATAGAGTGTTCATGCGGCCTGCAGATACTTGGGCCCGTTCCATCTCACAACCCACGATATTCCTGCTAGGAGCAAGGCATGAAACTGAAGCGTTTGATGGCGGCCCTGACCTTTGCCGCCGCTGGCGTCGCTGCCGCCAATGCGGTCGCCGCTGTCGATCCTGCAATCCCGACCTACACCAAGACCACCGGTGTTTCGGGCAACCTCTCCAGCGTCGGTTCCGACACCCTCGCGAACCTGATGACCCTGTGGGCCGAGGCCTACAAGAAGGAATATCCGAACGTAAACATTCAGATCCAGGCCGCCGGTTCCTCGACCGCGCCACCCGCCCTGACCGAAGGCACCGCCAACCTGGGCCCGATGAGCCGCAAGATGAAGGACGTCGAGCTGCAGGCGTTCGAGCAGAAGTACGGCTACAAGCCGACCGCCATCCCGGTTGCCGTGGACGCCCTGGCCGTGTTCGTGCACAAGGACAACCCGATCAAGGGCCTGACCATGGCTCAGGTTGACGCTATCTTCTCCTCCACCCGCCTGTGCGGCGGCAAGGCTGACGTCAAGACCTGGGGCGACATCGGTGTGACCGGCGACCTGGCCAACAAGCCAATCCAGCTGTTCGGCCGCAACTCGGTATCGGGCACCTACGGCTACTTCAAGGAAGAAGCCCTGTGCAAAGGCGACTTCAAGCCTAACGTCAACGAACAGCCTGGCTCGGCCTCGGTAGTGCAGTCGATCAGCTCGTCGCTGAACGGCATCGGCTACTCGGGCATCGGCTACAAGACCGCCAGCGTCAAGACCGTTGCCTTGGCCAAGAAAGAAGGCGGCGCGTTCGTCGAAGACAACGAAGCCAACGCCCTGAACGGCACCTACCCGCTGTCGCGTTTCCTCTACGTCTACGTCAACAAGGCGCCGAACAAGCCTCTGGCCCCGCTGGAAGCCGAGTTCGTCAAGCTGGTGCTGTCGCAGGCCGGCCAGCAAGTTGTCGTGAAGGACGGCTACATCCCGCTGCCAGCCAAAGTGGTCGACAAGACCCTGGCCGACCTGGGCCTGTCCCACGCGGGTAACGTTGCAAAGAAGTAAGTAATTGAGGTTGAGGCCGGCGACTAATAATACCGGCCTCTTCCACGAATTCCTTAGTCCGAAGCCAGGGCTCCTGCGCGGCGGGCTTTTTTGCGTCACTGCACTGTCATGTTTTTGTCATACGGGACCGCTAGGGTGTGCGCATGAATGATCTGGCCAACTCCACAATGACCCAAAATTCTCCTCCCGTGCGCATTGACTTCAATACGCCCGAGTTGCAACGCAAGCGCCGCCTGCGCGCCCTCAAGGATCGCCTGACCCGCTGGTACGTCCTGGTGGGCGGGCTTGCCGTCCTGGCGGCGATTACGCTGATCTTCTTCTACCTGGCCTATGTGGTGCTGCCGCTGTTCCAGGGCGCCACGCTTTCCAGCAAGAAGGCGCTGGAGCCGACCTGGCTGCAGCAGGACGCCGGTAAACCGCTGTTGATCGCCCTCGAGGAACAGAACCTCGTGGGTATGCGTGTATCCGACAAGGGCCAGGCCCTGTTCTTCGACACCAAGACCGGCAACGAACTGAAGCGCGTCGACCTGCCGCTGCCGGCCGGCGCCCAGGTCAGCTCGATCAGCACCGACCAGCCGGGCAGCCCGCTGGTGGTGGTGGGCCTGTCCAATGGCCAGGCGCTGGTGTTCCACCACACCTACAAGATCACCTATCCGGACAACAAGAAGACCATCGAGGCGGGCATCGACTTCCCCTATGGTCAGGACCTGTTCACCCTGGATGAACAAGGCCGCGCGCTGGAGCATGTGAGCGTCAACGTCAACGGCGACACCTTGTTGCTGGCCGGTTCCACCGGTGCGCACCTGCAGGTGATCGAACTGTCGCGCACCGAGAACATGATGACTGACGAGGTCACTGTCGAGCAGAACCGTATCGAACTGCCGCAGATGACCGAGGTGGTGAAGAACATCTTCATCGACCCGCGCCAGCAGTGGCTGTACGTGGTCAACGGCCGCGCCACCGCCGACGTGTTCAGCCTGCGCGACAAGAGCCTCAACGGCCGCTACAAGCTGCTCGAGGACGGCAACGCCGAAATCACCGCGACCGCCCAGCTGGTTGGCGGCATCTCGCTGATCTTCGGTGACTCCAAGGGTGGCCTGAGCCAGTGGTTCATGGCCCGCGACCCCGATGGCGAGTCGCGCTTCAAGTTGATCCGCAGCTTCCAGCTGGGCAAGGCCCCGGTGGTGCAGATCGACGCCGAGGAGCGCCGCAAGGGCTTCATCGCCCTGGACAGCGAAGGCAAGCTCGGCGTGTTCCACAGCACCGCGCACCGCACCCTGCTGGTCGAGCCGGTCGCCGAAGGCGCGGGCATCCTCGCCCTGTCGCCGCGCGCCAATCGCATCATCATCGAGCAAGGTGGCAAGCTGCTGCCGCTGAGCCTGAAGAACCCGCACCCGGAAGTCTCCTTCAGCGCGCTGTGGGGCAAGGTCTGGTACGAGAACTACGACGAGCCCAAGTACGTCTGGCAGTCGACCGCCTCGAACACTGACTTCGAACCCAAGCTGAGCCTGTCGCCGCTGACCTTCGGTACGCTCAAGGCCGCGTTCTACGCGATGATCCTGGCTGCCCCGCTGGCCATCGCCGCCGCCATCTACACCGCCTACTTCATGGCCCCGGGCATGCGCCGCAAGGTCAAGCCGGTGATCGAGTTGATGGAAGCAATGCCGACGGTGATCCTCGGCTTCTTCGCCGGCCTGTTCCTCGCGCCGTACCTCGAAGGCCACCTGCCGGGCGTGTTCAGCCTGTTCCTGATCATGCCGATCGGTATCCTGCTTGCCGGCTACAGCTGGAGCCGCCTGCCGGAGTCGATCCGCCTGCGCATCCCTGATGGCTGGGAAGCGGCGATCCTGATCCCGGTGATCCTGGTGATCGGTTGGTTTGCCCTGTACATGAGTCCGTTCCTCGAGAGCTGGTTCTTCAAGGGCGACATGCGCCTGTGGATCAGCAACGACCTCGGCATCACCTATGACCAGCGCAACGCCCTGGTAGTGGGTATCGCCATGGGCTTCGCGGTCATCCCGAACATCTACTCCATCGCCGAGGACGCTGTGTTCAGCGTGCCGCGCAGCCTGACCCTGGGCTCGCTGGCCCTGGGCGCGACACCATGGCAGACCTTGACCCGCGTGGTCATCCTCACCGCCAGCCCGGGCATCTTCTCGGCGCTGATGATCGGCATGGGCCGTGCGGTAGGTGAGACCATGATCGTGCTGATGGCCACCGGCAACACCCCGGTGATGGAGCTGAACCTGTTCGAGGGCATGCGCACCCTGGCCGCCAACGTGGCCGTGGAAATGCCCGAATCGGAAGTCGGCGGCAGCCACTATCGTGTGCTGTTCCTCGCCGCCCTCGTGCTGCTGTTGTTCACCTTCGTGATGAACACCCTGGCCGAGCTGATTCGCCAGCGCCTGCGCAAGAAATACTCGTCGCTTTGATAGAAAGGTAGAGATCCGTGAAAAAGGATTCCCTCAAAGGCTGGTTCAAGAGCGGCGCCCCCGGCGTCTGGATCAGTGGCGGCGCGGTGGCCATGGCGGTCATCATGACCGTCGGCCTGCTGGCCGTGATCGCCGTCCGCGGCCTGGGCCACTTCTGGCCGGCCGACCTGGTCCAGGCCACCTACAAGGTGCCGGGCCAGGCTGACCACATTGTCATCGGTGAAGTGGTGCAGAAGGAAGAAGTGCCCCGGGAACGCCTCAAGGGTGCCGGCCTGCCGGTGCCCGACCAAGGCCCGGAGTTCATGACCCGCGAGCTGATCAAGGTGGGCAACCGCGACCTCAATGGCAGCGACTTCACCTGGGTGGTCGGCGAGTGGCTGGTCGACCAGCAGAAACCTGCCGACCTGATTGCCCTGGAGCGCCGCGAATGGGGCAACTTCTACGGCTATCTGGTCAGCGTCAAGGAAGAAGGCCGCGTGGTCGCCCAGGGACCGGAAGCCTGGAACGAGTTGCAGGCCCGCCTCAAACGCGCCAGCCAACTCAACGACCAGCTTGTGAAGCTCGAGAAGAAGGACATCGGTGCCATCAACCACGGCCTGGAGCGCCTGCGCCTGCACAGCCGCAAGCTGGAGCTGGACGGCAAGCTCGACGCCGCTGCACAGGCCGACATGGACGCCGAGCGCGCCGAACTGAACAACCGCTACAAGGCCATCGAAGAGCGCCTCAACGGCCTGCACCAGGAGTTCGCCCGCGACAGCCTGGTAGCCCGCGACGGCAACGGCCGCGAAGTGGAGATCAACCTGAGCAAGGTGGTCCACGCCATCCAGCCGAACGCCATGTCCGGTTTTACCAAGATGGGCGCCTACTTCGCCAAGGTGTGGGAGTTCCTCAGCGACGACCCGCGTGAGGCCAACACCGAAGGCGGTATCTTCCCGGCCATCTTCGGCACCGTGATGATGACCCTGATCATGGCGGTGATCGTCACCCCGTTCGGCGTGCTGGCTGCCGTCTACCTGCGTGAATATGCCAGGCAGGGCCCGGTGACCCGGCTGATCCGCATCGCCGTGAACAACCTCGCCGGCGTTCCGGCGATCGTCTACGGCGTGTTCGGCCTGGGCTTCTTCGTCTACGTGCTGGGCGGCTCCATCGACCGGCTGTTCTTCCCCGAGTCGCTGCCGGCACCTACGCTGGGTACGCCGGGCCTGCTGTGGGCTTCGCTGACCCTGGCGCTGCTGGCCGTGCCGGTGGTGATCGTGGCCACCGAGGAAGGCCTGGCGCGTATTCCGCGCACCGTGCGCGAGGGCTCGCTGGCCCTGGGCGCAACCAAGGCCGAGACCCTGTGGAAGATCGTCCTGCCGATGGCCAGCCCGGCCATGATGACCGGCATGATCCTCGCCGTGGCCCGCGCCGCCGGCGAAGTGGCCCCGCTGATGCTGGTGGGTGTGGTGAAGCTGGCGCCATCGCTGCCGGTGGACGGCAACTACCCGTACCTGCACCTGGACCAGAAGATCATGCACCTGGGCTTCCACATCTACGACGTCGGCTTCCAGAGCCCCAACGTCGAGGCCGCGCGGCCGCTGGTGTACGCCACCGCGCTGCTGCTGGTGCTGGTGATCGCCACCCTCAACCTCTCGGCGGTGTGGATCCGTAACCACCTGCGCGAGAAGTACAAGGCCCTGGACCACTGATCCTGATTGCAAGCGCGCCGCCCGGATGCCGGGCGGCCCTTTGAAACGAATTGATAGCGTATGGAGTTGACCATGCAGCATGAATCCCACGCCCACGGCATCGACATGTCGGCCCTGGGCCGCGACAAGCAGAGCCTGCGCCTGGCTGAAGAGACCGTGGCCATCGAAGTACCCGGCCTGTCCCTGTTCTACGGCGACAAGCAGGCGCTGTTCGACGTCAGCATGAACATCCCCAAGCAGCGCGTGACCGCCTTCATCGGCCCGTCCGGCTGCGGCAAGTCCACGCTGCTGCGCACCTTCAATCGCATGAACGACCTGGTCGACGGCTGCCGTGTCGAAGGCGCCATCAACCTGTACGGCAACAACATCTACCGCAAGGGCGAGGACGTGGCTGAGCTGCGTCGCCGCGTGGGCATGGTGTTCCAGAAGCCCAACCCGTTCCCCAAGACCATCTACGAGAACGTGGTCTACGGCCTGCGTATCCAGGGCATCAACAAGAAGCGCGTGCTCGACGAGGCCGTCGAGTGGGCGCTGAAGGGCGCGGCCCTGTGGGATGAGGTCAAGGACCGCCTGCACGAGTCGGCGCTGGGCCTGTCAGGTGGCCAGCAGCAGCGTCTGGTAATCGCCCGTACCATTGCCGTTGAGCCGGAAGTGCTGTTGCTCGACGAGCCGTGCTCGGCACTGGACCCGATCTCGACACTGAAGGTCGAAGAGCTGATCTACGAACTGAAATCCAAGTACACCATCGTCATCGTGACCCACAACATGCAGCAGGCGGCCCGTGTTTCGGACTACACCGCCTTCATGTACATGGGCAAACTGGTCGAATTCGGTGATACCGACACCCTGTTCACCAACCCGGCGAAGAAGCAGACCGAAGACTATATCACCGGTCGCTACGGCTAAGACCGGCAAGGTAGGAACGCCAGGGAACGACACGAACGACTTGAAGCCTGCAGCTGCTTCGCGGAGCGAAACGATGATCAACAAAGAAAGCCTTACCCACCACATCTCCCAGCAGTTCAACGCCGAGCTCGAGGAGGTGCGCAGCCACCTGCTGGCCATGGGCGGGCTGGTGGAGAAACAGGTGAACGATGCCGTCACCGCGCTGATCGAGGCCGACTCGGGCCTGGCGCAGCAGGTGCGCGAGGTCGACGAACAGATCAACCAGATGGAGCGCAACATCGACGAGGAGTGCGTGCGCATTCTCGCCCGTCGCCAGCCGGCGGCCTCCGACCTGCGCCTGATCATCAGCATCTCCAAGTCGGTGATCGACCTGGAGCGCATCGGTGACGAGTCCACCAAGATCGCCCGCCGTGCCATCCAGCTGTGCGAGGAAGGCGAGTCGCCGCGTGGCTACGTCGAGGTGCGCCACATCGGCGACCAGGTGCGCAACATGGTCCGCGACGCGCTGGACGCCTTCGCCCGTTTCGACGCCGACCTGGCGCTGTCGGTGGCCCAGTACGACAAGACCATCGACCGCGAGTACAAGACAGCGCTGCGTGAGCTGGTCACCTACATGATGGAAGATCCGCGCTCGATCTCCCGCGTGTTGAGCGTGATCTGGGCCCTGCGTTCGCTGGAGCGTATTGGCGATCACGCACGCAACATCTCCGAGCTGGTGATCTACCTGGTGCGTGGTACCGACGTGCGCCACATGGGCCTCAAGCGCATGAAGGCCGAGGTGCAGGGCGAAGCGTTCGATGAGGGCGAAATCGCTAATGTTCCGGCCGAACCGGACGATAAATAGGATTGCTCCCGAGCATGAACGCCCGGCAACCGCCGGGCGTTTTCGTTTGCGGTCGAGCACCAGCAGGCACCCGCGAACCGTGTGAGAAGTCCCGGCGTGACCAGTGGTTTGGCAAATGGCCATCAGTCGGCGGTATGCTAGCCGGGATCAAGAGGAGTATCGATGAGTAAAGTGAATGTGCTGGTCGTGGATGATGCCCCGTTCATCCGCGACCTGGTAAGGAAGTGCCTGCGCAATGCCTTCCCCGGCATGGTGATCGAGGACGCGGTCAACGGTCGCAAGGCCATGGCCATGCTGAGCAAGGAACGTTTCGACCTGGTCCTGTGCGACTGGGAAATGCCGGAGATGTCCGGCCTCGAACTGCTGACCTGGTGCCGCCAGCAGGAAGAGATGAAGACCATGCAGTTCATCATGGTGACCAGCCGTGGTGATAAGGAAAACGTGATCCAGGCCATCCAGGCCGGCGTTTCCGACTTCGTCGGCAAGCCCTTCACCAACGAGCAGCTGCTGACCAAGGTGAAGAAGTCGCTGACCAAGATCGGCAAGCTCGACAGCCTGATGTCCAGCGCGCCGGCGCGGGTCAACTCGGCGTTCGCCAATGACTCGCTCAGCGCCCTGACCGGTGGTCGCCCGGAGGCGGCCAAGGTGAACGCGCCCGTCGCCGCGCCCGTGGCAGCGGCGGCCAAGCCGCTGCTCAACGCCCCCACTCCGAAGACTGCCGCTGCGGCGGCCCAGGCTGGTCGTGGCCAGGGCCAACTGCGTCTGTCCAGCGGAACCCAGCCGTGCATGATCAAGGCCCTGAGCCTCAAGGAAGCCCTGCTGGTGGTGCGCCGCGGTACCAACCTACCACAGGTGCTCGAAGGCGCGGTGCTGGACCTGGAGCAAGGCGAGAATGCCGAAACGGCGCGCCTGAACGGCTACCTGCACGCCATTGCGGCGCTGGAGCCCAAGCCTGAGAGCGACTGGCTGCAACTGACCTTCAAGTTCGTCGACCAGGATGCGCAGAAACTCGACTACCTGTCGCGGCTAATCGCCCGCGGCACGGCGCAGAAGCACTTCACGCCTGGCGCCTGATGGCCGCTTGAGCACCGCGTCGGAGCGGATGTAGTGGGAGCGGGCTAGTCCCCTCCCACGTTACATTTCCGGCATCCCGACCAACTGTCATATCCCTCTCAAATCCGGCTGCTAGGCTTCGACAGAACGCAACTGTCAAAAAGCCACCATCATGCCGCCCTCCCGACTGCTGCTGTTCTGTGCCTTGCTCACGGCCTCGGCGTCGAGCCTGGGCATGACCATCTACAAGACCACCGATACCTATGGCGTGGTTTCCTATTCCGACCGACCCAGCGTGGGCGCCAAGGTTTTCGTGTTCCGCGAACCCATGGTCGAGCGCCTGGACGGCCAGGTGCGGCTGAAGACCGAGGATTTCGCCGGTGGCGTGCGTTTTGTCGCGCGCAACGAGCTGTTCGTGCCGATGGAAGTTGAACTGCGTGTGGAGCGCCTGGCCAATGCCCAGGGCGGTAACGCCCCGCGCATCGTCCGGCGCCTGGTGCCGCCACGCTCGAACCTGATCCTCAGCGTGGTACAGGCTCGCCAAGGGGCTCGCCTCAAGTACGACACCAAGGTCCGCTACGCCATGGGCGACCCGGGCCAGCGCCCGCAGGGCTACCGTTATCCGTTCCCCTGGAAGGGCGGGCCGTTCCGCCTGAGCCAGGGCCCCAACGGCCGTTTCAGCCACTTCGGGCCCAAGGGCCGCTACGCCATGGATATCGCCATGCCCGAAGGCACGCCGATCATCGCGGCACGCGGTGGAGTGGTGGTGAAGATCGAGAACAACCAGAGCGGGCGGGGCAACAATCCGGCGGGCAATTTCGTCAGGATCCTGCACCCGGACGGCACCATGGGCGTTTACCTGCACCTGATGCGCGGCTCGGTGGTGGTGGGCGAGGGGCAGCGTGTGGCCCAGGGGCAGGCGCTGGCCAAATCGGGCAACACCGGTAACAGCAGCGGGCCGCACCTGCATTTCGTGGTGCAGCGCAATGTGGGGCTGGCGCTGGAGTCGATCCCGTATCAGTTCGACCGGCCAATCGGTGGACTGCCGGACTTTACCGCAGGGAATCCATGACGCATCGCGAGGCAAGCCCGCACCCACAGATGTAGGCGCGGGCTCTCAGGTCAATCGAGCTTGAGCACCTTGGCCAGCACGATCTTAGGCCCTTTCATCTTCTTGATGATGATGCGCAGGCCTTCGACTTCCAGCACTTCCTCTTCCTCGGGCACGCGCTTAAGCGTCTCGTAGATCAGCCCGGCGAGGGTTTCCGCCTCGATGTGGTCCAGGTCGATACCCAGCAAGCGCTCCACCTTGAACAGCGGCGTATCACCGCGCACCAGCAACTTGCCCGGCTGGTAAGCGAGGATGCCGCGCTCGGTCTTGCGGTGTTCGTCCTGGATATCGCCCACCAGCACTTCCAGCACGTCTTCCATGGTCAGGTAGCCGATCACTTTGCCGTCGGCTTCCTCGACCAGCACGAAGTGCGCGCCACCCTTGCGGAACTGCTCCAGCAGCTGGGACAGCGGCATGTGCCGGGATACCCGTTCCAGCGGGCGGGCGAGGTCTGCAAGGTCGATGGTTTGCGGCAAGTGGTCGAGCTCTGCCAGCTCCAGCAGCAGGTCCTTGATGTGCAGCAGGCCGGTGAATTCCTCGCGCTCGGCGTCATATACCGGGTAGCGACTGAACTTGTGACGGCGCAGCAGGGCGAGGATTTCCTTCAGCGGCGCATGGGCATCGATGCTGACCATGTCCTCGCGCGAGTTGGCCCAGTCGACCACCTCCAGCTCGCCCATCTCCACGGCCGAGGCCAGTACGCGCATGCCTTGGTCGCTTGGGTCCTGGCCACGGCTGGAGTGCAGGATCAGCTTGAGCTCCTCGCGGCTGTAGTGGTGCTCGTGGTGCGGCCCGGGCTCGCCTTGACCGGCGATGCGCAGGATGGTGTTGGCGCTGGCGTTGAGCAGGTAGATCGCCGGGTACATCGCCCAGTAGAACAGGTACAGCGGCACGGCGGTCCACAGCGACAGCAGCTCGGGCTTGCGGATCGCCCACGACTTGGGGGCCAGCTCGCCGACCACGATGTGCAGGTAGGAGATCACGAAGAAGGCGACGAAGAAAGAGATCGCCTTGATCAGCTCCGGGCTGTCCACGCCGACATAAGCCAGCAGCGGCTCGAGCAGGTGGGCGAACGCCGGCTCGCCGACCCAGCCCAGGCCTAGGGAGGCGAGGGTGATGCCCAGCTGGCAGGCCGAGAGATAGGCGTCGAGCTGGTTGTGCACCTTGCGCAGGATGCTGCCACGCCAGCCATGCAGCTCGGCGATGGATTCGACGCGGGTGGAGCGCAGCTTGACCATGGCGAACTCGGCAGCCACGAAGAAGCCGTTGAGCAGCACCAGGAACAAAGCAAAGAGAATCATGCCGAAATCGGCGAACAACGAGGTGAGGCTGATACCTGGGGAAGGGTCCATGATGGGGTTTTACGGGGTCCGTCTGCTGAAATGTAAGAAAAAAAGTGCCAGCGTTTGCTGGCACAGGGGATCCAATGTAGCGGCTGAGGCTGCAAAAGCAAAGGGCCGCTTCGCGCCCCATCGCCGGCAAGCCGGTTCCCACGAGGGCCGCATCTTTCCTGTGGGAGCCGGCTTGCCGGCGATGGGGCGCGAAGCGGCCCTCGGATCTCAGCCCTTGTTCACGACCAATTGTGCTGGCGCAAAATGACAGGTGAAGGTGCTGCCATGGCCCGGCACGCTGCTGATTTCCAGGCGCCCGCGATGGCGCATCAGCACATGCTTGACGATCGCCAGGCCCAGCCCGGTGCCGCCGGTGTTGGAGGCTCGGCTGGAATCGACGCGGTAGAAGCGTTCGGTCAGGCGTGGCAGGTGCTTGGCCTCGATACCGACCCCCGAGTCCTGCACGCTGAGGTGCGCGCCTTGTTCGTCGGCCCACCAGCGGATGCGGATATTGCCTTCGTCCTGGGTGTACTTGACCGCGTTGAACACCAGGTTGGAGAACGCGCTGCGCAGCTCCGACTCGCTGCCTTTGAGGCGTATGCCAGGCGTTGCTTCCAGGCTGATCCGCTGGTTGCGCGGGCCGGACAGGGCCTGGGCGTCGTTCTTGATGGCGGTGAGCAGGGTGTCGACCAGCACTGGCTGGTTGTCCGAGGGATAGTCGGTAGCTTCGAGCTTGGCCAACAGCAACAGGTCGTTGAGCAGCGTCTGCATGCGTGAGCCTTGCGCGCTCATCTGCTGCAAGGCCCGGCTCCAGCGCGGGTTCACGTCCTCGACGTTGTCCAGCAGCGTCTCGAGGTAGCCGGTGATCACTGTCAATGGCGTGCGCAGCTCGTGGGAAACGTTAGCCACGAAGTCCTTGCGCATCTGTTCCAACTGGTGGATGCGGGTCACGTCGCGCACCAGCATCAGGTGCTCGTTGTTGCCGTAGCGGGTGAGGTGCAGTTGCACGCGCAGGCGGTCGTTGATCGGCGAAGGGATCTCCAGCGGCTCGGCGTAGTTCTCCGACTCGAAGTACTCCTTGAAGCGCGGGTGGCGCACCAGGTTGGTCACCGGCTGGCCGCCGTCCTGCGGGGTCTTGAAGCCCAGTAGGGTCTCGGCGGCGCGGTTCCACCACTCAAGGTTGCCGTCGCTGTCGAGCATGATCACCGCATCGCGAAGGGCAGCGGTGGACTCCTGGACCCGGTCGATCACTGCCTGCAGGCGGCCACGCACGCGCTGGTCGCGGCGCTGCAGGTGATAGATGCTGTCGAACACTTCGCCCCACAGGCCGTAGCCATCGGGTGGCGCTTCATCGGGTTGATGATTGCGCAACCAGTCGTGCAAGCGCAGCAACTGCTTCAGTGTCCAGCCCAGGTAGAAGGCCAGGCCGATGGCCAGGCTCCAGCCATAGTAACCGCTGACCAGCCCGCCGATCAGGCAGACGGTGATCAGCAGGAGCATGTGGCGAATCAGGGTCGCGTGCCAGTTCTGGTTCAATTGACAGTCCTTGTACAGCGGGCGCTTGGGCTTCGATCAGCTTTTGGTCGAGAAGCGATAGCCAGTGCCGCGGACGGTTTGTACCAGATTTTCGTAGGCTTCACCCAGTGCCTTGCGCAGGCGGCGGATATGCACGTCGACGGTGCGCTCCTCGACATAGACGTTGCCGCCCCAGACCTGGTCGAGCAACTGGCCGCGGGTGTAGGCGCGCTCCTGGTGAGTCATGAAGAACTGCAGCAGGCGGTACTCGGTGGGGCCCATCTCGGCCGGTTTGCCATCGATGGTCACGCGGTGGCTGATCGGGTCGAGCAGCAGGCCGCCGACTTCGATCGGCGCTTCGCTGTCGCTTGGGCCGGTACGGCGCAGCACGGCCTTGAGGCGCGCCACCAGTTCACGGGGCGAGAACGGCTTGGTGATGTAGTCGTCGGCGCCGACTTCCAGGCCCTGGATCTTGTTGTCCTCTTCACCCTTGGCGGTGAGCATGATGATCGGGATGTCGCCGGTCAGCTCGTCGCGCTTGAGGCGGCGGGCCAGCTCGATGCCGGAGGTGCCCGGCAGCATCCAGTCGAGCAGGATCAGGTCCGGCTTGCGGTCGACGATGATGGCGTGGGCCTGTTGCGAGTTCTCGGCCTCGAGGCAGTCATAGCCGGCCATTTCCAATGCAACGGCGATCATCTCGCGGATAGGCGCTTCGTCGTCGACGATCAGAATGTTTCTGCCAACCATGCTCAATTACCTCTCCCAGGAACGATGTCTTGGCCCGCATTAGATAACGGAATTATTGCAGCTGTGTGACAGGGCGTGGGCGGTTCTGGCGACATTGCGTGACTGGACTAGGCTACAAGGGGCCGCGAGGGCGGCGCGAACATTCAATCCACCCCTGAAACAATGGTGATTCCAATGACACGACATACGCTGAGCTGGATGGCCCTTTGCGCTGCGCTGGCAGTGCCGGGGGTGGCGTCGGCTCATCACGCCATGGAGAAGGATGGCATGTGGGTCGACCACGATGGCATGACGCTGTACACCTTTGACAAGGACGCTGGTGGCAAGTCCATGTGCAATGGCGAGTGCGCCAAGAACTGGCCGCCGTTGATGGTGAAGAAGGACGACGAGGCGCCGAAGGACAAGTGGACCCACGTCACCCGCGACGATGGCTCGATGCAGTGGGCCTATGACGGCAAGCCGCTGTACACCTTCGTCAAGGACAAGAAGGCCGGCGAGACCACCGGCGATGGCATGAAGGATGTCTGGCACGTCGCCAAGCCTTGATGCACCAGGCGTGGGAGCGCCGCTCCGCCGCTCCCACCATTGGCCTGCACAATTTCAGCGCAGCGCGTAGTCCAGCACCACACCCATGAAGATCAACAACCCCGCCCAGTGATTGTGCAGGAACGCCTTGAAGCACGACTCGCGGTCCAGCTTGCGCGTCGACCAGAATTCCCAGGCGAAGCATACCGCCGCCGCCAGCAGCCCCAGGTGGAACCAGGCGCCCAGTTCGAAGCGGTTGCCCGCCAGGAGCAGGCAGCCCAGCGACAGCAACTGCAGGCTCAGGATGATCACCCGGTCTGCCTCGCCGAACAGGATGGCGGTGGATTTCACGCCGATCTTCAGGTCGTCGTCACGGTCGACCATGGCGTAGTAGGTGTCATACCCCACCGTCCACAGCAGGTTGGCGATGTACAGCAGCCAGGCGCTGGCCGGCAGCTCGCCACCCGCGGCGGTGAAAGCCATCGGGATTCCCCAGGAATACGCCGCGCCCAGCACAACCTGCGGGTAGTAGGTGTAGCGCTTCATGAACGGGTAGCAGAAGGCCAGGGCCACCGCGCCGAACGACAGCCATACTGTTGTTGCGTTGGTGCACAGCACCAGCAGGAAGCTCACCCCCACCAGCAAAGCGCACAGCATGAGTGCTTCGCGGGGCTTTACCCGGCCGCTGGCCAGTGGCCGGTCGGCGGTGCGTTTGACGTGGCCGTCCACCTTGCGGTCGGCGAAGTCGTTGATGCAGCAGCCGGCGGCACGCATCAGCACCACGCCGAGGCCGAAAATCAGCACGTTGGCCAGGGTCGGCGAGCCGTTGCCGGCGATCCACACCGCCGACAGCGTCGGCCACAGCAGCAGATAGATGCCGATGGGGCGGTCCATGCGGCTGAGCTGGACAAAGTCCCAGGCGCGCGGGTGAAGGTGGTTGAGCGACTTGAGCAGTTGCAGGTACATCAGCGTTTTTCCTCCTTGGCCGCGTGCCACAGGGCGGGCAGGAACACCTCGGCCACCAGCAGGTCGAGGCCGTCGCGTTCGAAGCGCGAGCGCCGTCCCCACAGCCCGGCGCTGGCGACCTCGGCGGGCAGCCAGCCCTGTGGATAACTACACACTTCGATAGGGTGGCGGACGAACGCCTGGTCACAGAACAGCAGCTCGCCCAGCGAGCGGCTGCCCAGGGTCTCCAGGTCCAGCCCGCCGCGTTCCAGCGCCGTGCGGCTGGCCACGCTGCGAGCGAACACCCAGGGATGGTCATGGCCGCGCAGGTAGACCTCGCGCACCCAGCCCTGCGCGCCAGGACGCAGGCCCAACGCGGCGCATTCATCGTCACGCAGTGGCTGCCAGCCCTCGCACAAAGGAGTGACGCTGAAGTGGTCATGGGACAGACCGGTCAGGCGACGGGTCAGGGAGCCTTCATCGAACAGCCAGTTCAGGGTCGGCTGATCGGGCAGGGGCGCCAGTTGCGGATACGCCAGCCACGCGACAGCGGCTGCTTGCGGGGTTTCGTACGGCACGTCGGTATGCTTGATACAGGCCAGAGAGGCGGCGAGCTTAGCATGATTGCCGTCCTGGCTTGCATACTGCCAGCAGGCCCAGTACAAAAGCCGACCAGAGATTGCACGGTGGTCACTTGCAGGCGCGGGCGTGCCCCGCGACCAGGCCACCAACTGCAACGCACCAATGAGCCTGACCGAGGAACAGCACCCGATGAAAAAGTGGCAATGTATTGTCTGTGGCCTGATCTATAACGAAGCGGACGGCTGGCCGGACGACGGCATCGCGCCCGGCACTCGCTGGGAAGACGTGCCGGAAGACTGGCTGTGCCCTGATTGTGGCGTAGGCAAGAGTGACTTCGAAATGATCGCCATTGGCTGATCGCAACCCTGGTCTGAACAAGGAACGCACGACATGACGTCCCCCGTGGTGATCATTGGTACCGGTCTTGCCGGTTATAACCTGGCGCGAGAGTTTCGCAAGCTGGACGGCGACACGCCGCTGCTGCTGATCACCGCTGACGACGGTCGCTCCTACTCCAAGCCGATGCTGTCCACCGGCTTTGCCAAGCAGAAGGACGCCGACGGCCTGTGCATGGCCGAACCGGGCGCCATGGCCGAGCAGCTCAAGGCCGAGATCCGCACCCACACCCGCATCAGCGGCATCGACCCCGGCCACAAGCGCCTGTGGATCGGCGAAGAAGCGGTGGCGTACCGCGACCTGGTACTGGCCTGGGGCGCGCAGACTGTGCAGGTGCCTGTGGAAGGCGATGCGGGCGAGCTGGTCTTCCCGATCAACGACCTTGAGGACTACGCACGTTTTCGTGCCGCTGCCGCAGGCAAGCAACGGGTGCTGATCCTCGGCGCCGGCCTGATCGGCTGCGAATTCGCCAACGACCTCACCTTGGGCGGCCTGCAGTGCGAGATCGTGGCGCCGTGCGAACAGGTAATGCCGACCTTGCTGCACCCGGCGGCGGCCGCCGCGGTGCAGGCAGGCCTGGAAGGGTTGGGGGTGCGTTTCCATCTCGGCCCGGTGCTGACCCGCCTGCAACGCTCCGGGGCGGCACTGGAGGCGCACCTGTCCGACGGCAGCGTCATCCCGTGCGACCTGGTGGTGTCTGCGATCGGCCTGCGGCCGCGCACCGACCTGGCGGCCGCAGCGGGCCTGCAGGTCAACCGCGGGGTGGTGGTGGATCGCCAGCTGCGCACTTCTCACGCCAACATCTTCGCCCTGGGCGACTGCGCCGAGGTCGATGGCATCAACCTGCTGTACGTCATGCCATTGATGACCTGTGCCCGTGCCTTGGCCCAGACCCTGTTCGGCAACCCGACCGCGGTGGCCTATGGGCCAATGCCGGTCACCGTGAAGACCCCGGCCTGTCCGCTGGTGGTGTCCCCCGTGCCGGCAGGCCACGAGGGCACCTGGGTGGTGGAAGGTAGTGGTGGCGACCTGAAAGTGCTCTGCCATGGCGCCGATGGCCAGCTGCTGGGCTACGCCCTGACCGGCGGCGAAGTCATGGAGAAACTGGCGTTGAATCGCCAGTTGCCACCCTTGATGGCGTAAATAGCGGGCGTTCTGTCGGAATTATCCTGTTCTTGCCGCGACAATGGCCGCCCAGATACTGGCGCGGCCCCGGTCGGCGTGCCATCCTCACTGGCGTCTGCCGCAGCCTAGAGCCTGCGGTGCCTTGAACGCTGCTCCCTTCGGCAGCACGGCATAACAACAAGAAATCCCGTCAAAGAGGCTTCACTATGCGTAAACCAGAACTCGCCGCCGTCATCGCCGAAAAGGCCGATCTGACCAAGGAAAAGGCCAACCAGGTCCTCAACGCGATTCTCGACAGCATCACCGGCGCACTCGACAAGGACACCGTCACCCTGGTCGGCTTCGGCACCTTCGAAAAACGCCACCGCGGTGCCCGCACCGGCAAGAATCCGCAGACGGGCGAGCCGGTCAAGATCAAGGCCAGCAACACTGTCGCCTTCAAGCCTGGCAAGGGCCTGCGTGACAGCGTCAACGCACCGGCCAAGCCTGCCAAGAAAAAGTGATCGACAAGCCATCGAGACGGGCGCCTTAAGGCGCCCGTTGTGTTTCTGGTAAGCAAATGCGGCGAACTTGCATAAACAGGGCGATAAACGGATAAACTGCGCGACTCAGTCATTTTTCACTCGAGGCGCGTTGATGAAGTTTCGTTTTCTTCTCTGGGCCATGGGCTTGCTGATGGCCAAGGCCAGCCGCAACAACCCGGCGTTCCAGCAGCAGCTGCAGGACAAGGACCTGGTCTTCCAGATGCAGACGCTCGACGGCAAGGTTGCCCGGCACTTCATCGTCAAGGACCTGCGCATCAGCAGCAAGGGCGGCCTGCACCCGCAGCCGGCGTTCGCCATTGCCTTCAAAGATGCCGCCTTCGGTTTCGCCACGCTGCAGGCCGGTAACAAGCAGCTGGCGTTCATGCAGGGGATTCAGGAGAAAGACATCCAGATCAAGGGCAATCCGGCGCTGGTGATCTGGTTCCAGGGCTTGATGAAGTACCTGAAACCGAAGAAGAAAAAGGGTTGAGATCACCGGGGCTGCGGTTTGTCGCCACGACAAGCCAGCTCCCACAGAGCGGGCTGGCTGGCAAAAAGGGGCGCAAGGCGCCCCAACACATCAATGCGGCGCGTGGAACTGCGAGGCCAGCTCACGTAGCAACGCCTCGGCCTCCAGCACCTTGTTCACCACTTCTTGCGCCTTGTCCCGGGTCAGCCCCAGGCGCTCGAGCAGGGCATCCGGGATCTCGCCCTGTGGTCCCGAACCAATCCCGCGCGAGCGCAGCAAGCGAATAGCCAGGCACACCAGGTTCGGGAAGGCCGAGTGCTCACCGTCATAGGTCGGGTCATGCTGGAAACGCAAGGCTGTGGAGAGTTCGTCAGGCATGTCCCACAGCTTCATCAGCCAGGCACCGATCTGTTCACGGCTGATCCCCAGCAAGTGGTGTTCTACATAGCTGTGGCACAGGTGCGGGTTGACCTCCAGATGGCGGCAGATCAGCGAGAAATGTGGCGGGAAGACGTGGGCCAGCAGCAGGTAGCCGAAGTTGTGCAGCAGCCCGGCGAGATAGGTAAGGCCTGCTTCCGGGCGCTCTGCGCGCGGCATGGCGCGGGTCAGGCCCTCGATCACCGCCGCAGTGTAGATCGACTGCTGCCAGTACGGCGTGGCCTGTTGCGGGTGGTCCTTGGGCAGGCTCAGGGTCTTGCCCAGGGCCAGGCCCAAGGCCAGGTTGATCACCAGGTCGAAGCCCAATACCCGGACGATGGCATCTTCCACCGAACGGATCTTGCCGGGGGATGCGTAGTAGGGTGATGCCGCCCAGCTGACGACCTGTGCGGCCAGGGCAGGGTCGGTTTCGACTACGCCGGTGATGTCGTCGATGCTGGCATTGGGGTCGACGCGCAGCTTGATGATCTTCTGCGCGGTGTCGGCCAGCGGCGGAATTTCGATGGTCTGCTCCAGGCGTTGCTGGATGCGCCGGGCGGTGAAAGCCTGGACCGCGCGGATGACTTCCCTGGGAGGGCCGTCCAACTGATCGAAACTGAGGCGAATATCGCTGATCGGCTGGCCGAAGGTGCTGGCGCTGGCCTTGACCAGCATTTTCTTGAAAGCCGTCCGGCCAATTTCCAGGAGCAGCCCGGCTTCACCGGACTGGATCAGCAGGGTTTCGTTGTCGAGCAGGCTCTTTTCGTACTGGCACGGCGAGCTGGTCAATGCGGGAATGGCGGGCAGGGCCTTGAGATGATGCTTGTCGAGCATCTGCTTCAAGCGCTCCAGCGGCACGGCCTTTAGCTTGCGGCCGGTCAACTCCTCGAGGCGCTTGAGGTCCAGCAACTGGCTTTGCGGGAACAGCACCATCAAGGCACCGATCGCGTCATCGAGCAGTACGGCCTGAACGCGCGAGTTGGCCGGCAGCCCCGGGTGCTCGGGCACCTCGCGGAAGCTGACGTCGAGCTTTTCGAGCAACTGCCGGATAACAGACGGTGCGTGTAGGGTTGCGGTATCCAGGGCAACTTCAGTCATGGCCTGTATCCAATCATTTCTGTAAACGCGAAGTATAACCAGCCTGACCGCCAAGCTGGATCCATTATGGGACGGGCGTCACACCTGGCCATATTGTTGGCCGTGGCGCAACCAGCGGTCGAGTAGCGGGCTGACGTGGTCGGGCCAGCGTGCCAGCAGGGCCTGGGCGGCGTCGCGTACGGCCGGCAACAGGTCGGCGTCGCGCATCAGGTCGGCGACCTTGAACTGTAGCAGGCCGGTCTGGCGGGTCCCGAGCATCTCGCCGGGGCCACGCAGCTCCAGATCCTTCTCTGCTATGACGAAACCATCGTTGGTTTCGCGCATGATACCCAGGCGTTCGCGGCCGATCTGCGAAAGTGGCGGGTGATAGAGCAGCACGCAGTGGCTTGCCGCGCTGCCCCGGCCGACCCGGCCGCGCAGCTGGTGCAACTGCGCCAGGCCCAGGCGCTCGGGGTTCTCGATAATCATCAGGCTGGCATTGGGCACGTCGACACCGACCTCGATCACCGTGGTGGCGACCAGCAGTTGCAGCTCACCGGCCTTGAACTCGGCCATGACCGCCGCTTTTTCCGCAGGCTTCATGCGCCCATGGATCAGGCCCACGCGCAGTTCGCCCAGGGCGCTGCCCAACTCCTCGAAGGTACTTTCGGCAGCCTGGCAGGTCAGTTCCTCGGATTCCTCGATCAGGGTGCACACCCAGTAGGCCTGGCGCCCTTCGGCACAAGCGGCGCGGACTCGCTCGACCACTTCGAAACGGCGGCTGTCGGCGACCAGCACGGTATTCACCGGGGTACGCCCGGGGGGCAGCTCGTCGAGGACCGAGGTGTCCAGGTCGGCGTAGGCGCTCATGGCCAGGGTGCGGGGGATCGGCGTGGCGGTCATGATCAGCTGGTGCGGGCACAGCTGGCCCATGACGCCCTTCTTGCGCAGGGCCAGGCGCTGCTGCACGCCGAAACGGTGTTGTTCGTCGATGATCGCCAGGGCCAGGTGCTTGAACTGCACCTCGTCCTGGAACAGCGCGTGGGTACCGACCACCATGGGCGCGCCATTGGCGATCTGCTCCAGGGCGCTGGCGCGGGCCTTGCCCTTGAGCTTGCCGGCCAGCCAGGCGACTTCGATACCCAGCGGCTCGAGCCAGCGTTTGAAGGTGATGAAATGCTGCTCGGCAAGGATCTCGGTGGGGGCCATCAGCGCCACCTGGTAGCCAGCCTCCAGGGCCTGCAGAGCCGCGAGGGCGGCGACCACGGTCTTGCCGGCGCCCACGTCACCCTGTACCAGGCGCATCATCGGTTCGGGTTGGCTGAGGTCGTAGGCGATCTCGTTGCCGACGCGCTGCTGGGCACCTGTCGGGTTGAAGCCGAGGTTGGCCAGGTATTGCGCTGGCAGGCGGGTAGCCCTGGGCAATACCGGCGCACGCAGGCTGCGCTGGCTCTCACGCAGGCGCTGCTGGGAGAGCTGATGGGTCAGCAGCTCCTCGAAGGCCAGGCGGTGCTGGGCCCAGTGATGGCCCTCGGCAAGTTCGTCGAGGTCGGCGTCGGCAGGCGGGTTGTGCAGGTAGCGAATGGCATCGCTCAACGGCGCCAATTGGTAGTCGCGGGCCAGTTGGTCGGGCAGCCAGTCGGGCAGGCTGCGCGGGCCGAGCAGGCCCAGGCTCTGCTGGCAGAGCAGACGCAGGCGTTGTTGGGTGAGGCCTTCGGTGGTCGGGTAGATCGGCGTCAGCGTCTGTTCGACCGGCGGTGGCGCTTCTTCGCCGTTCAGCGCACGGTATTCGGGGTGGTAGATTTCCAGGCCCGAGGCGCCCGGACGTGCTTCGCCATAGCAACGCAGGTGGGTGCCTCGCTTGAGGCCCTCCTTCTGCGCATTGCTGAAATGGTAGAAGCGCAGGCTCAGCGTGCCGCTGCCATCGCCCAGGCGCACCACCAGACTGCGGCGCTTGCCCATGGTCACGTCAGCCCCGCTGACCACGCCCTCGATCACCGCGTCCTGGCCGGGACGCAGTTGGCCGATGGGGACTACGCGGGTTCGGTCCTGATAGCGCAACGGCAGGTGGAACAGCAGGTCCTGCAGGTTCTCCAGACCGACCTTGGCGAGTTTCTCTGCCATGGCTTCACCAACACCCTTGAGTGTGGTGACCGGGACGTTCGACAGCTCGGTCATGGGTTCAGGCCGGTTGTTCCACGGGCGGCTTGGCCACCGAGCAGAGGCGGATCGAGTCGGCGAGGATCTCGATGGCCTTCGGCCGCGGGAAGCTGGCGCGCCAGGCGATGGCCACGGTGCGGAACGGTGCGGGCGCGGTCAGCGGGCGAACTTCGATGACGCCCGGTGCATAGTGATGGCTGTGTACGGCCGACAGCGGCAGGATCGAGACGCCCAGGCCGGAGGCGACCATGTGGCGGATGGTTTCCAGTGAGCTGGACTCGACCGTGGTGTGCTTGGAGGCTTCGCCGCCCTTGTTCAGTGTCGGGCAGGCTTCGAGCACCTGGTCGCGGAAACAATGCCCCTCGCCCAGCAGCAGCAGGCTCTTGTCGTTTAGCATGGCGGTGTCGATGGTGTCCTTGGCGGTCCAGGGATGGTCGGCCGGCATCAGCGCACAGAATGGTTCGTCGTACAGCGGCAGGGTCAGCACGTCGGCCTCGTTGAACGGCAGGGCGATGATCACCGCGTCCAGTTCGCCGTTGCGCAGCTTTTCGCGCAGCACATGGGTGAAGTTCTCTTCGATGTACAACGGCATCTGCGGCGCCACGCGGTGCAGTTGCGGGATCAGGTGCGGGAAGAGATAGGGGCCGACGGTGTAGATGGCGCCGACCTTGAGCGGGGCGGTCAGCTGGTTCTTGCCGGCCTGGGCGAGCTCGCGGATGCCCTGAGCCTGCTCCAGTACCTTCTGCGCCTGGGCGACGATGCTCTCGCCGACCGGCGTGAGGCGCACCGCGCTCTTGCTGCGCTCGAAGATCAGCACGCCGAGTTCGTCCTCGAGCTTCTTCACGCCCACCGACAGGGTCGGTTGGCTGACGTGGCAACGCTCGGCCGCGTGGCCGAAGTGCTGCTCCTGCGCGAGGGTAACGATGTAGCGAAGTTCGGTGAGGGTCATAACGTGCGTCCATGAAGTTGCGGCCCCAGCATAGCGGCTGCAATCGATAGACGCACGTTATCAGACTTGCCGTTTTGTGACAGAAACAAAAACGTCAGCGTCGGTCCAGCGAGTACACGAACGGCGCAACCACTTCGATCGTGCCATTGTTCAGCAACTCCGCCGGAGGCTTGGGTACCGTGCCGGCACGGCGGATCATCTCCAGCGTGGCCCGGTCCAGCGCCGCGCTGCCCGAACCACCGGCCAGCGTGTACGACACCACCTTGCCTTCGGCGTCGACCACGAAACGCAGGCGGTTGATGCCCTGCAATCCACGGCGGCGAGCGTCCTCGGGGTACTTCTTGTACTTGGCCAGGTGGCGCAGCAGGTCGCTCTGCCAGCTCGGCAGGGCATTACTGTTGGACGCGATGCTTGGCTGCGGCGCCGCCGACTTCTGCGGTGGCGTGTTGCTGGGCGGTGTATCCGCCACATCGTCCTTGGCCGGCGGTTCGTCCTTCGGCGGCTCCAGCTTTTTCTCAGGCTTGGGCGGCTGTGGCTTGGCCTTGGGCTTGGGCGGCTTGGGGATGGCGATCTTCGGCTTCGGCGCCTCTGCCAGCTTGGGCAGCGGCGGCTCCTCGATCGGCGTCGGCGGTTTCGGGGCGGCCTTGGGCGGTGGCGGTGGCGCGGGCTCTGGCAGCGGTGCCAGCTCGACCATCATCGCTGCCGGCGGCAACTCGAGGGCCTGGGGCACCGACCAGTTGAGCGTCAGCAGCACGGCGACCGCGTGCACTCCCAGCACGATCGCCAGGCTGCCACCGTAGCGCGCCATGTTTGAGCGCGTTTTCGTCATTTCTTGGCTGCCGTCTCGAGTCCGACCAGGCCGACCTTGAGGTAGCCAGCGGCACGCATGGTGTTCATCACTTCCATCAGGTCGCCGTAATCGACGCCCTTGTCAGCCTGGAAGAAGATGGTGGTTTCCTTGTCGCCCTTGGTCTTGGCATCGAGCATCGCGCCAAGCTGGTCGCGCTGGGCCACCTCGTCGTCGCCCAGGTAGAGCTTCTTGTCGGCCTTGACGCTGACGAACACCGGCTTCTCGGGCCGCGGCGCGGGCTTGGCGGTCGAGGCGGGCAGGTCGACCTTGATGTCGACCGTGGCCAAGGGCGCCGCGACCATGAAGATGATCAGCAGCACCAGCATCACGTCGATGAACGGCGTGACGTTGATTTCGTGGTTCTCGGCGAGGTCGTCGCCACCTTCGTTGAGATGCAGGCCCATGGTTTACCCCACTTTCACCATGTGCGGGGCGGCGCGTTCGCCACCCTGGTGGTCCAGATCACGGCTGACCAGCAGCAGGACCTGGGCGGAGGCGTCGGACACCTGTGCCTTGTAGCCGGCGATGGAGCGGGCGAAGACGTTGTAGATGACCACGGCCGGGATCGCGGCAACCAGGCCCAGGGCGGTGGCCAGCAGGGCTTCGGCGATGCCTGGGGCGACCACGGCGAGGTTGGTGGTCTGGGTCTTGGCGATGCCGATGAAGCTGTTCATGATGCCCCACACGGTACCGAACAGACCGACGAACGGGGCAGTGGAGCCGATGGTGGCCAGCACGCCGGTACCGCTGCTCATGGTGCGACCGCTGGCGGCCACCAGACGCTCGAGGCGGAAGCTGACGCGCTCCTTGATGCCTTCTTTCTCGCGAGCGTTGGCCGACAGGCGCATCTCTTCGAGGGCGTCATGCACCAGGGTGTGGGCCAGGGTGCCTTCCTTGTTCGACACCTCGCTGGCCTCTTTCAGGCTCACCGAGCGTTTCAGGGCGGCGATCTCGCCACGCAGGCGGCGCTTGGCGCCCATCAGCTCGAAGCCTTTGGCGATCCAGATGGTCCAGGTGATGATCGAGGCGATGGCCAGGCCGATCATCACGGCCTTCACCACCACGTCGGCGTTCTTGTACATGCCCCATGGGGACAGGTCGTGGGCCATGCCCAGCGAGGTGTCTTCGACCATCGCCTGCACGTTCTCGTCGGCCGGTGCCTGGCCATCCACTGGGGCGTTGGCGTCGGCAGGCGCGTCGGTTGGCGCGGCTACCGGTGCCTGGCCTTCGGCGGCTGGCGCGGCCGGGGCGCTGGCGGCTGCCGGTGCGGCGGCGGTGGGCTCATCGGCCATGGCCACAGGGGCCAGTACCAGGCTGAACATCAGCGCGGCAATGGCGCGCCAGGCGCGCGACGGGGTTGGCGAAGCGGAAGGTTGAGTACGTGTCATGCTGGCCGGACCTGATGAAGAGAAATGGGTTGAGTTCTTCAAGGCCTCGAAGCAGGCCGAGAACAGACAGGGCCGCCATTATTGCAAGTAATTCTTGTTAACAAAAGAATGGAGAGCGCTTTTTTTAACCTTTGTCTAGCCGCTGATCGCTAAATCCGGTTAGCGTGAACCTTTGGATTTGGAGTTTCATGATGTCGGACCTGAGTGCGTTGATCGTCGGCTGCGGCGATGTGGGAGGCCGTCTGGCCCGCCAGTTGCTCGCCGATGGGTGGCAGGTCGATGGCCTGCGCCGGTCGGTGCGGGACCTGCCCGAAGGGGTGCGGCCCGTTGCCGCCGACCTGTCGAACCCGCGCCTGCCGGAAGCGTGGCCCACGCGCGCGCCGGACTACCTGGTGTACTGCGTGGCGGCCAGCCAGCATGACGAAGCGGGCTACCAGGCCGCCTATGTCGACGGTTTGCGCCATGTGCTCGATTGGTTGAAAACCAAGGGTCAGCGGCCGCGTCGCCTGCTGTTCGTTTCCAGCAGCAGTGTCTATGCACAACAGGATGGTGAGTGGATCGACGAGAGCGCAGCCACCGCACCTGAGGGGTATTCAGGCAAGGTGATGCTCGAAGCGGAGCGCCTGGCGCTGGGTAGCGGCATCCCCGCCAGCATCGTGCGCCTGACCGGCATCTACGGACCGGGACGTGAGTGGTTGCTGAGCCAGGTACGCCAAGGCTACCGAGTGGCCGAGGAGCCGCCATTGTACGGCAACCGCATTCACGCCGAGGATGCCGCTGGTTTGCTGGCGCACCTGCTGCAGGCCGATGCCCGGGGTGTGGTGCTGGACGACTGCTATATCGGTGTCGATGACGACCCGGCAGCGCTGGCTGACGTGGTGGGCTGGCTGCGCGAGTACCTGGGGGTCACCGAGTGGTCGGACCAGCAGCGGGTGCGGCGTACCGGCAGCAAGCGTTGCAGCAATGCGCGGGCGCGGGCGCTAGGATGGGGGCCGCAGTATCCGAGTTATAAAGAAGGCTATGCGGCCATTCTCCAAGGGCGTGGTTGAGAGAGCCGGCCCCATCACGGGGCCAGTCGGGTCGCCGCGCTGATGGCTAATCCTTTTCCAGCACCCACTGCCGGGCGCCGGCAGTCAGTTGCGGCATCTCATCCGGCTGGGCGCGGTTGACTGCCTGGAAGATCTCCAGGGTGTCGCCATCGCGCTTGAAGATCCACGGGGCGCCACGCTGGTTGCGCTCCAGCCACAGGCTGTCGTTGCCATCGCCCATGGTCGCGCAGTCACCCGCCAGGCACAGGGCAAAGCGGTCCGGGCCGGGCAGGCCGGTGACGTTGCCGGTATCGCTGAAGCGCACCAGCGCGCCCTTGCCCTGGCCCTCGACGATCTTCCAGTCGCCGCCCAGGTATTGCTGATACAGCGCCTTCTCGAAGCTGCCGCCCAGTGCAGCGCCTTCTGACGCCTTGCTGCGCACGAAGGTCTGCTCATGGCCGGAGGGGTCGATCGCCACGAGTTCGTCGCCATCGAGCTTGAGCTGTTCGGTCAGGTCGCCTTCGAAGGTGACCTGCCAGTCCTTCTCGTTGGCGCTCAGGCGCCCGTCGGCGGCCTCGAAGCCATTGCTGAAGCTGGCCTGCTGGTTCTTGACGTCGATCTTCCACTCGAACACCGGGCCCTTGGCATCCAGGGCCTGGCGCAGGCTGGTGCCTTTGCTGGCGGCATCGATGGCGGCCTGGTTGATCCAGGTGCCGTTGAAATCTTCAGGCTTGTGGCTGGCGCAGCCGCCCAGGAGCAGGGCTGCCAGCGTGAGAGGCAATGCGTGGCGCATGGTGAAAACCTTGAGGCAGGAGGGGGTGACGGGCCTCGGCCCGTCACCGGGGTATTACTCGAGGACCAGGATGGCGTCCATCTCGACCTGGGCACCCTTCGGCAGCGCGGCCACGCCGATGGCGGCGCGGGCCGGGTAAGGCTGTTCGAAGTAACGGCCCATGATCTCGTTGACCTTGGCGAAGTGGCTCAGGTCGGTGAGGAAGATGTTCAGCTTGACGATGTCCTTGAACGAACCGCCAGCAGCTTCAGCCACCGACTTCAGGTTCTCGAACACCTGGACGGTCTGGGCTTCGAAGCCTTCGACCAGCTCCATGGTCTTCGGGTCGAGAGGGATCTGACCCGACATGTACACGGTGTTGCCAGCCTTGATCGCTTGCGAGTAGGTGCCGATGGCGGCAGGGGCTTTTTCGCTGGTGATGACGGTCTTGCTCATGATGACTCCTTGCGGTTGGCGGACTACGCACGCATCCGGGTGATGCGGACCACGCCGGTCAAGGTGCGCAGCTTCTTGATCACACGGGCCAGGTGCACGCGGTCGTGCACGCTGACCACCAGTTGGACCACGCTGATACGGCCGTCGCGTTCGTCCATGCTGATTTTCTCGATGTTGCCGTCGGCGGCATTGACGCTGCTGGCCAGCAGGGCGATCAGGCCGCGCTGGTGTTCCAGCTCGACGCGCAGCTCGACGTTGAACTCGCCGGTGATGTCCTTGGCCCAGGAGAGCTGCAGGCACTTTTCCGGGTTATGGCGGACTTCACTGATGTTACGGCAGTCTTCCAGGTGCACGACCATGCCTTTGCCCGCCGACAGGTGGCCGACGATCGGGTCGCCCGGGATCGGCGTGCAGCATTTGGCGTAGCTGAGCACCAGGCCCTCGGTACCGCGGATCGCCAGCGGGCCTTCCGGGGCCGGAAGCTGCTCGCCTTCGGCGGACAACAGGCGTCGGGCGACCACGTAGGCCATGCGGTTGCCCAGGCCGATGTCTTCGAGCAGGTCCTCGACCAGCTCCAGGCGATACTCGGTGAGGATCGACTGGATACGCTCCTGGGGAATCTTTTCCAGGCTGCTGTCGAAGCCGGTCAGTACCTTGTTCAGCAGGCGCTCGCCAAGGCTGATGGACTCGGAGCGGCGCTGCTGTTTGAGAGCGTGGCGGATGTGCGTGCGCGCCTTGCCGGTGACCACGAAGTTGAGCCAGGCCGGATTCGGCCGGGCGCCCGGTGCGCTGACGATCTCGACGGTGGAGCCGCTCTGCAGCGGCTCGGACAGCGGCGCCAGGCGGCGATTGATGCGGCAGGCGATGCAGCTGTTGCCGACGTCGGTGTGCACCGCGTAGGCGAAGTCGACCGCGGTGGAGCCTTTGGGCAGCTCCATGATCCGGCCTTTGGGGGTGAAGACGTAGACCTCGTCCGGGAACAGGTCGATCTTCACGCTCTCGATGAATTCCAGCGAGTTGCCGGCGCGCTGCTGCAGCTCGAGGATGCCTTTGACCCATTGGCGGGCGCGGGCATGGCTGCCTTTTGGCTGCTCTTCCTCGTTGGACTTGTACAGCCAATGCGCGGCGATGCCATTGTTGGCCATCTCTTCCATTTCGCGGGTGCGGATCTGGATTTCGATGGGCACGCCGTGCATGCCGAACAGCGTGGTGTGCAACGACTGGTAGCCGTTGGCCTTGGGGATCGCGATGTAGTCCTTGAAGCGACCCGGCAGTGGCTTGTACAGGTTGTGCACGGCGCCGAGCACGCGGTAGCAGGTGTCGACCTTGTCGACGATGATGCGGAAGGCGTACACGTCCATGATCTCGGTGAAGGCGCGGCGTTTGCCGCGCATCTTCTTGTAGATGCCATAGAGGTGTTTCTGCCGGCCGCTGACCTCGCCTTCGATACCGTCGGCGGCCAGGCAGTTGGCCAGCGAGGTCTCGATCTTGGCGACGATTTCCTTGCGGTTGCCGCGCGCGGCCTTCACCGCCCGGTGGATCAGCGACGAGCGCATCGGGTGCATGGCCTTGAAGCCGAGGTCCTCGAATTCCACGCGCACGGTGTGCATCCCCAGCCGGTTGGCGATGGGGGCGTAGATTTCGAGGGTTTCCTTGGCGATGCGCCGGCGTTTCTCGCCGGAGAGCACTTCCAGGGTGCGCATGTTGTGCAGGCGGTCGGCCAGCTTGACCAGGATCACGCGGATATCGCGGGCCATGGCCATGGCCATCTTCTGGAAGTTCTCGGCCTGCGCCTCGGCCTTGGTCTCGAAGTTCATCTGGGTCAGCTTGCTGACCCCGTCGACCAGTTCGGCGACGGTCTCGCCGAATTGCTGGCTCAAGGCTTCCTTGGCGATGCCGGTGTCTTCGATCACGTCGTGCAGCATGGCCGCCATCAGGCTCTGATGGTCCATGTGCATGTCGGCGAGGATGCTGGCGACCGCCAGCGGATGGGTCACGTAGGGCTCGCCGCTGCGGCGGCGCTGGCCATCGTGGGCCTGTTCGGCGTAGAAGTAGGCCCGACGAACCAGGTTGACCTGTTCGGGGCCCAGATAGGTCGACAGCCGTTCGGCGAGGGCTTCTATACCCGGCATGGTTTCACCTCTTGCAGTAGAAGAGGGCCTTGCGCCGCACGGTGTCGACTGGGCATCAATCAGACGGCCTCGTTGTTCTCGTCCTCGAACGCGGCGAATACCGGATCCTCGGTGACGATCTCTTCGGCGGCGATGAACTCTGGCGTGACGATGCCTTCGGCGATTTCACGCAGGGCGACGACGGTAGGCTTGTCGTTTTCCCACGCAACGCGTGGCTCTTTGCCGCCGGTAGCCAGCTGGCGGGCGCGCTTGGTCGAGAGCATGACCAGCTCAAAGCGGTTATCCACGTGTTCCAGGCAGTCTTCAACAGTTACGCGGGCCATGGTCTTCCTCAGTAGCAAATGCGGTTAGGCGTGCAGCCCAGAATGGGCAGGCGGACTCGATAGTTTAAAAAATCACCAGCCAATAGGGAAGGACTGTTTTATCGGGTGGCCTTCCTCCGATGCTGTTGGAATCGCTTTGCGGGCCCTGTGGAAGCGGACTTGCCCGCGAAGCAGCCCGTGTCCTGATTCGGACGATAACGGTTCTTGTTGCCCGAAAACAACCGTCCTTGGCGCGTTAACGCAACATTGCGTCGCGCAGGCGCGGGGTCAGCTCCTCGAACAGCGTCTGCACCGAACGCAGGGCACGGCAATCGGGCCGCGTCAGCAGCCACAACTGGGTGTCGCAGCCGGGCAGCGGGCCGCTCAGCGCCTCGACGCCGGGCAGGTCGTGGACCATGTAGTCGGGCAGCGCCGCCACGCCCAGGCCGGTGGTCACCAGTTGGGCGATGGTCGACATGCCGCTGCACTGGTAGCGCGGGATCAGGCCGGGATGCTGCTGGTTGCGCCAGACCACGGTGGCGTGGTCCTGCATGGAATCGTCGGGGGCGATCCAGGGCACACTCAGGGGCGCCTCCTGCAGCCGCTCGCGCAGCGCCGGCTGGCCGCAGACCACGTAGGAGGTCGAGCCCAGGCAGCGCCCGACAAGATGCTCCGGCGGCGTGTTGGTCAGGCGCAGGGCGATGTCGGCATCGCGACGGCTGAGGTTGGCGAAGGTGTTGGAGGTGCCCATCTCCAGCGACAACGCCGGATAGTTGGGCATGAACTCGGCCAGCGCCGGCAGCAGCAGGCTGTGCAGCACGGCCTCGGTGCAGGTCAGGCGCACGGTGCCGCTGACCACCTGTTCGCCGCTGGTCAGGGCGATGCGCGCCGCATCCAGTGCCTGTTCGGCGCGCTCGGCCTGCTCGGCCAGGGCCTGGGCGGTGTCGGTGGGCAGGTAGCCTTTACGGCTCTTGACGAACAAGGCGGTGCCCAGCGCCGACTCCAGCCGGCGGATCGAGCGGAACACCGTCGAAACGTCGACCTTGAGCAGTTCGGCTGCCTTGGCCAGCGAGCGGCCGCGCTCCAGTGCCAGGACCAGGGAAAGGTCCGCATGGTTGATCTGATATTGCATCGGTGCACGCTCTGCTTGCCTAAATGCCAATGTCTGTTGCGTTTTGGCCATTTTATAGTGGAACGGCCCCCGGGAATCAATGCAGCCGGTCGGCAACCAGCCCCCAACGATGGGCCAGTGAAAAGAACAACAGCAGCACCATCGTCGCCCTACAAGGCGTCATCCGCAGTTCCCACATCGCCGCTCCGAATCAAAGGATGTACAGCCATGACGTCGGTCTCCCCGTGCGCCAGTTCTTCCCGCGAGATGAATGAATTCCTGGATGCCCATCCGGATACCCAGTACGTCGACCTGCTGATCTCCGACATGAACGGCGTGGTGCGCGGCAAGCGCATCGAGCGCGCCAGCCTGCACAAGGTGTACGAGAAGGGCATCAACCTGCCGGCGTCGCTGTTTGCCCTGGATATCAACGGCTCGACCGTCGAAAGCACCGGGCTGGGCCTGGACATCGGTGACGCCGACCGCATCTGTTTCCCGATTGCCGGCACGCTGTGCGACGAACCCTGGCAGAAACGCCCGACCGCCCAGTTGCTGATGACCATGCATGAGCTGGACGGCGCGCCGTTTTTCGCCGACCCGCGGGAAGTGCTGCGCCAGGTGGTGAGCAAGTTCGACGACCTGGGCCTGGATATCTGCGCCGCGTTCGAGCTGGAGTTCTACCTGATCGACCAGGACAACCTCAACGGTCGCCCGCAGCCGCCGCGCTCGCCGATTTCAGGCAAGCGCCCGCAGTCGACCCAGGTGTACCTGATCGATGATCTCGACGAATACGCCGACTGCCTGCAGGACATGCTCGAAGCTGCCAAGGAGCAGGGCTTGCCGGCTGACGCCATCGTTAAGGAAAGCGCCCCGGCGCAGTTCGAGGTGAACCTGCACCACGTCGCCGACCCGCTGAAGGCCTGTGACTATGCGATCCTGCTCAAGCGCCTGATCAAGAACGTCGCCTACGACCATGAGATGGACTCCACCTTCATGGCCAAGCCCTATCCGGGCCAGGCGGGCAATGGCCTGCACGTACACATTTCGTTGCTGGACAAGAAAACCGGCAAGAACATCTTCGCCAATGCCGACCCGCTGCAAAGCGACGCCCTGCGCCACGCCATTGGTGGCGTGCTGGAAACCATGCCGGCATCGATGGCATTCCTCTGCCCGAACATCAACTCGTACCGTCGCTTCGGTGCACAGTTCTATGTGCCCAACGCGCCGAGCTGGGGCCTGGACAACCGCACGGTGGCTGTCCGCGTGCCGACCGACAGCAGCGAGAACGTGCGCATCGAGCACCGCGTGGCCGGCGCCGATGCCAACCCGTACCTGATGCTCGCGGCGATCCTCGCCGGCATCCACCACGGCCTGACCAACAAGGTCGAGCCGGACGCGCCGATCGAGGGCAACTCGTACGAGCAGTTGGAGCAGAGCCTGCCGAACAACCTGCGTGATGCCCTGCGCGCGCTGGATGACAGCGAAGTCCTCAACCAATACATCAGCCCGGACTACATCGACATCTTCGTGGCCTGCAAGGAAAGCGAGCTGGCCGAGTTCGAAGTGTCGATCTCCGACCTCGAGTACAACTGGTACCTGCACACGGTGTAAGCCCATGAGCGCAATTGCGGTCCCCTTGATCGGTGTCAGCGCCTGCCGCCAGCAGGTGGGGAAGAACTCGTCGCACACGGTGGGCGACAAGTATGTCGAGGCCGCGGGCTTTGCCGGGCTGCCGCTGATCCTGCCGGCCCGTGACGGCGGCAGCGACACGCAGACGCTGCTGGCCAGGCTCGATGGCATTCTTTTTACCGGTTCGCCTTCAAATGTCGAGCCGCATCATTACAATGGCGCGCCCAGCGCGGAAGGCACCCGGCACGATCTTGCACGTGACCGCCTGACCTTGCCGCTGCTGCAGGCGGCCATTGCCGCGGGTGTGCCGGTGTTCTGCATCTGCCGTGGCTTCCAGGAACTGAACGTGGCCCTCGGTGGCAGCCTGCACCAACGGGTGCAGGAATTGCCCGGCTACCTGGACCACCGCGAACCTGAGGACGCACCCCTGGAGGTGCAATACGGCCCTCGTCACCCCGTCGGCATACAGCCGGGTGGGGTGCTCGAGCGCCTGGGCCTGGCTGCGCGGTTCGAGGTCAACTCGCTGCACAGCCAGGGCATCGACCGCCTGGCCCCGGGCCTGCGCGTCGAGGCACGGGCCCCGGATGGCCTGATCGAAGCGGTGTCGATGCCTGATGCGCCGGGCTTTGTACTCGGCGTGCAGTGGCACCCTGAATGGCGTTTCGCCGAAAACCCGGTTTCGCTGCGCCTGTTCGAGGCGTTCCGCGAGGCCTGCATTGCCCATGCTGCACGGGAGGGTGTGCGCCAGAAGATCCTCTGACGTCACCCGGTAGTCTCGGATGACCCACCCCGGCAGTGAGCTTTCAATGAGTGGAAGCGGGCCCGCTACGGCGGGCCTGTGAAAACAATTCCAATAGTTACGGCAAATACTCATGAGCGATTACACAGAAGCCGGCCGCCCCCCCGACGTGGCGGCCGACTCGGGCAACACCCAGCGCAGCAAGGGCCTGGCCAAGGGCCGCCTCGGTCTGCTGGCCAGCGTCGTGCTGGGCATTTCCACCATTGCGCCGGTCTACACCCTGACTGGCGCGCTCGGCCCGACCGTGCGTGAAGTCGGCGCCCACCTGCCGGCGGTGTTCATCGTCGGCTTCCTGCCGATGCTGCTGGTCGCCCTGGGCTACCGCGAGCTGAACTCGGCGGAGCCCGACAGCGGCACGTCCTTCACCTGGTCGGCCCGGGCCTTCGGCCCGATGATCGGCTGGATCGGCGGCTGGGGGCTGGTGGTCGCCACCACCATCGTGCTATCCAACCTGGCAGGCGTGGCGGTGGACTTCTTCTACCTGTTCCTGGCCCAGATCACCGGCAACCAGGAGCTGGCCGCGTTGGCGGACAACCTGTTGATCAACGTCACCACCTGTTGCGTGTTCATCGCCCTGGCGGTGTGGATCTGCTGTCGCGGCATGGCCACCACCATGACGGTGCAGTACGGCTTGGTGGCCTTGCAGTTGCTGGTGCTGATCGGCTTCGCCTTCGCAGCGTTCGGCGAGACCACCGCGCCGCCGCCGCTGGCGTTCGACCTGGCCTGGTTCAACCCGTTCGGTGTCGAGTCGTTCTCGGCCTTTGCCGCCGGCCTGTCGTTGTCGATTTTCATTTTCTGGGGCTGGGACGTGTGCCTGACCGTCAGCGAAGAGTCGATCGGCAGCGATGAAGTACCGGGCAAGGCGGCAACCTGGACCGTGCTGCTGATTCTCGGCCTGTACCTGCTCACCGCCATCGCCACCCTGCAGTTTGCCGGGATCAGTGAGCACGGCCTGGGCCTGAACAATCCGCGCATCCAGGAGAACGTGTTCGCCCACCTGGCCGGCCCGGTCATGGGGCCGCTGGCGATCCTGATGTCGATCGCGGTGCTGGCCAGCACCGCCGCCTCGCTGCAATCGACCTTCGTCTCGCCGGCGCGCACCCTGCTTGCCATGGGTTACTACGGCGCAGTGCCGCAACGCTTCGCCACTGTTTGCCCGCGTTCGCAGACGCCGCGCTACGCGACCATCTGTGCCGGTATTGCCGCAGGCCTGTTCTACGTGACCATGCGTACCCTCAGCGAGAACGTGCTGGCCGACACCATCACCGCCCTGGGCATGATGATCTGCTTCTACTATTCGCTGACCGCCTTCGCCTGCGTGTGGTACTTCCGCCGCAGCCTGTTCGACAGCGTGCGCCACTTCTTCATGCGCGGTGTGTGCCCGCTGGTGGGTGGTCTGATCCTGTCGGTGATCTTCCTGCGCACGGCGATCGACAGCGCCTCGCCGGACTTCGGCAGTGGCTCGCATGTTGGGGGGCTGGGGCTGGTATTCGTGATCGCGGCGATCATCTCGGCGCTGGGCATCGTGCTGATGCTGCTGTCGCGGCTGCGTGCGCCGGCGTACTTCCTGGGGGCTACCCTGCGTCAGCAGGCCACTATCCAGTTGCAGGAATAACAGCTGGGGGCGCTTTGCGCCCCATTCGCTGGCAAGCCAGCTCCCACAGGTACGATGCTTGACTCGAGGTGGCGTGATCCATGTGGGAGCCGGCTTGCCGGCGAATGGGCCTCGCAGAGACCCCGGCTGTCTTCAGCCGACCAGTTGTTTCAGCAGCGCCTCATGGCGCTGTTGTTGTTTCTTGAGCAGTAGCCGGTTCGAGCGGAACACCGCTTTCAGGTCATCCAGCGCCACATCGAAGTCATCATTGATGATGACGTACTCATATTCGTCGTAGTGCACCATCTCGCTGACCGCCTCTTTCATCCGTCCGGCGATGATTTCCTCGCTGTCCTGGCCGCGGCCGTCCAGACGTTGGCGCAGGGCCTCCTGGCTTGGCGGCAGGATGAAGATCGAACGCGCCTCGGGCATCAGCTTGCGCACCTGCTGGGCACCTTGCCAGTCGATCTCCAGGATCAGGTCGTAGCCCTGGTCGAGGGTTTCCTGCAGGGCGCTGCGCGAAGTACCGTAGAAGTTGCCGAACACTTCGGCGTGCTCGAGGAAATCGCCCTGGGCGATCAGTGCCTTGAACTCTTCGTGGACGACGAAGTGATAGTTGACCCCGTGTTCCTCGCCCGGGCGCATGGCGCGGGTGGTGTGGGAGACCGAGACGCGGACGCGCTCGTCGTCCTTGATCAGGGCCGTGACCAGGCTGGTCTTGCCGGCGCCGGACGGGGCCGAGACGATGTAGAGGGTGCCGCTGCTGTGGTTCATGGTAGGGGTGGCCTTACTCGATGTTCTGTACTTGTTCACGCATCTGTTCGATCAGCACCTTCAGGTTGACTGCCGCCTGCGTGCTGCGTGGGTCGAATGCCTTGGAGCCAAGGGTGTTGGCTTCGCGGTTGAGCTCCTGCATCAGGAAGTCCAGGCGCCGGCCGGCGGCGCCGCCCGACTTGAGTACCCGGCGTACTTCGGTGACGTGAGTGCTGAGGCGGTCCAGCTCTTCGGCGACGTCGCTTTTCTGCGCCAGCAGGACCATCTCCTGTTCCAGGCGTTGTGGGTCGAGCTCGGCCTGCATGTCGCTGAAGCGGTCGAGGACCTTCTGCCGCTGTGCGGCGAGCATCTGCGGCACCAGGGCGCGCAGGGTGGCGACTTCGCCGGCCATGCTGTCCAGGCGCTCGTTGATCAGCCGGGCCAGTTCGGCGCCTTCGCGTTGGCGGCCGGCTTTGAGTTCGGTCAGGGCTTCGTCGAACAGTGCGATGGCTTCGGCATTGAGCGCTTGCGGGTCGGTGGCGTCGGCCACCAGCACGCCCGGCCAGGCCAGTACTTCAAGCGGGTTGAGCGGTGCCGGTTGCTTGATCAGGCTGGCGACGGTTTCGGCGGCGGCGACCAGTTGCGCGGCACGTTCGCGATCGACCTGCAGTGGCTTGCCGGTGCTGTCCTCGCTCAGACGCAGGGTGCACTCGACCTTGCCGCGCGAGAGGCCTTGGCGCAGGCCTTCGCGTACGGCGCCTTCGAGGTCGCGCAGGGCCTCGGGCAGGCGCAGGTGGGGTTCGAGATAGCGGTGGTTGACCGAGCGCAGCTCCCAGACCAGGGTGCCTTGGCTGCCAGCGCGCTCGACACGAGCAAAAGCGGTCATGCTATGCACCATGGGGAGTACCTCGCGTATTCAGGTGGACGGAGAGCCTGTCGGCTGCAAGGCGCAGGATTGTAGCGCAGTGCGGCGTGGGCGCCCAATCCAGCCATGCTAACGGTCGCCCCGAAACCTGTCGGAAAACACGACAGGCTGCGCAAGCGCGACGACAGGCGTGCCTTCGCCGGGCGTCGGGCTCTATAATGCTCGGCAGATTCAAATGTCCCCGTACAGGTATTCCAGATGAAACGTCCAAGTGGTCGCGCCGCCGATCAGCTCCGCTCGATCCGCATTACCCGCAACTACACCAAGCACGCCGAAGGATCGGTTCTGGTCGAGTTCGGTGACACCAAGGTCATCTGCACGGTCAGCGTCGAGAACGGTGTTCCCCGCTTCCTCAAAGGCCAGGGCCAAGGTTGGCTGACCGCCGAGTACGGCATGCTGCCGCGCTCCACCGGCGAGCGTAACCAGCGCGAGGCCAGCCGTGGCAAGCAAGGCGGCCGCACCCTGGAGATCCAGCGCCTTATCGGCCGCTCCCTGCGCGCTGCGCTGGACATGAGCAAGCTCGGCGACATCACCTTGTACGTCGACTGCGACGTGATCCAGGCCGACGGCGGCACCCGCACTGCCTCGATCACCGGCGCCATGGTTGCCCTGTGCGACGCCCTGGCGGTGATCAAGAAACGTGGCGGCCTCAAGGGTGGCAACCCGCTCAAGCACATGATTGCCGCGGTATCGGTGGGCATGTACCAGGGCGAGGCCGTGCTCGACCTCGACTACCTCGAGGACTCCGCCGCCGAGACCGACCTGAACGTGGTCATGACCAGCGCCGGTGGTTTCATCGAGGTACAGGGCACTGCCGAGGGCGCGCCGTTCCAGCCTGCCGACTTCAACGCCATGCTGGCGCTGGCGCAGAAGGGCATGGACGAGATCTTCGAACTGCAGAAAGCGGCGCTCGCCGACTGAGCAGACGCCAGGGAGGTGCGGGACATGAACGATTCGGATCTACCGATCACCCCGCCCAGCGCCGATGTCCGGCAATGGGCGATGTTCTGCCACCTCTCGGCGCTCCTGGGGCTGGTGCTGCCCCTTGGGCATTTGCTGGGCCCGCTGGTGCTGTGGCACCTCAAGCGCGAGCAGGATCCGTTCATCGATGCCCAGGGCAAGGAGACGTTGAACTTTCAAATCAGCGTGACCATCGCCGGCTTCGTCTGCTTCCTGCTGATGTTCGTGTTCATCGGCATCCTGCTGTTCGCCGTGCTGATGGTGACGGTGCTGATCCTGATCATCCTGGCAGCGGTCAAGGCCAATGAAGGGCAGCCGTATCGCTATCCCTTCATCTGGCGGCCGATCAGATAGACACAAAAAAGCCGACCTGATGGTCGGCTTTTTTGTGCGTGCCATTCTCAGATGGTCAGCGTCCAGTCGTAGTCCACGATCAGCGGCGCGTGCTGGGAGAAGCGCGGCTGGCGCGGCAGGCGGGCGTTGCGCACGAAACGGCGCAGGCCTGGGGTGAGGATCTGGTAGTCGAACCGGTAACCCAGGTTGAGCATCTCGGCCTGCTCGTTGTCCGGCCACCAGCTGTACTGGTCGCCTTCACGGCTGACTTCGCGCAGGGCATCGACGTAACCCATGTCGCCGACGATGGCGTCCATCCAGGCGCGTTCGGGCGGCAGGAAGCCCGGCGACTGCTGGCTGTCACGCCAGTTCTTGATGTCGAGCTTCTGCTGCGCCACGTAGAACGAGCCGCAGTAGATGTACTCGCGACGCTTGCGGCGTTGCTTGTCCAGGTACTTGGCGAAGTCGTCCATCAACTTGAACTTCTGGTTCAAGTCTTCGTCCCCGTTCATGCCCGAAGGCAGCAACAGGCTGGCAATACTGACTTTGTCGAAATCTGCTTGCAGATAACGCCCGTAGCGGTCGGCTGTCTCGAAGCCCAGGCCGGTGATGACTGCCTTGGGCTGCATGCGCGAGTAAAGTGCCACGCCACCTTGGGTGGGCACCTCCGCGTCGCAGGCGTAAAGGAAATAGCCATCGAGCTGGAAAGCTGGGTCGTCGAGTTCAAAGGCCGAGGCGCGGGTATCCTGAAGGCAGATGACGTCGGCATTCTGGGCTTGCAACCAGCTGAGCAATCCACGCTCGGCCGCAGCCTGAATGCCATTTACGTTCACACTGATGATCCGCATAAATGGCCCCAAAAATCTCGTGCGTGTATGATACCCGAGCTCAACACATTTAGCTAAATCCGTGGTGTCCGGGACCTTTCATGCAGCCGTATCAGCGCGACTTCATCCGTTTTGCCATCGATCGCGGCGTTCTGCGCTTCGGTGAGTTCACCCTGAAATCGGGGCGTACCAGCCCGTACTTCTTCAATGCCGGCCTGTTCAATACCGGGTCCGCCCTGGCGCAGCTGGGACGTTGCTACGCGGCGGCCATCGTCGACAGCAAGATCCCCTTCGACGTGCTGTTCGGCCCGGCCTACAAGGGCATTCCCCTGGCGGCGGCCACTGCCGTGGCCCTGGCCGAGCAGCACCAGCTCGACGTGCCGTGGTGCTTCAACCGCAAAGAGGCCAAGGACCACGGCGAGGGCGGCAGCCTGGTCGGCGCCCCGCTGGCCGGTGACGTGCTGATCATCGACGACGTGATCACCGCCGGCACCGCGATCCGCGAGGTCATGCAGATCATCAACGCCCAGCAGGCCAAGGCCGCCGGTGTGCTGATCGCACTGAACCGCGAAGAGCGCGGCAATGGCGCGCTGTCGGCGATCCAGGAAGTCGAACGCGACTTTGGTATCCCGGTGGTCAGCATCGTCTCGCTGACCCAGGTGCTGGAGTTCCTGGCCGACGATCCGCAGCTCAAGCAGCACCTGCCGGCGGTCGAGGCCTACCGCGCGCAGTACGGTATCTGACCGGCCCGCAGGCACGAAAAAGGCGACCTTCGGGTCGCCTTTTTCGTGCCTGCGGTTCAGCTGCGGTTCGGGTAAGGGTCCTGCACGGCATCACCGACGCCGGTGAGGATCTTCCAGCCACGCTTGGGGTGGGTGCCGGGGGTGAAGTCAGGGTAGGGAGGCATCGAGGTCTTGCCCTGGTTGGAGTACTTGCGTCCGCAGTCGGCGCATTCGTAGCTGCCTGCGGAAACATCGCTGCCATATTTGACCAGTTCTTTCTGCATCGCTGTATCTCCGATGGGGTGGAGTTGGAATGCTAGTCGGCTGGCAGAGATGCGTGTTGTAGTGCCTGTCCGTGCTGGCGGTAGGATTTTTCCGAACTGGAAAAGAAAGGCGGCCCTTGGGCCGCCTGCGCGTCGTGTCAGTCTGTGCCGTACTTCGGCGAACGTGGCCCGTAGAGGATCCCGCCATTCGGGTAGGGCGTCAGCAGGCGTGCGCTGGTCATCCCGGCGATCGGGTAGCCGGCATCATCCTGCACGCTGCTGATGATCTGGTTGATGGCCGCCGCCACCAGCATGCCGATCAGGCCACCCTGGTTCTGCTTGCCTTCCTCGCTGGAGGCCGTGGCACTGCCGGTCCACAAGGTGGCACCGGTCTTCAGGTCGACCAGTTTGGCGCTGGCGGTGACGATGGTCGCGCTGCTCAGCACCATGTAGCGGGTGCCGTAGTCGCTGACGGTCACGTACAGGCCGGCGTCGGCGCCGAAGATCTCGTTCAGCTTGGTTGTGGGCAACTGGTGGATATCGGCCGGCGTGGTCAGGCCGTTCTGGCGGAACGTCTCGTCCACCAGCGCCACCGGCATCACGTAGTAGCCGGCCTCGGCCAGCGGATAGGTGACCTGGGACAGCATGCTGTAGGTGGCCTTGACGTCGGGCGACTCGTTCAGCGGCGGCAGGATCAGGATCGACTTCGGTCGGCTCTGCTTGTAGGCCGAATAGTCGATGCTCTTGCGCTCGGCGCAGCCGGCGAACAGGGCCAGCACGCAGGCGCCGACGATCAGTTGGGTCAGGCGCTTGATCATTGCTGGGCTCCCTTGCTGGCGTTGCTCATCAGGAAGTCCATGTAGGCCGCCGACTCAGGGAACAGCGCTTTTTCGGTACGGAACTGCTGGATCATCTGGTCATCCTTGCCCAGGCTGGAGTACAGCAGGCCCAGCTGCGCGTGGTAGCCCGGTGGCACTGCGCCGTTCTTGGCCTTGATCTTCTCCAGGTCGCGCTCCAGGGCGGTGACCTGTTCTTCCTTGGCGTCACCTTTGAGGTAGCCGTATACCTGGGGCTGGTAGCTTTCCCACTGGTACAGGGTCTTGGGCGAATTGCAGCCGGCCAGCAGGACGCTGCCCAGCAGCAGCCCGGCGACAGTGCGCCAGGCCGGGTAGGTGATGCTCATCGAACGGTCTTCCTTGTCGTGTTGTGCTTGTTATTGCGCCTGTGGTTTCCACTGGCCGCTTTCGACTGCGCCCACCAGCTTGTTGACAGCTTCGCGCATGGCCAGGTCGAGCACTTTGCCGTTGAGGGTCGAGTCGTAGCTGGCGGTGCCGCCGAAGCCGATGACTTCACGGTTGGACAGGGCGTATTCACCGGCGCCCTGGCTCGAATAGACCACTTCGGATGTGCTGATGTTAACGATGTTCAGGGCGACCTTGGCGTAGGCGATCTGGGTCTTGCCGCGGCCGAGGATGCCGAACAGCTGGTGATCGCCGACTTCCTTGCGGCCGAACTCGGTGACGTCGCCGGTCACCACGAAGTCGGCGCCCTTCAGGCGCTGGGCCTGGCCCTTGATGGCCGCTTCCTGCTGGATCTCGCCCATGTTGTCGCGGTCCAGCACGTTGAAGCGGTTGGTCTGCTGCAGGTGGGTGATCAGGATGGTCTTGGCCTGGCCGCCGAGGCGGTCGACGCCGTCGGAGAAGATGCCGCGCATGTAGCTGGAGCGGTTGTCGAACTTGCCCACGGCGATCGGCGTGCGCACGCCGCTGTAGGGACGACTGACGCTTTCGACCTGTTGCACGGCAACAGCGGTGGAGGTTTCGGTGGCACAGCCGGCGATGGACCCGACAGCCAGGGCGGCTGCCAGCACGAGTCCTTGTGATGCGTATTTCACGCGTGTTCTCCAGGTAAATAGAAACTATTCGTAACGAGCAAGCATGCTGTCACGTTGTTTCGGCAGTCTACCGGGATTCTTGATAGTCAAACATCAAGGGTAATGGCTATAAGCCATCTTTTTGAGTGGGCGGGGATGGATGCATCGCGGGGCAGGCCTGCTCCCAGCTGGGAGCGGGCCTGCCCCGCGATAGGATTACAGCTGGATCAGCGTGGTTTGCGGTTGCTGATCAGCGTGCCCACGCCGCTGTCGGTGAAGATCTCCAGCAGCACGGCATTCGGCACGCGACCGTCGATGATGTGCGAGCTGTTCACGCCACCCTGGACGGCATCCAGTGCGCACTTGATCTTCGGCAGCATGCCGCCGTAGATGGTGCCATCGGCGATCAGTTCGTTGACCTGCTCGGTGCTCAGCCCCGTGAGGACCTCGCCCTGCTTGTCCATCAGGCCGGCGATGTTGGTCAGCAGCATCAGCTTCTCGGCCTTCAACGCTTCGGCCACCTTGCCGGCCACGAGGTCGGCGTTGATGTTGTACGACTCGCCGTTGGCGCCCACGCCGATCGGCGCGATCACCGGGATGAAGTCACCCTTGACCAACATGTTCAGCAAGTCGGTGTTGACGCTGACGACCTCGCCGACATGGCCGATGTCGATGATTTCCGGGGTAGTCATCTCCGGCGTCTGGCGGGTGACGGTGAGCTTCTTGGCGCGGATCAGCTCAGCATCCTTGCCGGTCAGGCCGATGGCGCTGCCGCCGTGGCGGTTGATCAGGTTGACGATGTCCTTGTTCACCTGGCCGCCCAGGACCATTTCCACCACGTCCATGGTCGCCGCGTCGGTCACGCGCATGCCATCGATGAAGTGGCTGTCTATCGACAGGCGCTTGAGCAGGTCGCCGATCTGCGGGCCGCCACCGTGCACCACCACCGGGTTGATGCCAACGGCCTTCATCAGCACGATGTCACGGGCGAAGCCGGTCTTGAGCTCCTCGCTCTCCATCGCGTTGCCGCCGTACTTGATCACCAGGGTCTTGCCGACGAAGCGGCGGATGTAAGGCAGTGCTTCGGACAAAACCTCGGCTACATGGGAAGCGGCATCGCGATCGAGGGTCATGCAGGGCTCCAGGTAAGGAACGGATAGTCGTCAGAACGGCAGTTGCAGGCCTGGTTGGACCCGCAGCAGCTGCGTGCGGAATACAGCCTTGATTCGGTCGAGTTCTGCGGCGCTGTCGGCCTCGAAGCGCAGCACCAGCACCGGTGTGGTGTTGGAGGCGCGAACCAGGCCCCAGCCGTTGGGGTAGTCGACCCGCACACCGTCGATGGTGGTCAGGCTGGCTTCGCCCCAATCGGCGTCGCGTTGCAGTGCATCAATGATGCTGAATTTACCCTCGTCGGTCACATCAATGTTGATTTCCGGCGTGGAAATATCATTGGGGAACGCGGCGAACAGGCTTTCGGCGTCCTGCCCGGCCTTGCTGAGGATCTCCAGCAGGCGCGCGGCGCTGTAGATGCCGTCGTCGAAACCGTACCAGCGCTCCTTGATGAAGATGTGCCCGCTCATCTCGCCGGCCAGCAGCGAGCCGGTCTGTTTCATCTTCTTCTTGATCAGCGAGTGGCCGGTCTTCCACATCAGCGCGCGGCCACCGTGCTGTTCGATCAGCGGGGTCAGGCGGCGCGTGCATTTGACGTCGAAGATGATCTCGGCGCCCGGGTTGCGCGACAGCACGTCCTGGGCGAACAGCATCAGCAGGCGGTCGGGGTAGACGATGCTGCCGGTGTTGGTCACCACACCTACGCGGTCACCGTCGCCATCGAAGGCCAGGCCGATATCGGCGCCGGTCTCTTTCACCTTGGCGATCAGGTCCTCCAGGTTCTCGGGCTTGCCCGGATCCGGGTGGTGGTTGGGGAAGTTGCCGTCGACTTCGCAGAACAGTGGGATCACCTCACAGTTCAACGCTTCGATCAGTTGCGGAGCGACCACGCCGGCCGCGCCGTTGCCGCAGTCGACAACCACCTTCAGGCGCTTGGCCAGTTTCACATCGGCGACGATCTGCTGGAAGTAGCGCTCAAGGATCTCGACCTTTTCCACGCGGCCATCGCCACGGGTCAGGTCATTGGTCTTCAGGCGGGTCAGCAGGGCCTGGATCTGTTCATTGGCCAGGGTGTCGCCGGCGATGACGATCTTGAAACCGTTGTAGTCCGACGGGTTGTGGCTGCCGGTGAGCATCACGCCCGACTTGCCGGCCAGCACATTGGCGGCGTAGTACAGCGCCGGGGTCGGCACCAGGCCGACATCGCTGACCTGACAACCGGCGTCGGCCAGGCCCTTGATCAGTTGCTCGACCAGCATCGGGCCGGACAGGCGACCGTCGCGGCCGACCGAGATCTGCGGTTCGCCCTGGGCGAGGGTCTGGGCGCCAATGGCGCGGCCGATCCAGTAAGCGGTCTCGGCATGCAGGGTCTTGCCGACCACGCCACGGATGTCATAGGCGCGGAAGATACTGTCGGGCAGTGCGGGGACCAGCTGGGCCATGTCGTTCATCTCTGGGGACTCCAAGTATTCAAAGGCTTCTGGGCAGGCACAAACTGAACGCTTGGACGGTGGTTTCGCCGCAGAGTTCGCCATCCATGGCCCGAACGGTCTGTCGTCGGCTCAGCGGGTGCCCGAATGGCCGAAGCCGCCGGCGCCACGCTGGGTTTCGTCGAACTGCTCGACGATATCGAAGTGCGCCTGCACCACCGGCACCAGGATCAGCTGCGCGATGCGCTCGCCGACGGTGATGGTGAACGGCGTGCTGCCGCGGTTCCAGCAGGACACCATCAGCTCGCCCTGGTAGTCGGAGTCGATCAGGCCGACCAGGTTGCCCAGTACGATGCCGTGCTTATGGCCCAGGCCTGAGCGCGGCAGGATCATGGCCGCCAGGCCCGGGTCGCCGATGTACACCGACAGGCCGGTGGGGATCAGCAGGGTCTGGCCTGGCTCGAGGACGGTGTCTTCTTTGAGCAGGGCGCGCAGGTCGAGGCCTGCCGAGCCTGGAGTGGCGTACTGCGGCAGGGGGAATTCGGTGCCCAGGCGAGGGTCGAGGATCTTGGCTTGAAGAGCGTGCATGTAACTTATTGAACCTGGTTGAGCCGTTCGGCGATGAAGGCGACCAGCTGACGGGCAATCTTGCCTTTGCTGGTCTGCGCGAAGAGGGTTTGATGCTGCTGCCGGTCTATCACGGTCAGGGCGTTTTCCTCGCTGTTGAAGCCGATGCTGGGGTTGGCCACATCATTGGCGACGATCAGGTCGAGGTTCTTGTCCTTGAGCTTGCGCGTGGCGTAGTCGAGCAGGTGCTCGGTCTCGGCGGCGAAACCGACGCTGAACGGGCGATCGGCGCGGCCGGCAATGGTCGCAAGGATATCGGGATTGCGCACCATCTGCAGCAGCATGCCGTCGCCGGTAGTGGGATCTTTCTTGAGCTTCTGTGAGGCGACGACCTCAGGGCGGTAGTCCGCGACCGCAGCCGAGGCGATGAACAGGTCGCAAGGCATGGCAGCTTCGCAGGCCGCGAGCATGTCCCGCGCGCTCACCACGTCGATACGGCTGACCCGGTCGGGGGTCTGCAGGTGCACAGGTCCGGTGACGAGGGTCACCCGGGCCCCGGCTTCGGCGGCAGCCTCGGCCAGGGCGAAGCCCATCTTCCCTGAACTATGGTTGGTGATGTAACGCACCGGGTCGATGTTCTCTTGCGTAGGGCCGGCGGTGATCAGCACGTGCTTGCCGGTCAGGGCCTGGCGCTTGAAGCTTTCGGCGGCGCACCAGGCCAGGTCGGTGGCTTCGAGCATGCGGCCCAGGCCCACGTCGCCACAGGCCTGGCTGCCGGAGGCCGGGCCGAATACCTGGATGCCGCGGCTTTTCAGCAGCTCGAGGTTGGCCTGGGTCGCCGGGTCGCGCCACATGGCCTGGTTCATCGCCGGGGCGACGGCGACGGTGGCGTCGGTAGCCAGTACCAGGGTGGTCAGTAGGTCGTCGGCCATGCCCTGGGCCATGCGTGCCATCAGGTCGGCGGTGGCCGGGGCGATCAGCACCAGGTCGGCCCATTTGGCCAGCTCGATATGGCCCATGGCCGCTTCGGCCGCAGGGTCGAGCAGGTCCAGATGGACCGGGTGGCCGGACAGCGCCTGCAGCGTGAGCGGGGTGATGAACTCGGCGCCACCACGGGTCATGACCACGCGCACCTGCGCGCCGTGTTCCAGGAGTCGGCGAATCAGCTCGGCGCTCTTGTAGGCGGCGATGCCGCCACCCACGCCGAGAACGATGCGCTTGCGATACAACCGCTGCATAGGCCTTGCCTTATTCCAGTGAAAGCGGGTGGCGACGACGGCTGCCTGCGGCAGATCGTCGCATTTTCGAAGCGAACTAGATTAACACAGCGTCCAAAGGGGCCGTAGTGGCAGGCGAGGAGGGGAAATGAACATCAGGGAGTGGCCGGCTGAAGAACGGCCGAGGGAGAAGTTGTTGCAGCGCGGGTCTGGCAGCCTTTCCGATGCAGAACTGCTGGCAGTATTTCTCGGCTCCGGCGTGAAAGGGCGCAACGTGCTGGAGCTGGCGCGCGGGCTCTTGCTGAAATTCGGCGGCTTGCGTCAGGTGCTCGAGGCTGATCGACAGGCGTTTCTTGGCGAACTGGGGCTGGGGCCAGTGAGATACAGCCAGTTGCAGGCCTTGCTTGAAATCGGGCGCAGGAACCTGGCGACGTCCATCGAGCGCGAGTCGGTCATGGACAGCCCGCTGGCTGTGCGGCGTTACCTGAAGGCGATGCTGCGGCATGAGGCCAGCGAGGTGTTCGGTTGTCTGTTCCTGGACACCAAGCACAGGCCGCTGGCGTTCGAGATCCTGTTCCGCGGCACGATCGACCGGGCGAGCATCTATCCGCGCGAAGTGGTGCGACGGGCTTTGCTGCACAACGCTGCGGCCTTGATCCTCTGTCACAACCATCCGTCGGGCAATTGCGAGCCAAGTCAGGATGATGTGCACCTGACGCTTGTTTTGAAACGATCGCTGGCATTGATCGATGTGAGGGTGCTGGACCACGTCATCGTGGGTGATGGCGAGCCGTTGTCGATGGTCGAGCATGGATGGCTGGCCGGTTAGGCGGCGCGGGGCAAGCTCGCGTTCACAATGACTGTGGGCTTGCCTCGCGATTGGGCGTCAGCGGTTGACTGAGACCTTGCTGAAATCCTGCCGCCCGAACGGGCTCACCTGGTAACCCTGTACGTCCTGGCGCAGCAGCGCGGCCGCAGTCGGATGCGCCAGCGGCAGCCACAGCGCCTGCTGCTGAATCAGCGTCTGAGCCTGCTGGTACAGGCGGCTGCGCACGCTCTGGTCGTTGGTGGTGCGTCCGGCGTTGATCAGCTGGTCCAGGCGGTTGTCGCAGAACCGGGCGAAGTTGGTCCCGGACTTGACCGCGGCGCAGGCAAACTGCGGGCTGAGGAAGTTGTCCGGATCGCCGTTGTCACCCGCCCAGCCCATGAACAGCAGGTCGTGCTCGCCGGCCTTGGCGCGGCGGATCAGCTCGCCCCACTCGATGGTGCGGATCTCGGCCTTGATGCCGATTTTCGCAAGGTCGGCCTGCAGCATCTGTGCGCCCAGGCTGGGGTTGGGGTTGAGCAGACTGCCCGACGGGCGGGTCCAGATAGTGGTCTCGAAACCCTTGGCCAGGCCGGCCTTGGCCAGCAGTGCCTTGGCTTTCTTGTGATCGAGCGTGTAGCCGGACAAGTCCTTGGCATAGCTCCAGGTATTCGGCGGATAGGGACCGTTGGCGGCAGTGGCGGTATCTTCGAACACGGCCTTGAGGTAGGCCGGCTTGTCGAAGGCCAGGTTGATGGCCTGGCGCACTTCAGGCTTGTCCAGTGGCGGGTGCTGGCTGTTGATGGCGACGAAGGCGGTCATGAATGCCGGGGTGGTGGCGACCTTGAGGTTGCCGTCCTTGCCGGCCTCGGCGATGTCCAGCGGCTTGGGCGACAGGGCCACCTGGCATTCGCCGCGCCTGATCTTTTGCAGGCGGACGTTGGCGTCCGGGGTGATGGCGTAGATCAGCGGGTCGATCGACGGCTTGCCGGCGAAATAGTCAGGGTTGGCGCGGTAGCGCACCACGGCGTCTTTCTGGAAACGCTGGAAGACGAACGGGCCGGTGCCCACTGGCTGGTTGTTGAGTTTCTCGGGGGTGCCGGCCTTGAGCAGCTTGTCGGCATATTCGGCGGAGTAGATCGAGGCAAAGCCCATGCTCAGGGTGGCCAGGAAAGTGGCGTCGGCGTGGGTCAGGGTGAAGCGCACGGTGTGCGGCTCGGGTGCGTCGATGGCCTTGATCAGGCTGCCCAGTTGCAGAGATTGGGCATGCGGGTAGCCGCCCGGGGCGGTCTTGTGCCAGGCGTGGGCCGGGTAGAGCATGCGTTGGAAGCTGAACAGCACGTCGTCGGCGTCCAGTTCGCGGGTCGGCTTGAAGTAAGCGGTGGTGTGAAACTTCACGTCCGGGCGCAGCTTGAAGTCGTAGACCAGGCCGTCAGGCGACACCGTCCAGCTTTGCGCCAGGCTCGGCACCACCTTGCCCTCGGCGGCGTCGAACTCGACCAGGCGGTTCATCAGCACGTCGGCCGAGGCGTTGGTGGTGGTCAGCGAGTTGTACTGCACCACGTCGAAGCCTTCGGGGCTGGCTTCGGTGCACACCGACAGCGCTGCGGCCTGGGCAAAGCCCGCGGCGCACAGGGTGGTGAACAGGAGGGAAAGGGCGGCGGCACGCATGGTGACTCCTTGGCTGGTCGGTGGCCCATCTGCCGGTGCAGTCTGGAAAATTGAGGAAATGTCCTACCCTAGTGCGGGCATGGGCAAATGACCACACCCTTTCGCATTAATTCGGCGACGGGCGGTCGACAGCTTGCCGCCCCAGTCGTTATGCTGCCCAGGCGCGCTCGGCCCGACCGGAACTCTCATATTCTGTTGTTGTGGCGGAGTCTTTCTGGTATAAAGCAGCGCTCTTTTCTAGGGGCTCGGTCTGTCGCGTAAGCGCACCCGACCGATAAGACCCCCAGGAACACGGCGCCTTGGCGCCATTGACTGAGAGATTAAGCGGCCAACCCATGCCGGGTTGGGCATGTGGTTTTAGAGGGCTGAGGCATGTCGAGAGTCTGTCAAGTTACCGGTAAGGGTCCGGTAACTGGGAACAATATTTCCCACGCAAACAACAAAACCCGTCGTCGTTTCCTGCCGAACCTGCAGCACCACCGTTTCTGGGTTGAATCCGAGAAGCGCTTCGTGCGTCTGCGCGTTTCCGCCAAAGGCATGCGTATCATCGACAAGCGCGGCATCGATGCCGTTCTGGTCGACATCCGTCGCGCTGGCGCCAAGGTTTAAAGGAGAACATCATGCGTGAATTGATCCGTCTGGTTTCGAGTGCCGGTACCGGCCACTTCTACACCACCGACAAGAACAAGCGCACCACTCCGGACAAGATCGAGATCAAGAAGTACGATCCGGTCGTCCGCAAGCACGTGGTGTACAAGGAAGCCAAGATCAAGTAATTGATCGGCAACCTGAAAAAACCCGCAACCGCAAGGTGGCGGGTTTTTTTATGTCTCCAGCAAAGTCATCGCGGGGCCTGCATAAAGCCGGGTCCCGCGATCGGTTCATTTCTGCTCGAACATCACATAGATCTTGCGGCACGGCTCCAGCACTTCCCAGGTGCCCTTGAAGCCTGCGGGGATCACAAAGCGATCGCCGGCACGCAAGGTCTTGGCGCCACCGTCCTGGTCGCGCAGCACCGACACACCCTGGACGATCTCGCAGTACTCGTGCTCGGTGTAGTTCACCGTCCACTGGCCCACCTCGCCCTCCCAGACGCCCGCGGCGAATTGCCCGCACGGGCTGGCGTAGTGGTTGTAGACAGCCTGGTCAGGCTCGCCCTTAAGGATTTTCTCCGCCGCTGGGCGGTAGCGTTCGGCTTCGGTCAGAACCTGGGCAAAGTCGACGATGCTGGTGATACTCATGGTGGTTACCCTGTTGTTGTTTAATAAAATGAACATCAGTAGGCATTTGAGCCGTTGGTGTCAAATATATTGATAGTTTCCCCGCCCTGGTTTAGGGTGGCAGGTGCCCGTGTGCGTCGTCACCCGGCCAGAATTTCTGACAGCGCCCGTGAGTCCTCAGTGCGGCGTTGCACCTTAACAAGAGAGGAGTTTCCTATGACCACCCTGACTCGTGCGGACTGGGAACAGCGTGCCCAGCAACTGAAGATCGAAGGTCGCGCCTTCATCAACGGCGAATACACCGATGCCGCATCCGGTGAAACCTTCGACTGCCTGAGCCCGGTGGACGGACGCTTCCTGGCCAAGGTCGCCAGCTGCGACCTGGCCGACGCCAACCGCGCTGTCGACAACGCCCGCGCCGTGTTCGAATCCGGCGCCTGGTCGCGCCTGGCCCCCGCCAAGCGCAAGGCCAAGCTGATCCGCTTCGCCGACTTGCTGCGCAAGAACGTCGAGGAACTGGCCCTGCTCGAAACCCTCGACATGGGCAAGCCGATCGGTGACTCCTCCACCATCGATATCCCGGGGGCGGCCAACGCCATCCACTGGACCGCCGAAGCCATCGACAAAGTCTACGACGAAGTCGCGCCGACCCCGCACGACCAGCTCGGCCTGGTGACCCGCGAGCCAGTGGGTGTGGTCGGTGCCATCGTACCGTGGAACTTCCCTTTGCTGATGGCATGCTGGAAGCTGGGCCCTGCCTTGGCCACCGGTAACTCCATCGTGCTCAAACCGTCCGAAAAGTCGCCGCTGACCGCGATCCGCATCGCCCAGCTGGCCATCGAGGCCGGTATTCCGGCTGGCGTGCTGAACGTGCTGCCAGGCTACGGCCACACCGTGGGCAAGGCCCTGGCCCTGCACATGGACGTCGACACCCTGGTGTTCACCGGCTCGACCAAGATCGCCAAGCAGCTGATGGTCTATGCCGGTGAGTCGAACATGAAGCGTGTCTGGCTGGAAGCCGGTGGCAAGAGCCCGAACATCGTCTTCGCCGACGCCCCTGACCTGCAGGCCGCCGCCGAGGCTGCCGCCAGCGCCATTGCCTTCAATCAGGGCGAAGTCTGCACCGCAGGTTCCCGCCTGTTGGTCGAGCGCTCGATCAAGGACAAGTTCCTGCCCATGGTGGTCGAGGCCCTCAAGGCCTGGAAACCGGGCAACCCGCTGGACCCGGCGACCACCGTCGGCGCGCTGGTCGACACCCAGCAGATGAACACCGTGCTGTCCTACATCGAGGCCGGCCATCAGGATGGCGCCAAGCTGCTGGCCGGTGGCAAGCGTACCCTCGAGGAGAGCGGCGGCACCTACGTCGAGCCGACCATCTTCGACGGCGTGACCAACGCCATGAAGATCGCCAAGGAAGAGATCTTCGGCCCGGTACTGTCGGTGATCACCTTCGATACCGCCGAAGAGGCCGTGGCCATCGCCAACGACACGCCATATGGCCTGGCGGCAGGCATCTGGACCTCGGACATCTCCAAGGCACACAAGACTGCTCGCGCCGTGCGCGCCGGCAGTGTCTGGGTCAACCAGTACGACGGTGGCGACATGACCGCGCCGTTCGGTGGCTTCAAGCAGTCGGGCAACGGCCGTGACAAGTCGCTGCACGCGCTGGAGAAGTACACCGAGCTGAAGGCGACCTGGATCAAGCTGTGATTCAGTAACGTCTCATCGCGGTACTCGTGGGAGCGGGCTTGCCCCGCGATGAGCCGCAGACAGCCGGGCCGGTTCACGCCGTCCCGGCTTTGTCGTCTCTGTCATACACGATTTGCGCTGAAAGGAGGCTGTGATGCGTTGGGGAACCTACTTTGCCGTCCTGGCGTCGGTGCTCAGTGTCGGGCTTGCGCTCGGCGTGAGCATGCCGCTGGTCTCCCTGCGCCTGGAGGGCTGGGGCTACGGTGGGTTCGCCATCGGTGTGATGGCGGCGATGCCGGCCCTCGGAGTATTGGTCGGTGCCAGCCTGGCCAGCCGCCTTGCCGGCTGGGTCGGCGTGCCCATGGCCATGCGCCTGTGCCTGTGGGGTGGGGCGCTGTCGATCGGCCTGGTGGCGGTGCTGCCCAGCTATGCCCTGTGGCTGGTGCTGCGTTTGATGATCGGTATGTCGCTGACGGTGGTGTTCATCCTTGGTGAGAGCTGGATCAACCAGTTGGTGGTCGAGCAGTGGCGTGGCCGATTGGTGGCGCTGTATGGCAGCAGCTATGCGCTGAGCCAGTTGGCCGGGCCGCTGGTGCTGGGTTTTCTGGGTTCGGACGACGATTTCGGTTTCTGGGCCGCGACCGGGTTATTGCTGGTCGCGCCGCTGATCCTGCTGGGGCGCGGCGGTGCACCGACCACCGAGGCGTGCAGCGTCACCTTCGCCGACCTGTTCGGCTTCTGTCGGCGTCTGCCGGTGATCGCCTGGGCCATCGCGCTGTTCGCGGCATTCGAGGCGATGATCCTGACGTTGCTGCCGGTGTACTGCCTGCAGCAAGGGTTCACCACGGAGGTGGCGTTGTTCATGGTCAGCACCGTGGTGGTGGGTGATGCGGTGTTGCAATTGCCGATTGGCGCCTTGGCCGACCGCATGTCGCGGCGCACGTTGTTCAGCGGTTGCGCACTGACCTTGATGGTGTCCAGCCTGGCGATTCCCCTGCTGTTGCACACACCGGTGATCTGGCCGCTGTGGGTGCTGTTCGGTGCCAGTGCGGGTGGGTTGTTCACCTTGTCGCTGGTGCTGATCGGCGAGCGCTACCGGGATGACGAACTGGTGCGTGCCAATGCCCATGTGGCGCAGCTGTGGGGTATCGGTTGCCTGCTCGGACCTTTGCTGGCCGGGGCGGGAAGCCAGTGGATCAGCGGGCATGCGCTGCCGTTGCTGATGGCAGTGGGCGCGGCGGGGTTGGTGCTGCTGACGCGGCGGCGGGATGCCTTCGAGCCGGCGTCTGCCTGACCGATTGCAATCGCGGGCTTGCCCGCGCTGCGTTCTACAACATCTTCTCCAACCCGACCGCCTTGCTGATCCAGGCATTGAAGCGTCGCCATATCCCCCCGGGCTCGGTCACCAACATGTGCCGCTGGCCGTTGTCCTCGGTCGCCCAGACCATCCTTCCGTCCACCAGCTTCACCTGGTAACTCAGCGCTGGAGCCATGCCTTGTAGCGCCAGTTCGCGGGTGTACTCGGCCAGCTCAGGGCTGTCCACCATCACGCCTACTTCGGTGTTCCACAGCACGGAACGCGGGTCGAAGTTGAACGAGCCGATGAAGGTCTTGCTTCGGTCGAACACCATCGCCTTGCTGTGCAGGCTCGAATCGGAGCTGCCGTGGAAACCCAGCCGTGGTCGTGGATCGCCGGGCTGGCGGCGCAACTCGTACAGCTGCACACCATGCTCCAGCAAGGCCCGGCGATAAGGCGCATAGCCGCCATGGACCGCTGGCACGTCGGTCGCTTCCAGCGAGTTGGTCAGGAGCTTGACCGAGGTGCCGGCGTCGGCGCGACTGGTCAGGTACAGCAGGCCAGGCTCGCCGGGTACGAAGTAGGCGGACACCAGGATCAACTCCTTGTGCACGCGGTTCAGGTCGGGGGCCAGTTGCTGGGTCATCAGCAGTTGCGGATCCGGTTCGCCATCTGCCAGGACTTTGCTCGGCGCGTCCCACAAAGCCTGGCTGTGGGCCCAGATCAGCTCATTGCGCCACACATCCAGGCGCGGCTGCGACTGATAGGCCATCAAGCGGTCGTACAGGGCCTTGCGCTTGGTCCGTGCTTCGGCCAGGGACACCTCCAGGCGCTGACGGCTGCTGAACAGGTCGTCGGCGTCGGGCTGGCGCCAGAGGAAGTCGCCGATCGGAAGGCTCAAGGCGCTGTTCCAGTACTGGTCGAAGCTGTGTCCGAGTTGTTCGGCCACAGGCCCCACGCCCAGCAGGTCGATGTCGGTGAAGTTGAGGTTGGGTTCGGCGTCGAAGTACTCGTCGCCCAGGTTGCGGCCGCCGACGATGGCCATGCTGTTGTCCACCAGGAACAGCTTGTTGTGCATGCGCCGATGCTGGCGTGACAGGTTGAACAGCCGGCCGACGGCCCGGGTGGCACCGGTACTGCGTCCCAGGTGCAGCGGGTTGAACACTCGGATGTGAATGTTCGGATGGGCGGCGAGGGTGCCCATGAGGCTGTCGAGACCATCGCTGGTGGTGTCGTCGAGCAGGATGCGCACACGTACGCCGCGGTCGGCGGCGCGCAGCAGTTCATGGACCAGGGCGCGGGTGCTGAGACCATCGTGGACGATGTAGTACTGCAGGTCGATGCTTGCCTGGGCGTTGCGGATCAGCTCCGCGCGGGCGCGGAATGCCTCGTTGCTGTTAGGCAGCAGGCGAAAGCCCGAGCGTCCCTCGTAGGGCGCGGCCTGGCGCTGCACCGAGCGGCCGAAGGCCGAGTCGGCCGCCGGCAGCGCCTGGCTGACTTCACGTGGTGTACCGACACTGGCGCAGCCCGACAGGCCGAGCAGCAGCACCAGCAGCAGGGGCAGGGCATGCTGGAGTCTCAAGGGTGGATCGTCCTGTGCGGCAAGGGCTTATGAAGTTGGACCGTGGCAGGCGGCGCAAAGTTACCCGCCAGGGTGTTCGGCATCCAGTAGACGAAGGGCGGTTTCACCGACCTTGCGCACGGCGGCTTCGATCTGCTCCGTGGGCCGGGCGGCGAAGTTCATGCGTAGACAGTTACGGTACTTGCCCGAGGCCGAGAAGATGCTGCCCACCGCGATCTGCACGCCTTGCTCCAGTAAAGCGCGGTTCAGGCGCAGCGTATCGAAACTTTCCGGCAGCTCAACCCACAGCATGAAGCCACCTTGCGGGCGGCTGGCCCGGGTGCCTGTCGGGAAGAAGCGGGTCACCCAGTCGCACATCTGGTCGCGGCCGCGCTGGTACTGGCTGCGCATGCGTCGCAGGTGGGGCTGGTAGTGACCTTCGGCGATGAAGTCGGCGATCGCCAGTTGCGGCTGGCAGGCGGTGCTGCCGGTGCTGATGTACTTCATGTGCAGCACCCGCTCCAGATAGCGACCCGGAGCCACCCAGCCAACCCGCAGGCCTGGCGCCAGGGTCTTGGAGAACGAGCTGCAGAGCAGCACGCGGCCATCGTCGTCGAACGACTTGATGGTGCGCGGGCGCGGGTAGGTATAGGCCAGGTCGCCATACACGTCGTCCTCGAGGATCGCCACGTCGTAGCGCTGGGCCAGGGTGAGCAGCGCCTTCTTGCGCGCCTCGGGCATGATGTAGCCCATGGGGTTGTTGCAGTTGGGGGTGATCTGGATGAGCTTGATCGGCCATTGCTCGAGGGCCAGCTCGAGGGCTTCCAGGCTGATGCCGGTGATGGGGTCGGTGGGGATTTCCAGGGCCTTCATGCCCAGGCCTTTGAGCGTCTGCATGGCGCCGTGGAAGCTGGGTGAATCGACCGCGACGATGTCACCGGGTTCGCACACCGCGCGAATACTGCACGACAGCGCCTCGTGGCAGCCGGTGGTCACCACCAGGTCGGCCGGGCCCAGGCGGCAGCCGGAGTCGAGCATCAGGCGGGCGATCTGCTCGCGCAGCAGGGCGTTGCCGTGGATGTTGTCATAGTACAGGCCGGGCATGTCCATGCGCCGGCTGATCTGCGCCAGGCTGCGCAACAGTGGCTTGAGCGTGGGACTGTCGACGTCGGGCATGCCGCGGCCGAGCTGGATCACTTCCGGGCGCGGGGTGGCGCGCACCAGCTCCAGCACTTGTTCCCACTGGGAGATATCCACAGGACGCTGGGCTGGGCGGCTGATGGCTGGCAGGGCTGGTAGCTGGCGGTCCTCGGCGACGAAGTAGCCGGACTTGGGGCGCGGCGAGACCAGGCCGTTGTCCTCCAAAAGGCGGTAAGCCTGCTGAACGGTGCTCAGGCTGACGCCATGCTCCACGCTCAGGGCGCGCACTGACGGCAGGCGCTGGCCGGGGCGATACAGGCCCTGCTCGATGCGTGAACCGAGCAGTTCGGCGAGGTTGAAATAGAGGGTCACTGCATACTCCTGCTCAGCTGATGACCAAGGACCGGTACAGATAGGCGAAAAATACTGCATGCAGCCCTATTTGCGCCAATTCTGTATGGGAATAATAAGTCGATTTTGGCTCTGTATTGGTAGGAGGTGTACCCGCATGCTGTCTCCACGTCAGGTACTGAACGGAGGACGTGGTGATGGGTGGCATGAGCGATGTGCGCTTGCAACTGTTGGCCAGTGAACTGGAGTCGGAGCAGCGTCCCCGGGTCTTCAGCGCGCCCCAAGGCATGGGTCGTTGGAGCCTGATGCTGCATCGCTGGCGCACCCGCAGGGCCCTGTTGCAGTTGGAGGATTACCAACTGCGCGATATCGGCATCAGCTGGGAGCAGGCTCGGCATGAGGCGAGCAAGCCCTTCTGGCGTGACTAAGCGAGCTCTTTGAGTCGATACCAGAGCATCCCCAGTGCCAGCAGCGGCGAACGCAGCAGTTTGCCGCCGGGGAAGGTGGTATGCGGGACCTTGGCGAACAGATCGAAGCGCCCGCTCTGCTGGCCACTGATGGCCTCGCCGAGCAGGCGTCCGGCGAGGTGGGTGGCGTTGAGCCCGTGGCCCGAATAAGCCTGGGCGTAGTAGACGTTGGGCTGGCTGGCCAAGCGGCCGATCTGCGGCAGGCGGTTGGCACCGATGCCGATCATGCCGCCCCATTGGTAATCAATGCGCACATCGGCCAGTTGCGGGAACACCTTGAGCATTTTCGGGCGCATGTAGGCGGCGATGTCCTGCGGGTCGCGCCCGGAATAGTGGCAGGCGCCGCCGAACAGCAGCCGTTTGTCGGCAGAGAGGCGATAGTAATCCAGCGCCACGCGCTGGTCGCATACCGCCATGTTCTGCGGCAGCAACTGGCGGGCGCATTCCTCACCCAAGGGTTCGGTGGCGATGATGTAGCTGCCGGCGGGCAGCACCTTGCCGCCCAGTTCGCGGTTGAGGTCGTTGTGGTAGGCGTTGCAGCACAGCACCAGCGTCTTGGCGCGCACCCGGCCTTGGGCGGTATGCACCTTCACTTCCGGGCCGTACTCGATGCGGGTCACTTCCGACTGCTCGTACAAGCCGACACCCAGGCGCCTGGCCACGGCGGCTTCGCCCAGCGCCAGGTTGAGTGGATGCAGGTGACCCGAACCCATGTCGATCAGGCCGCCAACATAGCGATCAGAACCTACTACCGAGTGCATCTCGCCGGGCTGCACCAGACGCAGTTCGTGACGATAACCCAGGCTGCGCAGTTCCTCGGCGTCCTCGGCGAAGCCTTCCAGTTCGGCGGGCTTGTTGGCCAGGTCGCAGTAGCCCCAGGTCAGGTCGCAGTCGATGCCATGGCGCTCGACGCGTTCGCGGACGATTTCCACCGCTTCCAGGCCCATCAGCTTCATGCTGCGCACGCCTTCCTCACCGATCACCGGGAGAAACTGTTCCAGGCCGTGGCCGACGCCCCGGATGAGCTGGCCACCGTTGCGGCCGCTGGCGCCCCAGCCGAGCTTGCGTGCTTCCAGGAGGATCACCGACAGGCCGCGTTCGACCAGTTCGATGGCGGTGTTCAGGCCCGAGTAGCCACCGCCGACAATGCACACGTCGGCACTGTGCTCGCCTTGCAGGAACGGGTAGTCGGGGTGTGGCGCGCTGCTGGCGGCGTAGTAGGAGGCGGCGTGTTGCGCGCTGTGGACCATGTGTCGTTTCCTGGGTGCAAGGCGAAAAGGCGAGGATAGGCAACCGGCCAATCGCGGGGCAAGTCGCATCGGCGCACCGCCGCTCCCACGATGATTCCTGCGATTGCCTTATAATCCAGCACACATGTCCCAGATGCGCCGTTTATGTCCTGCAACCGCCACAAGATCCATTTCCTGCGCGAGCTCATCCCCTCGTTCGAGTGCGAGCCCGGCTGCCATGACTGCTGTGGCCCGGTCACCACCTCGGCCGAGGAAATGGCCCGCCTGCCGCGCAAGACCCAGACCGAGCAGGAAGCCGCGCTGGAGCGCCTGGACTGTGTGCACCTGGGCCCGAACGGCTGCACCGTATATGAAGAGCGCCCGATGATCTGCCGCCTGTTCGGCACCACGCCGCGGCTGGCCTGTCCCAGGGGGCGGGGCCCGGAGCAGCCGATCGACCCGGCGGCCGAGCAGCTGGTTCACACCTATATCGCCAGTACCCGCCAGGTGCTGGTGTAAGGCTTCAGTCCGGGATCGGCAGGCACAGGCTCTCTTTCACTTCTTCCATCACGATGTAGCTCTTCGACTCGCGCACATGGGGCAGCTTGAGCAGGATGTCGCCGAGCAGCTTGCGATACGACGCCATCTCCGAGATCCGCGCCTTTACCAGGTAGTCGAAATCGCCCGACACCAGGTGACATTCCAGTACATGGGGCAGCTTGAGCACGGCGCGGCGGAACTCCTCGAAGGTGTCGCCGGACTTGTAGTCCAGGCTGATCTCGACGAACACCAGCAAGCTGCCCTTCAGGTGCTGCGGGTTGAGCCGGGCGTTGTAGCCCATGATGATCCCCTCGCGCTCCAGGCGCCGTACGCGTTCGGTGCAGGGGGTGGTGGACAGCCCGACCTTCTCGCCCAGTTCGGTGAAGGAGATACGCCCGTCATTCTGCAGGATCCGCAGGATGTTGCGGTCGATCTTGTCCAGTTCACGCTTGCTCTGGTGTTGGGTTCTCATAGGGGATGCCCCTCCGTGAAAGGCCATTTTGCCGAGAATTCTCGCCAAATATAGCTGCTTATATAGTGAATAGCACTGGTCGGAGATTCTTATACTGCGCGCATCCATGCCATTTCAACAAAAGACTGCGGCAAGCCGCGTGCGAGGGATACAACAATGCGAGTTCTGGTACTTGGTAGCGGTGTGATCGGTACCGCCAGTGCCTACTATCTGGCCCGGCAAGGTTTCGAGGTGACGGTGGTCGATCGCCAGCCGGCGGTGGCCATGGAAACCAGCTTCGCCAACGCAGGCCAGATCTCGCCCGGCTATGCCTCGCCCTGGGCCGCCCCGGGCGTGCCGCTGAAAGCCATCAAGTGGCTGCTGGAGCGCCACGCGCCCCTGGCCATCAAGCTGACCGGCGACGTCGACCAGTACCTGTGGATGGCGCAGATGCTGCGCAACTGCACCGCCAGCCGTTATGCGGTGAACAAGGAGCGCATGGTGCGCCTGTCCGAGTACAGTCGCGATTGCCTCGACGAGCTGCGCGCCGAAACCGGCATCGCCTACGAAAGCCGCAGCCTTGGTACCACCCAGCTGTTCCGCACCCAGGCGCAGCTGGACGCCGCGGCCAAGGACATCGCGGTGCTGGAGCAGTCCGGTGTACCGTACGAACTGCTCGACCGTGACGGCATTGCCCGGGTCGAACCGGCCCTGGAGAGCGTGAAGGGTATCCTCGCAGGCGCCCTGCGCCTGCCCAACGACCAGACTGGCGACTGCCAGATGTTCACCACCAAGCTCGCCGATATGGCCATCAAGCTGGGTGTCGAGTTCCGCTTCGGCCAGGACATCCAGCGCCTGGACGTCGCCGGCGACCGCATCAACGGCGTATGGATCGACGGCAAGCTGGAAACCGCCGACCGCTACGTGCTGGCGCTGGGCAGCTACTCGCCGCAGTTGCTCAAGCCGCTGGGCATCAAGGCCCCGGTCTACCCGCTCAAGGGCTACTCGCTGACCGTGCCGATCACCAACGGCGACATGGCGCCGACCTCGACCATCCTGGACGAGACCTACAAGGTCGCCATTACCCGTTTCGACAACCGCATCCGTGTCGGCGGCATGGCTGAGATAGCCGGTTTTGACCTGTCGCTGAACCCGCGTCGACGCGAAACGCTGGAGATGATCGTCAACGACCTTTATCCTCGCGGCGGCGACCTGAGCCAGGCGAGCTTCTGGACCGGTCTGCGCCCGGCCACCCCGGACGGCACCCCGATCGTCGGGGCAACCAAGTTCCGTAACCTGTTCCTCAACACTGGTCACGGCACCCTGGGCTGGACCATGGCCTGCGGTTCCGGTCGCCTGCTGGCCGACCTGATTGCGCGCAAGAAGCCGCAGATCAGTGCCGAAGGCCTGGACATCTCGCGTTATGGCAATAGCCGCGAGACTGCCAAGCACGGACAGCCGGCGCCTGCGCACCAGTAAGCATTCGATGCTGTTGGCCTCATCGTGGTGCGCCGATGCGACTTGCCCCACGATGAGGCCCGAAACCGATTGACCTGTTCCCTCACCCCGGCGCGGTGGGTACCTACCCCCATCTGCCGCGCCGGGGCTTTACCGATAACCAGAACTGCCAGAAGGCTGCCGCCATGCGTCCCGCCCGTGCCTTGATCGACCTCCAAGCCCTCCGACACAACTACCGCCTCGCCCGTGAGCTGACCGGCGCCAAGGCCCTGGCCGTGGTCAAGGCCGACGCCTACGGTCATGGCGCGGTGCGTTGCGCCCTGGCGCTCGAGGCCGAGGCCGACGGTTTTGCCGTGGCCTGCATCGAGGAGGCCCTGGAGCTGCGCGCGGCAGGCATCAAGGCACCCGTTCTGTTGCTCGAAGGTTTCTTCGAGGCCAGCGAGCTTTCGCTGATCGCCGAACATGATCTGTGGTGCGTGGTGCATTCGCCATGGCAGTTGGAAGCGATCGAGAAGACCTCGGTGCACAAGCCGCTGACCGTCTGGTTGAAGATGGACACCGGCATGCACCGCGTCGGCGTGCACCCCAAGGACTACGCCGATGCCTACCAGCGCCTGCTGGCCAGCGGCAAGGTCTCGCGCATTGTGCTGATGAGCCACTTCGCCCGCGCCGACGAGCTCGACGCCGCCGCCACCGAACAGCAGGTCGCCGTGTTCGAGGCTGCCCGCCAGGGCCTGGCCGCCGAGTGCAGCCTGCGCAACTCGCCGGCCGTGCTGGGCTGGCCGAGCATCAAGAGCGACTGGGTACGTCCAGGCATCATGCTCTACGGCGCCACGCCTTTCGAGGTGGAGCAGGCCGAGGCTGCTCGCCTGCAGCCTGTGATGACCCTGCAATCGCGCATCATCAGCGTGCGCGAGCTGCCTGCCGGTGAGCCGGTAGGCTATGGCGCCAGGTTCATAAGCCCGCGGCCGACCCGGGTCGGCGTGGTCGCCATGGGCTATGCCGATGGTTACCCGCGCCAGGCACCTACCGGCACGCCAGTGGTGGTGGCCGGCAAGCGCACCCAGCTGATTGGCCGCGTGTCGATGGACATGCTCTGCGTCGACCTGACAGACGTGCCCGAGGCCACTGTCGGCAGCCCGGTCGAGTTGTGGGGCAAGCAAGTACTGGCCAGCGACGTGGCCATGCAGGCCGGGACCATTCCGTACCAGATCTTCTGCAATCTCAAGCGCGTGCCGCTGGACTATATCGGCGAATAAGGCGCTGAAGCGGACAGGCTGCGGGGCTGTGTGTTGTAAATACTGAACGGCATTGCCATCATATCGTTCACACTCCCCCAACCTCGACCGTTTCTGGAGGCGCAAGCTTTGGACGTCGGTGAACGACTGCAAGCCATCCGCAAGCTCAAGGGCCTGTCCCAGCGCGAACTCGCCAAGCGCGCGGGGGTGACCAACAGCACCATCTCGATGATCGAGAAGAACAGCGTGAGCCCGTCGATCAGCTCCCTGCGCAAAGTGCTCAGCGGTATCCCCATGTCCATGGTCGAGTTCTTCTCGGTGGAACTCGCGCCCGAAAGCCCAACCCAGATCGTCTACAAGGCGCACGAGCTGATCGACATCTCCGATGGCGCGGTGACCATGAAATTGGTCGGCAAGTCGCACCCCAATCGCGCCATCGCGTTTCTGACCGAGGTCTACCCGCCGGGCGCCGACACGGGGGCGGAAATGCTCACCCATGATGGCGAAGAGACCGGCATTCTTCTCGAAGGCCGCCTGGAACTGGTGGTCGGCACCGAGATCTTCATCCTCGAAGCCGGCGACAGCTACTACTTCGAAAGCACCCGTCCGCACCGCTTCCGCAACCCGTTCGAGGAGCCGGCCCGGCTGATCAGCGCGGCCACCCCGTCGAACTTTTGATCCAGCGCAGTGCATTGATGGGTCAATACCCTTTCCCTGAGTGTGGTCGTTTCACGCCTTCCAGGTTCCCGCTATACTTTTCAACGCTCGCAATTCCGTGGCCGCGGGCGTGATTAGCCACCATGAGGGTGTTCGCGTGAACCAAATCAAGAAGATGCTGGCCGTACCAGCAGCCGTATTCGCCCTTTGGGCAATGAGCGCAACCGCTGCAACCAACGACGACATCGCCAAGCGTCTCGAGCCGGTCGGCCAGGTGTGTGTCCAGGGCCAGGAATGCAAGGGCATGGAAGTGGCCGCCAGTGCCGGTGGCGGCGGTGCCAAGACGCCGGACGAGATCATCGCCAAGCATTGCAATGCCTGCCATGGCACCGGCCTGCTGAACGCGCCGAAGATCGGTGACACCGCTGCGTGGAAAGAGCGTGCCGACCACCAAGGCGGACTCGATGGCATCCTGGCCAAGGCCATCACCGGGATCAACGCCATGCCACCGAAGGGCACCTGCGCCGATTGCTCGGATGATGACCTGAAGGGTGCGATCAAGAAGATGTCCGGGCTGTGAGCCAGACCTGACTTGTATAAAGCCCGCCCCTGATGGCGGGCTTTTGTTTTTGGGCCGGTAGCCCTATTGCGGGGGCGGGACAGGCAACCAACCCGCTGTGACTTGTGTCCAACCCCTGAACCCACGGATGACTCAGGAGGCCCAGATGAATCGCTGCTCCATCGACCAGGCTGTCGGACAGGCCCTGGCCCGACTGCCCAGCCATATTCACATGGGCCTGCCGCTCGGCCTGGGCAAACCCAACGCCTTCGTCAACGCGCTGTATGCCCGCATCCGCGAGTTGCCTGAGCGTCGTCTGACCCTCTACACCGCCTTGTCCCTCGGCCGCCCGCCGTTGGGCGATGGCTTGCAACGGCGCTTCCTTGAGCCTTTCGTCGAGCGTGTATTCGCCGACTATGAGGAGCTCGCCTACCTGGCCGACCTGCGTGCCGACAAGCTCCCGCCGAACATCCGCGTCGAGCAGTTCTTCATGCAGCCCGGCAGCCTGCTGCACAGCGACACGGCCCAGCAGGACTACGTCAGCAGCAACTACAGCCACGCCGCACGGGATATCAACGCCAAGGGCCTGAACCTGATCGCGCAGCTGGTGGCGGCCACGCCCGAACGGCCCGATCACCTGAGCCTGGCCTGCAACCCCGACATCACCCTCGACCTGCTGCCGATGATCGCCCGGCGCCGCGCTGAGGGCGAGACCATCCTGGTGCTTGGCCAGATCCATGACGAACTGCCTTACATGCCAGGGGACGCGGAGCTGGGCCTGGAACAGTTCGACTTGCTGATCGACCAGCCCGAAAGTCGCCGGTTGTTCTCCACGCCAAACATGCCGGTGAACACCCAGGACCATTGCATCGGCCTGCATGCCAGCACCCTGGTGCGCGACGGCGGTACCCTGCAGATCGGCATCGGCGCCATGGGTGATGCGGTGGCGGCGGCGCTGCTGGCACGCCAGGGCGACAACGAAGGCTATCGTGCGCTGCTCGATGAGCTGGATATCGGCCCATGGCAGGCACTGATCGAGCGGGAAGGAGGGCTGGATACTTTCGCCCAGGGGCTGTATGGCTGCAGCGAAATGTTCGTCAACGGGTTGCTTGCCCTGGCTGAAGCCGGGGTGGTGCGCCGCCCGGCTGACGAGCATGGCGTGCTGGTGCATGGCGGCTTCTTCCTTGGCCCACGGGCGTTCTACCAGCGCCTGCGCGAGATGCCGCTGGAGCAGCGTGCTCGCTTCGCCATGACCGCCATCAGCTACATCAACGAGCTGTACGGCCAGGAGGAGCGCAAGCGTCGCCAGCGCCGGGATGCGCGCTTCATCAATACGGTATTCGGCATGACCTTGCTGGGTGCCGGTGTCGCTGACCAGCTCGAGGATGGCCGGGTACTCAGCGGTGTGGGCGGGCAGTACAACTTCGTCGCCCAGGGCCATGCGCTGGAGGGTGGTCGCTCGATCCTGTTGCTGCGTAGCTGGCGCGAGGCCGGGGGCGAGGTCACTTCCAACCTCTACTGGACCTACGGCCACTGCACGATACCCCGGCACTTGCGAGACATCGTGATCACCGAATACGGCATCGCCGACCTGCGCGGGCAGACCGACAGCGAGGTGATTGCGCGGTTGCTGGCGATCAGTGACTCTCGTTTTCAGCGCGAGCTGATGGAGCGAGCCAAGGCGGCGGGCAAGCTGGCGAAGGATTTCGTGCTGGATGCGCGCTATACCGACAACACTCCCGAGCGCCTGGAGGCAACCCGCGCGCGGCATGCGCGATTGTTCCCGGAATATCCGCTGGGCAGCGATTTCACGGCCGAGGAGCGTGACTTGTTGCGGGCGCTGAATTGGCTCAAGAGCAAGTTCAAGCTGAGTGAGGTGCTGGAACTGGGCAAGGCGGCGCTGGATGCGCCGGCGCCCGAGGCCTATGCAGCGCAGTTGGCGCGCATGGGGCTGGGGGAGCCACAGGGGCTGAAGGAGGAGTTGTACCAGCGGCTGCTGCTGGCTGGCTTGGCGGCGACCTGAAAGATTGCCGGGGCTGCTTTGCAGCCCAATCGCCGGCAAGCCAGCTCCCACAGGAGTACCGCAGGGCTTTGGCCTTGTGCGGTGCCTGTGGGAGCCGGCTTGCCGGCGATGAGGTCGGTACAGGCTTACTCGATGAAGGTGACCACGCCACCTTCCAGCGACTTCACCCGGGCCAGCGACTCGACGCGGTAGCCCTGGCTGTCCAGCTCGGCGCGGCCGCCCTGGAACGACTTCTCGATGACGATGCCCAGGCCGGCCACGGTGGCGCCGGCCTGCTTGATGATCGAGATCAGCGCTTGGGACGCCTTGCCGTTGGCCAGGAAGTCATCGATCACCAGCACGCGGTCGCTGCTGTTGAGGTGGCGCGGCGAGATGGCCACGGTGTTCTCGGTCTGCTTGGTGAAGGAATACACCGAGGCAGTCAGCAGGTTCTCGGTCAGGGTCAGCGACTGGTGCTTGCGGGCGAAGATCACCGGAACGCCGAGCTTCAGGCCGGTCATCACCGCCGGGGCGATGCCCGAAGCTTCGATGGTGACGATCTTGGTCACGCCGGAGTCGGCGAACAGGCGGGCGAACTCGTCACCGATCAGCTGCATCAGTGCAGGGTCGATCTGGTGGTTGAGAAACGCGTCGACTTTGAGTACCTGGTCGGAAAGCACGATGCCTTCTTCGCGAATCTTCTGCTGCAGTGCTTCCACTGTTTATTCCTCGATGTAGCAAAGGTGGCCGCAAAGAGCGGCAAAGTTTAAGAGTAATGGTTGATCAGCGTTTGAGCATTGCCCGGATATCGGCCAGGGCGTTGTTGCCGCGCGCGGCTTTCACTTCCACGGGCGCATCGTCCAGGCCTTCCCAGGCCAGGTCGTCCGGCGGCAGTTCATCCAGGAACCGGCTCGGTGTGCAGTCGATGATTTCGCCGTATTGCTTGCGCTTGGCGGCGAAGGTGAAGGCCAGGGTCTGGCGTGCGCGGGTGATGCCCACGTAGGCCAGGCGGCGTTCTTCCTCGATGGTGTCGGCCTCGATGCTCGAGCGGTGGGGGAGAATCTCCTCCTCCATGCCCATGATGAACACGTAAGGGAATTCCAGGCCCTTGGAGGCGTGCAGGGTCATCATCTGCACGCCCTCGGCGTTCTCTTCCTCTTCCTGCTGACGCTCGAGCATGTCGCGCAGCACCAGCTTGCCGATGGCATCCTCGATGGTCATGTCACCCTCTTCGTCCTTTTCGAGGGTGTTCTTCAGCGCTTCGACCAGGAACCAGACGTTGCTGATGCGGAACTCCGCGGCCTTGTCGCTGGCGGTCTGCTGGCGGATCCAGTTCTCGTAGTCGATGTCGCGGATCATCTCGTGCAGCGCGGCGATCGGGTCGTCCAGGGCGACTTTGTGGCGTACCCCGTCGAGCCAGTGCTTGAAGCGCTGCAGGCGCTCGGTGTAGCGGGCGTCGAGGTGCTCGCCCAGGCCCATCTCCTCGCTGGCGGCGTACATCGAGATGCCGCGCTCGGTGGAATAGTTGCCGAGCTTTTCCAGCGTGGTCGAGCCGATTTCGCGGCGCGGCACGTTGATGACGCGCAGGTAGGCATTGTCGTCGTCGGGGTTCACCAGCAGGCGCAGGTAGGCCATCAGGTCCTTGACCTCCTGGCGGCCGAAGAAGCTGTTGCCGCCGGACAGACGGTACGGCACCTGGTGGTGCTGCAGCTTCAATTCGATCAGCTTGGCCTGGTAGTTGCCGCGGTAGAGGATGGCAAAGTCGCTGTACGGGCGGTTGGTGCGCAGGTGCAGGGTGAGGATTTCCATGGCCACGCGCTCGGCCTCGGCCTCCTCGTTCTTGCAGCGGATCACGCGGATCTCATCGCCCACGCCCATCTCGCTCCACAGCTGCTTTTCGAAGGCATGCGGGTTGTTGGCGATCAGCACGTTGGCACAGCGCAGGATGCGGCTGGTGGAGCGGTAGTTCTGCTCGAGCATGACGATCTTCAGGGAGGGGTAGTCCTCCTTGAGCAGCATCAGGTTCTCCGGGCGCGCGCCACGCCAGGCGTAGATCGACTGGTCGTCGTCGCCGACCACGGTGAACTGGTTGCGCATGCCGATCAGCATCTTCACCAGCAGGTACTGGCTGGCATTGGTGTCCTGGTACTCGTCCACCAGCAGGTAGCGCACGCGGTTCTGCCAGCGTTCGAGCACGTCGGGGTGTTCCTGGAACAGCTTGACCGGCTGCAGGATCAGGTCGTCGAAGTCCACCGCGTTGAACGCCTTGAGCGTGCGCTGGTAGTGGGTGTAGACGATGGCCGCGGTCTGCTCGCGCGGGTTGCGCGCCTTTTCCAGGGCCTCGGGCGGCAGGATCAGGTCATTCTTCCAGGCACCGATCATGTTCTTGATCTCGTCGATGCCGTCGTCGCCGGAGTATTCCTTCTGCATGATGTCCGACAGCAGCGCCTTGATGTCGGACTCGTCGAAGATCGAGAACCCCGGCTTGTAGCCCAGGCGGTCATGCTCCTTGCGGATGATGTTCAGGCCCAGGTTGTGGAAGGTACACACGGTCAGGCCCCGGCCTTCCCCCGGACGCAGCAGGGTGGCGACTCGCTCCTTCATCTCGCGCGCGGCCTTGTTGGTGAAGGTCATGGCGACGATGTACTGGGCGCGGATGCCGCAGTTCTGGATGAGGTGGGCAATCTTGCGCGTGATCACGCTGGTCTTGCCGGAGCCTGCACCGGCGAGCACCAAAAGAGGGCCGCCGACGTAGTCGCGGGCTTCCTGTTGCCGGGGATTGAGTCGGGACATGCTAGAAACCGGGGGTAACCAGAAAATAGCCGCGCATTCTAGCAGGCATGGGGTGGTTAATGCGCGACCGTCTGACGTTGTGATGCAGGGCGCGAATCGGATTTGCCGCATCTGCTACTTTCGCGCAGGATGCACGTCAGATTGCGTCGGGATGGTGGCCAGGGACGGGCAATGACTAAAAGTGAAAATCATTTCCAATTAATCGGGTAGGATTGCCCGCGCTCGCCGTTCCACCGCCCACATCTAAGGAGCCCGCTTGTCCACGCCTGTCGAACCCCTGCGTTTGCTGCTGTTGGCTGATGAGCCGGAGTGGGCCGTGCACCTGCGCGACTGCTTGCAACCTATGGGTGGCAGCGTCGTGCTGCTGACCGCGCCGAACTGGGCGGCGGTGGACAGCCTGTTCGCCAACGACCGTCAGGCCGTGGTGCTGGCCACGCCCGAGCTGCAGCCCGCGCCGGGGCGTTGCGAGCTGCCGACGATCCTGCTGCTCGAGCAGGAACCGGCCAGCGCGCCGCTGGGCGCCAGCGACTGGCTGGTGCTGGCGCAACTGACTACCGACACGCTGCGTCGCTCCCTGCGTCACGTGCGTGAGCGCGGCGTACTGGTGGCCACCCTGCAGCGCCTGGCCGAACAAGACCCGCTGACCGGCATCGCCAACCGCCAGGGCTTCCAGGCCCTGCTGACCGCGCGGCTGGCCGAGAACGAAGGCCGCGGTCTGGCCCTTGGTCATCTCGACCTGGACAACTTCCGCCATGTCAACGACGCCCTCGGTCACCAGGGTGGCGATCGTCTGATCCTGCAGGTGGTCGCCCGCTTGAAGCACCAGCTGGAGGCGAGCGACCAACTGGCGCGCCTGGGCAGCGACGAGTTCGCGTTGTTGATCGACACCCGGCGTGACCCCAACCGCGCCGAGTGGATGGCCGAGCGCATCACCGAGGCGCTGACCGAGCCCTACTGGATCGACGGCGAGAGCCTGCTGCTCGGCTGCAGCCTGGGGATCGCCCATGCCCGCGCCCAGGCCGGCGCCGACCCGCTGATGTGGCACGCCCACATCGCCATGCGCCAGGCCAAGGGCAGCCAGGGCTGTACCTTCCACGTATTCAATGAGCGTATCAATCGCAACGCACGCAGCCTCGCCGACCTGGAAAGCGAGTTGCGCCGCGCTCTGCGCCGCGACGAGCTGGAACTGCACTACCAGCCGCGGCTGAACCTTGCCGACGGGCGTATCGTCGGGCTCGAGGCGCTGGTGCGCTGGAACCATCCCGAGCGCGGCCTGCTGGCGCCCAGTGAGTTCGTGCCGCTGGCCGAGCAGAGCGGGTTGATCGTGCCACTGGGTTACTGGGTGATCTCGCGGGCCCTGAGTGACATGCAGGCCCTGCGCGAACGCGGCCTGGCGCCGCTGCACATGGCGGTGAACCTGAGCTTTCGCCAGTTCCAGGACAGTCAGTTGCTGGCAACCCTGAGCCGGCTGATAGTCGAGCACGGGGTCGATGCGCGCTGGCTGGAGTTCGAGCTGACCGAAACGGCGGTCATGCGCCGCAACGAGTTGGTCCGCCAGACCATGGATGCCCTCGGGCGGCTGGGGGTGCGCTTCTCGCTGGATGACTTCGGCACCGGCTTTTCATCGTTCGTGCACCTGAACAGCTTGCCGATCACCTTGCTGAAGGTCGATCGCAGCTTCGTCGGCGGCATGGAGCAACGCGAAGAGAATGCCAAGCTGGTACACGCGATGATCAACCTGGCGCACAACCTCAACCTGGAGGTGGTGGCAGAAGGGGTGGAGAGCGAGGAGCAACTGGCGCTGCTGCGGGCGTTCGGTTGCGACCAGGTGCAGGGCTTCCTGGTCAGTCGGCCGTTGCCGGTGGAGGCGTTGATCGAGTACCTGTTGCAGGTGTCCACCCCGGGTTTGGTGCAGACCCTTTAGGCCCAATCGCCGGCATGCGCCCGGTTTCTTCCAGGTTCTCGTGCCAGCTCAGCGCCTCGCGCAGGATATGCGGGGTATGCCCGCCACGCTGGCAAGCGCGCTCGAAGTAGTCGTTGAGTGCCGCGCGGTAGTCCGGGTGCACGCAGTTGTCGATGATCACCCGGGCGCGCTCGCGCGGCGCCAGGCCGCGCAGGTCGGCCAGGCCCACCTCGGTCACCAGGATGTCCACGTCATGCTCGGTGTGATCGACGTGGCTGACCATTGGCACCACGCTGGAAATCGCGCCGCCCTTGGCGATCGACTTGGTGACGAAGATCGCCAGGTGGGCGTTGCGGGCGAAGTCGCCCGAGCCGCCGATGCCGTTCATCATCCTGGTGCCGCAGACGTGGGTCGAGTTGACGTTGCCGTAGATGTCGAACTCGAGCGCCGTGTTGATGCCGATGATCCCTAAGCGACGCACCACTTCAGGGTGGTTGGAAATCTCCTGCGGACGCAGCACCAGCTTGTCCTTGTAGCGATCCAGATTGCCGAACACATCGGCATTGCGGCGGCTCGACAGGGTGATCGAGCTGCCTGAGGCAAAGCTCAGCTTGCCGGCGTCGATCAGGTCGAAGGTCGAATCCTGCAGCACTTCGGAGTACATGGTCAGGTTTTCGAACGGCGACTCGATCAGGCCGCACATCACCGCGTTGGCGATGCTGCCGATACCGGCCTGCAGCGGCCCGAGGTTGTTGCTCATGCGGCCGGCATCCACCTCGCCCTTGAGGAAGGCGATCAGGTGGTCGGCGATGCCTTGGGTCTCATGATCGGGCGGCAGCACGGTGGACGGCGAGTCCGGCTGGTCACTGATGACGATGCCGACGATCTTCGCCGGGTCGATCGGGATCGCGGTGCTGCCGATGCGGTCGTCTACCTTCACCAGCGGGATCGGCGTGCGGGTCGGACGGTAGGTCGGGATGTAGATGTCGTGCAGGCCTTCGAGGTTGGCGTTGTGCGACAGGTTGATCTCGACGATGACCTGCTTGGCGAAGATCGCGAAGCTGGCCGAGTTGCCCACCGAGGTGGTTGGCACGATATGGCCTTGCTCGGTGATCGCCACCGCTTCGATGACCGCGATGTCCGGCAGGGTCAGTTGCTTGTTGCGCAACTGCTCGACGGTTTCCGACAGGTGCTGGTCGATGAACATCACTTTGCCGTCGTTGATGGCCTTGCGCAGGGTGCTGTCGACCTGGAACGGCATCCGCCGGGCGAGTACGCCGGCTTCGGTCAGTTGCTTGTCCAGGTCGTTGCCCAGGCTGGCGCCGGTCATCAGGCTGATCTTCAGCGGCGACTGCTTGGCGCGCTCGGCCAGTGCGTGGGGCACGGCCTTGGCTTCGCCGGCGCGGGTGAAGCCGCTCATGCCGACGGTCATGCCGTCCTCGATCAGGCCAGCGGCGTCAGCCGCACTCATTACCTTGCTGTGCAGGGAGGACAAGCGGATACGATCACGGTACATGGATTGTTATCTCAGGCTACTGAAGCTACTGGAAGCGCAGTCTAGAGATTTCGCCCGGTGCCGTCCCGCGACCATGGTCGTATGAGCGGCCCGGAAATAGAGCCGTTGATCTGGATCAGGCAAATGCGACAAACCCCGGAAATGGCTTCCCGGGGTTTGTCTTGTACAAGCGGCCGCGATGCTCGTTGGACCTACTCCACAGCCTTGACCATGTCCTCGATGACCTTCTTCGCGTCACCGAACACCATCATGGTCTTGTCCAGGTAGAACAATTCGTTGTCCAGGCCGGCATAGCCGCTGGCCATGGAGCGCTTGTTGACGATGATGGTCTTGGCCTTGAAGGCCTCGAGGATCGGCATGCCGGCGATCGGCGACTTGGGATCGTTCTTTGCCGCCGGGTTGACCACATCGTTGGCGCCCAGCACCAGCACCACGTCGGCCTGGCCGAACTCGGCGTTGATGTCTTCCATCTCGAACACCTGGTCGTACGGGACCTCGGCCTCGGCCAGCAGCACGTTCATGTGCCCGGGCATGCGCCCCGCCACCGGGTGGATCGCATACTTCACGGTCACGCCGTTGTGGGTCAGCTTCTCGGTCAGCTCCTTGAGCGCGTGCTGGGCACGGGCCACCGCCAGGCCATAGCCTGGGACGATGATCACGCTGTCGGCGTTGCTCAGCAGGAACGTGGCGTCGTCGGCCGAACCGGATTTCACCGGGCGTTGCTCTTTCGAACCCGTCGCGGCACCGGCATCGACGTCGGCACCGAAGCCACCGAGGATCACATTGAAGAACGAACGGTTCATCGCCTTGCACATGATGTACGACAGGATCGCGCCGCTGGAACCGACCAGGGAGCCGGCGATGATCAGCATCGAGTTGTTCAGCGAGAAGCCGATACCGGCTGCTGCCCAGCCCGAATAGCTGTTGAGCATCGACACTACCACCGGCATGTCGGCGCCGCCGATCGGGATGATGATCAGCACGCCCATGACGAAGGCCAGGGCCAGCATCAGGGTGAAGGCGCTGTAGTGGCCGGTGAAGGTGAACAGCAGCCCCAGGGCGATGGTCGCCAGGCCCAGGATCAGGTTCAACTTGTGCTGGCCGGCGAACTGTACCGGTGCGCCCTGGAACAAGCGGAACTTGTACTTGCCCGACAGCTTGCCGAAGGCGATCACGGAACCTGAGAAGGTGACGGCGCCGATGGCCGCGCCAAGGAACAGCTCGAGGCGGTTGCCGGTGGGGATCGGGTCGCTGATGGCGGCGACGATGCCCAGCGACTGTGGTTCGAGCACGGCTGCGATGGCAATGAATACCGCGGCGAGGCCGATCATGCTGTGCATGAACGCGACCAGTTCGGGCATCTTGGTCATCTCCACGCGCTTGGCCATGATCGAACCCGCGGTACCACCGACCAGCAGGCCGACGATCACGTAGCCGATACCTGCCGTGGCCAGCTCGGCGCCAAGCTTGTAGATGAGGCCCACCGTGGTGAGGATCGCGATACCCATGCCGATCATGCCGAACAGGTTGCCACGGCGTGAGGTGGTCGGGTGCGAGAGGCCCTTGAGCGCCTGGATGAAGCAGACCGAGGCGACCAGGTACAGAAGCGTTACCAGATTCATGCTCATGCTTACTTCTGCGCCTCGTTCTTGGTTTTCTTCTTGAACATTTCCAGCATGCGGCGGGTGACCAGGAAGCCACCGAACACGTTGACCGCGGCCAGCGCCACGGCCAGGGTGCCCATGACCTTGCCGGCCGGGGTCACGGTCAGCGCGGCGGCCAGCATGGCGCCGACGATGACGATCGCGGAAATGGCGTTGGTGACTGCCATCAGCGGTGTGTGCAGGGCCGGGGTGACGTTCCACACCACGTGGTAGCCCACGTAGATGGCCAGCACGAAGATGATCAGGTTGTAGATGCCGTGGGAAATCAGCATGTCTTCCATTGTCGTGCTCCTCAGCCGTTCTTGCGCACGACCTGGCCGTCGCGGCACATCAGGCACGCGGCGACGATGTCGTCTTCGAGGTTGATGACCAGGTTGCCGTCCTTGTCGAACAGCAGCTTCATGAAGTCGAGCAGGTTGCGCGCGTACAGCGCCGAGGCGTCGGCACCGACCTGCGCCGGCAGGTTGGTCGGGCCGACGAGGGTCACGCCGTTCTCCATCACCACTTGGTCGGCCACGGTCAGCGGGCAGTTTCCGCCTTGGGCTGCGGCCAGGTCGATGACCACCGAACCGGGTTTCATCTGCGCCACGGTCTCGGCGCTGAGCAGCGTCGGCGCTTTGCGTCCGGGTATCAGCGCGGTGGTGATGACGATGTCCGCCTGCTTGGCTCGCTCGTGCACGGCCTGGGCCTGGCGCTGCATCCAGCTGGCCGGCATTGGCCGGGCGTAGCCGCCCACGCCTTCGGCGCACTCGCGTTCCTCGTCGGTCTCGTAGGGCACGTCGATGAACTTGGCGCCAAGTGACTCGATCTGCTCCTTTACCGCCGGACGCACGTCGGACGCCTCGATCACCGCGCCCAGGCGCTTGGCCGTGGCGATGGCCTGCAGGCCGGCCACGCCGGCACCGAGGATCAGCACGCGGGCGGCCTTTACGGTGCCGGCGGCGGTCATCAGCATGGGCATGAAGCGTGGGTAGTGGTGGGCGGCCAGCAGCACGGCCTTGTAGCCGGCGATGTTGGCCTGGGACGACAGCACGTCGAGGCTCTGCGCGCGTGAGGTGCGCGGTGCGGCTTCCAGGGCGAAGGCGGTGATGCCGCGCTCGGCCATCTTGGCGATCAGTTCGTTGTTGAACGGGTTGAGCATGCCTGCCAGCAGGCTGCCGCTGTTGATCAGCGCCAACTCCTGGTCACTGGGCGCGACTACCTTGACCACCAGCTGCGCGCCGAAGGCGTCGGCGGCTTCGCCCAAGTTGGCGCCAACGGCCTCATAGGCACTGTCCGGAATGCTGGCCTTTAGCCCTGCCCCCCGTTGCACGGTGACCTGATGGCCCTGGCCAACCAGTTTCTTGATGGTTTCCGGGGTCGCGGCGACCCTTGTCTCACCCGTCTGCGTCTCGAGAGGAACACCAATGTGCACGACTTTGTCTCCTGCGGTGACCTTTTGTCTTTATAGGAACCAGCGCACTTCGGGTGGTGCGGCTGGGTGGTCGTAGAGCACGACCCCGCCGGATCCGGGGCGGGGGAAGCATTTTGCAGACGAACCCGAGGGCCTTCAACCGGTTCTGAAGCGAAACGAAGTCAAAACTACAAGTCACCCTGTGACCGTATGTCGCAACGATTTGCCCTCAACCCGTCAAGCACGCGCTATGCGGAGCTTAGGAGAAAATTTGAAAAAAATTCCGCTATTTTCGTTCTCAGTTTGCTGAATGTCGCAAAATCAGCTGCAAACCCGCGCAGTAACTAGGGTTGCTATGTTTTTCAGGGTGAGCGGAACAGATTACGAATTTGCGACAATTCCATATATTTGTAGGTGTTTAAAATAATTGACTACGGGGTCAGCTTTGACCGTTTCACCCTATTTCGTGGCGGTGTACTGTTGCGCCTGCGCCACCAGCCAGTCGCGGAACGCCCGTAGCGAGGCGGACTCGACCTTCCGCTCGGGGATCATCAGATGGTAGGCCTTGTCACTGGTCAGGGCATGCCTGTTAGCGACCATCAGTCGGCCCTCCTGCAGCTCGCGCTGGATCAGGAACGGTGGAATCAGCGCAATGCCCATGTCATGCATGGCGGCCTGGGCGAGCATCGAAAACAGCTCGTAGCGCGGGCCGGTCATGTCGCGTTCGACACTCATCCCCAAGCCGTCGAACCATTGTCGCCAGGCATAAGGGCGGGTGGTCTGCTGCAGCAGCGGCAAGTCGGCAATGCGCTGGGCGTCGAGGCTGGCTTGCCCTTCCAGCAGGGAAGGGCTGCACACCGGCACGGGGTTCTCGCCCATCAGTCGGTGGGATTGGGTGCCCGACCAGTCGGCGTCGCCGAAGTAGATGGCGGCATCGAAGGGCGTGTCGGCGAACAGGAAGGGGCGGGTGCGGTTGGTCAGGTTGACCGTGACCTCCGGGTGACGCTGCTGGAAGTCTTTCAGCCGCGGCAGCAACCACTGGGTGCCGAAGGTCGGCACTACCGCCAGCTCGATCACATTGGCGCCTTGCTGGCGCATCACCGAAAGCGTGTCGCGCTCCACCGCATCCAGCTGTGCGGTTACCTGGCGACTGTAGGAGAGCCCGGCTTCGGTCAGTTTCACGCCCCGGCGCGAGCGACGGAACAGCTCGACATTGAGGAAGGCCTCAAGGCTGCCGATCTGCCGACAGACGGCGCCCTGGGTCAGGGCCAGTTCCTGGGCGGCCTTGGTGAAGCTCTCGTGACGTGCGGCCGCCTCGAAGCAGACCAGGGCGGTGGTGCTGGGAATCTTTCGGCGCATGTACGTGAACCTCACATGTCAGGCGTTGAGCAGGGCATTCTGATGATTACGAAGTGAGAAAATATCACTAAACGGTGCGCAATCCTCGTTTGTCCCTCACGCCAAACAGGCCTAGGATCAATCCAGCACAACAATTTCGTTCCCATCTTTCGAGGAATCCGCACATGGCTGGCAAGGCAAGCTTCAACTGGATCGACCCGCTGCTGCTGGATCAGCAGCTCACTGAAGAAGAGCGCATGGTCCGTGACAGCGCCTATCAGTTCGCCCAGGACAAGCTGGCGCCCCGTGTGCTGGAGGCGTTCCGTCATGAACAGACGGATCCGGCGATTTTCCGTGAGATGGGTGAAGTCGGCCTGCTTGGCGCGACCATTCCCGAGCAGTACGGCGGCAGTGGCCTGAACTACGTCTGCTACGGCCTGATCGCCCGCGAGGTGGAGCGTATCGACTCCGGCTACCGCTCGATGATGAGCGTGCAGTCGTCGCTGGTCATGGTGCCGATCAATGAGTTCGGTACCGAGGCACAGAAGCAGAAGTACCTGCCGAAGCTGGCCAGTGGCGAATGGATCGGCTGCTTCGGCCTGACCGAGCCCAACCATGGTTCCGACCCGGGCTCGATGATCACCCGCGCCCGCAAGGTCGACGGTGGTTATCGTCTGAGCGGCAGCAAGATGTGGATCACCAACAGCCCGATCGCCGATGTGTTCGTGGTCTGGGCCAAGGACGATGCCGGCGATATCCGTGGCTTCGTGCTGGAGAAAGGCTGGGACGGCCTCAGTGCTCCGGCCATCCATGGCAAAGTCGGCCTGCGTGCTTCGATCACCGGCGAGATCGTCATGGACAACGTGTTTGTGCCGGAAGAGAACATATTCCCCGATGTGCGCGGCCTCAAAGGCCCGTTCACCTGCCTGAACTCGGCCCGCTACGGCATCTCCTGGGGTGCGCTGGGTGCCGCCGAGGCCTGCTGGCACACCGCTCGCCAATACACCCTGGATCGTCAGCAGTTTGGCCGCCCACTGGCCGCCAATCAGCTGATCCAGAAAAAACTGGCCGACATGCAGACCGAGATCACCCTGGCCCTGCAAGGCTGCCTACGCTTGGGTCGTATGAAGGACGAAGGCACCGCAGCGGTGGAAATCACCTCGATCATGAAGCGCAACTCCTGCGGCAAGGCCCTGGACATCGCCCGCCTGGCGCGGGACATGCTGGGCGGCAACGGCATCTCCGACGAGTTCGGCGTCGCCCGCCACCTGGTCAACCTCGAGGTGGTCAACACCTATGAAGGTACTCACGACGTGCATGCGCTGATCCTTGGGCGCGCACAGACTGGCATCCAGGCGTTCTATTAATAGAGGAGCCAGGCAATGGGTGCGCTTTCCCATCTGCGGGTGCTGGATCTTTCCCGGGTATTGGCCGGCCCCTGGTCCGGCCAGATCCTCGCCGATCTTGGGGCGGATGTAATCAAGGTGGAGCGCCCCGGCGCGGGTGACGACACCCGCTCCTGGGGGCCGCCTTTCCTGCGCGATGCCCAGGGCGAGAATACCAGCGAGGCGGCCTACTACTTATCGGCCAACCGTAACAAGCGCTCGGTGACCATCGACTTCACTCAGCCCGAAGGCCAGCGCCTGGTGCGCGAGCTGGCGGCGAAGTCGGATATCCTCATCGAGAACTTCAAGGTGGGCGGGCTGGCAGCCTACGGGTTGGATTACCAAAGTCTGAAGGCCATCAACCCGAAGCTTATCTATTGCTCGATCACCGGCTTCGGCCAGACCGGGCCATATGCCAAGCGTGCTGGCTATGACTTCATGATCCAGGGGCTGGGCGGCTTGATGAGCCTGACCGGGCGCCCGGAGGGAGAGGAGGGCGCGGGGCCGATGAAGGTGGGGGTGGCTCTCACTGACATCCTGACCGGGCTGTATTCCACCGTGGCGATTCTTGCGGCCTTGGCGCATCGTGATCAGGCTGGGATAGGTCAGCATATCGATATGGCGTTGCTGGATGTGCAGGTGGCCTGCCTGGCCAATCAGGCGATGAACTACCTCACCACTGGCAACCCGCCACGGCGGTTGGGCAATGCGCACCCCAATATCGTGCCCTACCAGGACTTCCCGACGGCGGATGGCAATTTCATTCTTACCGTGGGTAATGACGGGCAGTTCCGCAAGTTTGCTGAAGTGGCGGGGCAGGCGCAGTGGGCGGATGACCCGCGGTTCTCTACTAATAAGCAGCGGGTAGCCAACCGTGCGGAGCTGATTCCGTTGATTCGTCAGGCTACGGTGTTCAAGACCACGGCTGAATGGGTCACAGAGCTGGAGAAGGCGGGTGTGCCATGCGGGCCGATCAATGACCTGGCGCAGATGTTCCAGGACCCACAGGTATTGGCGCGTGGGCTTGCGGTGAATGTTCCACATCCGCTGGCGGGCAGCGTGCCGCAGGTGGCCAGCCCGATCCGGTTGTCGGAGACGCCGGTGGAGTATCGTCATGCGCCTCCATTGCTGGGGGAACACACCGAGGCGGTGCTGATGGATGTGCTGGGGCTGAGTGGGGAAGCGGTGCAGGGGCTTCGGGGCGCAGGTGTGCTGTGACACGCGCTATAGATAGAAAGA
>NZ_JBYSYW010000029.1:0-76503 GCF_058783825.1 Pseudomonas sp. FW305-96
GTGATGGTGAAGGTGCCGCTGGTGCTGCCTGCCGGAATGGTGACCTTGGTGCCATCGGTCAGGGTGAAGGTCAGGCCATTATGGCCGTTGACCGGCAGACCCTGGGCATTGGTCAGGGTCACGGTGTAGGTGATCTGGCCACCTTCGGACACAGTGGTCTTGTCGGCAGTGAGGGTTGCGACCACTTCACTGACGGTGTCGGTGATCTGCACGGTGGCATCGCCACCCAACTGCAGGCTCTCGAAGGTCTTGCCCGCCACGCTGGCATCGGTCACGCCGAGGGTCACGGAGCCGGCGTCCTTGAATACGTCGTCGCCCTGGGCCGGCAGGCTGTAGGTGGCCTGGGTCTGGCCGGCGCTGATGACCACAGTGGCGCCATTGGACAGGGTCACGGTCAGGTCATGGTCGAGCTTCTGGCTGACCGATACAGTGAAGGTCGGCTGTTCGGCCTCGGTCACGTTGCCATTGCTGGCGATGCTGACGGTCACCGTGTCGATGCTGTCGCTGATCACGGTCTGGGTCGGCGTAGTGTCGGGTTCCAGCTTCTCGAAGTTGCCACCGGTGACACCAGTGATGCTGGTGCTGACCGTGCTGCCGTTGACGAATACGTCGTTAGCCGGGGTCTGGAAGTCGACGCTGCCAGTGCTTTCGCCGGCCTTGACGGTAATAGTCTGCCCATTGGACAGAGTGACGGTGACCGGAGTCTGGGCCGGGTTGGTCAGGGTCACGGTGTAGGTGATCACGCCACCTTCGGTCACGCTTGGGGTCGCGGTCAGGGTGGCGGTGGTAGTGTCGACGGAGTCGTTGATCTTCGTTTCCGCTGGTGTCGGGTTTGGCACCAGATTCTCGAAATTACCGCCCGTTGCCCCCGTGATCGTGGTGCTGACGGTGCTGCCATTGTTATAGACGTCGTTGGCCGGGGTCTGGAAATCGACGCTGCCTGACGACTTGCCGGCTTCGATGGTGACGGTCTGGCCATTGGACAGGGTGACGGTGACTGGGGTCTGGGCCGGGTTGGTCAGGGTCACGGTGTAGGTGATCACGCCACCTTCGGTCACGCTTGGGTTGGCGGTCAGCGTGGCAGTGGTGGTATCGATGGTGTCGGTGACCTCGGTCACCGCCGGCGTAGTGCTTGGCGTGACGATCAGGCCGTTGCCGCCGCTGGTTCCGGTGATGGTCGCGGAGATCTGGCCGCCATCGATGTAGGGCGTGTCGTTGGCCGGGACATTGACGTTGACGGTGCCGGTGGTCTGGCCCGCCGGGATCACGATGACAGCGCCATTGGACAGGGTCACGGTCAGGTTGGTCAGCGGTGGCTGGCCTACGGTGGCGGTATAGACAATTACGCCACCCGCCTCGGTGATCGTGGGAGTGGCGCTGAGAGTCAGGCCTGTGGTGAGCGGGGCGTTGGTGGTGTTGGTACTGGCGTTGTTGCCGTCCAGCCCGCCCTGCTCATCAATACCCAGCCCGTTGGCAAAGCCTATTGGGCCGGTGGGGAAGCCGATGGTCGGGTCGACCACCCCGGCGGTTTCCTGGAGCAGGACGAAGCTATGCCCGCCGCCTACCGAACCGCCGCCTGCCGCGGCCGGGCCGGCTGCGGTGGCCTCCAGTTCGGTGGTCGGGTCGACGCCGGCGGCGATGGCTTGTTGCAGCTCCTCGACCGAGGGCGCCGCCTGGGCGGTGGCCTGGCTCAGGTCGATGCTGCTGTCGGGGGCGTCGGCATTCCACTGGGTGTCGCGACCGAGGTCGAGCAGACGGCCGTCGGCCAGCTCCAGAGTGACCGCGCCGCCAGTGCCGGTGTCTACCTGTTCACCGGCAAGCAGGCGATCGCCTTCGATCAGTACGCGCCGGATGCCTTCTGGGGAAACTGCGATGACTTGGCCAACAATGCTTTTGACGATGGCAACAACAGTGCTCATTGGACTCTCCGGACTACCCGTTCAGTTGGCTTCCATGCCCGGCCGGCATACGAAGGCGGCGACTGATGGAATGTTTCAATAATGTTTTTGACGCATAATTGCGTCAATTTTACGTCTATAATTTCTGGCTATTAAGTTTATGCCAAACTATTGACCTTCTGGCTGCCATCCTAAACAATCGCCAAGGTAATGTCACATTGATATTTGGCCAGCCAAGCCCTTTCTTTTGTATTAATCCGCACTGCCTATTCGGAAGCTTCCTACATACAGATCAGGGTTCGCCATTTTCCAAGGCAGGCACGGCTTCGATTGTGATTTGGGACAACAGCTCTCTCGGGAACCAGTAAAAATGCGTGCGTCACTGTTCACCGCTCTTCCTTTCGCTCTCGCCGCCTCTTTCGCTCAAGCACAAACCTTGCCTGAAGCCATGCAGAAGGCCCTCGAGGTACACCCGGAAATCCAGGCCGGCGTGAACGCCCGTACGGCTGCGGATTACCAACTGCGTGCAGCCCAGGGCGGCTATTTGCCGCGGGTCGATGTGACGGCCGGTTATGGCCGCGAGGGCACCGACAGCCCAAGCACCCGCAACCGCTGGGAGACGCTCAACCGTGGCGAATCGGCGATCCGCCTGCGGCAGATGGTCTTTGACGGTTTTGCCACCTCCAGCGAGGTCGGGCGTCAACAAGCCACCGTCAACGCTCGCGCCTATTCATTGCTGGGCACCTCCGAGCGTACCGCGCTGACCGTCGCCCAGGTCTACCTGGACGTCCTGTCGCGCCGTGAGATGGTGCGCCTGGCCGAAGAAAACCTGCGCAACCATGAGCGCATCCTCGACCAGATCAAGTTGCGCACCAGCCGTGGCGTAGGCCGCATGGCCGACCTCGACCAGGCTGAAGCGCGCCAGGCCCAGGCCCGCAACAACCTGATCACCGAGCAGACCAACCTGGCCGATGCCAACACCAACTACCTGAGCGTCGTCGGGCAAATGCCCGACGAGTTAAGCACGCCCGCGCCATTTGTCGACCTGCTGCCGGCCACCCTCGAAGAGGCGCGTCACCAACTGGTCGAAGAGAGCCCGATCCTGCGTTCGGCCGAGTCGGACATCGCGGCTGCCGAGAAGCAATACGAAGCGGCAAAGTCTACTTTCTATCCGCGTTTCGATGCCGAACTCGGACGAACGGCCGACAACAACCTCGACGGCGCGGTGGGCCACAACAACGAGTGGCAGGCCATGCTGCGCATGAACTTCAACCTGTACGCCGGCGGCAGCAACAAGGCGGACCTGGAATCGAAGTCGTATCTGGCCAACCAGGCCCTGGACATTCGCAACAACGCCTTGCGCCAGCTCAATGAGGAGTTAGGCTTGGCATGGAATGCTCTGGAAAACGCCAACGCCCAGGTGCCGATCGCCCAGCAGTACGTCGATCACAGCAACCGGGTGCGCAGCGCCTACCAACAGCAGTTCGGCCTGGGCGAGCGAACCCTGCTCGACTTGCTCGACAGCGAGAATGAAACCTTCACCGCCCAGCGTCGTCTGGTAGAGGTGAAGAACATACAAATGTTTACTCAGTACCGAATCAAGGCGACCATTGGCCAGCTGCTCAAGAGCCAGGGTGTCGTAGCCCCGATGGCCACCGTTGTGCAGAACGACCTGAAACCCAAGGTGAACCTGCCAGGCATGAACTGAAAGGCGCCTTGAACCCACCCCCGCAAGGATGAAGAGAGCGCCGCGTGGAATCCGAAGTCAGTCGAGTCCAACTCAGCCACGATCCACGCAGTCAGCATGACGACCCGCTGCTGGACAGTCTGCTGACCCTGTGTGTCCTGCATCAGAAGCCCGCCAGCCGGGCCATGCTGACCACCGGGCTGCCCTTGCCCTCGCAACGCCTGACCGCCGAGCTGCTGCCGCGTGCGGCCGCCCGGGCCGGGCTGCAGGGGCGCCTGTTGCAGCGCAAGCTGGAGCAGATACCCAGCATCGCCATGCCGGCGATGCTGCTGCTCAAGGAAGGCCGCTGCGCGGTGCTGCTGGGTTGGGAAAACGAGGACACCGCGCGGCTGCTGCTCAGCGAGAGCGACGGCGGCGAAGTGCATGTCACCCGTGAGGCGTTGCAGGGCGACTACAGCGGCAAGGTGTTCTTCGCCCAGCCCCAGCACAAGTTCGACGTCAACCACGGCAACCTGATCCCACGCGCGCGCTCCTGGTTCCGCGACACGCTGCTGCGCAGCAAATGGCTGTACATCGATGCCATCGCCGCCAGCCTGGTGATCAACCTGATCGCCCTGGCCGCGCCGCTGTTCGTGATGAACGTGTACGACCGCGTCGTGCCCAACCAGGCCACCTCGACGCTATGGGTGCTGGCGGTGGGTATCGCCGGGGCCTATGTCTTCGACCTGGTTCTGAAGGGGCTGCGCAGTCTCTGTCTGGACCTGGCCGGCAAGAAGACCGACCTGATCATCTCGGCGACGCTGTTCGAGCGCATCGTCGGCATGGCCATGAAGTACCGCCCGGCGCGGGTCGGCAGCTTTGCCCAGAACATCCATGAGTTCCAGGGCCTGCGCGACTTTCTCGCCTCGCTGACGCTGACCAGCCTGATCGACCTGCCGTTCACCCTGCTGATCCTGATGGTCATCGCCATCATCGGCGGGCACCTGGTGTGGATCCCGGTCCTTGCCTTCCCCTTGGCCTTGGGTATCGGCTACGCGTTGCAGAAGCCGCTGATGGCGACCATGGAACGCACCATGGCCCTGGCCTCCGAGCGCCAGTCGAGCCTGATCGAGACCTTGGCCGGCTTGGACGGGATCAAGGTCAACAACGCCGAGAGCGAGCGCCAGTACATGTGGGAGCAGACCCTCGGCACCCTCAGCCGCCTGGAACTGCGGGTCAAGGTGCTGTCGGGCCTGGCCATGAACATCACCCTGCTGATCCAGCAGTTGGCCGGCGTGGCGATGATCTGCGTGGGCGTGTACCTGATCATCGACGGCAACCTCAGCATGGGCGGCCTGGTGGCCTGCTACATGCTCAGCGGTCGCGCCCTTGGCCCGCTGGGCTCGCTGAACGGCCTGCTGGCCCGCTACCAGCAAGCCAAGGTGACCATGGTCGCCACCGACCAGATGATGGAACTGCCCCAGGAGCGCAACTTCGAGGAGCGCCCGCTGAGCCGCCAGGTGCTGCAGGGCGCCATCGAGTTCCGCGGCGTCGAGTTCACCTACCCGAACCAGCAGAACCAGGCGCTCAAGGGCATCAACCTGAACATCCGCCCAGGCGAGAAGGTCGGCATCATCGGCCGCAGCGGCTCGGGCAAGAGCTCGCTGGCCAAGCTGATCGTCGGCCTGTACGAGCCGGACAACGGCTCGCTGTTGGTCGATGGCGTGGACATCCGCCAGATCGACGTCAGCGAACTGCGCCACAACATCGGCTATGTGCCCCAGGATATCCAACTGCTGGCCGGCACCCTGCGCGACAACCTGGTCAGTGGCGCCCGCTACATCGAGGACGAGCTGATTTTGCAGGCCGCTGAGTTGGCCGGCGTGCACGAATTCGCCCGCCTGCACCCCGACGGCTACGAGTTGCAGGTCGGCGAGCGCGGGCAGAACCTCTCCGGTGGCCAGCGGCAGAACGTCGCCCTGGGGCGGGCGCTGCTGCTCAACCCGCAGATCCTGCTGCTCGACGAACCCACCAGCGCCATGGACAACACCGGTGAGGAGCGCCTCAAACAGCGCCTGGCCGCGGTCATCGAGAACAAGACCGTGCTGCTGGTCACCCACCGGGCATCGCTGCTGTCGCTGGTGGACCGGTTGATCGTCATCGATCGTGGACAGATCGTCGCGGATGGCCCGAAAGCCGCCGTCATGGATGCGCTGAAGAAGGGGCAGATCAGTGTTGCATAAGCTGGATATGGGGCGTTTCAAGGACAACCTGCGCCGCTACTTCAAGGGCTCCGAGTCGCTGGCCGGGCAGCCGCTGCCCGAGGTCAACAAGGCGCTGATCGAGGACGCGCCGCGAGTGGTGCGCCTGACCATCTGGGGGGTGATCGCGTTCTTCCTGTTTCTCATCGTCTGGGCCAGCGTCGCGCCCATCGACGAGGTGACGCGCGGGGAGGGCAAGGCCATCCCGTCGTCCAAGGTGCAGAAGATCCAGAACCTCGAAGGCGGCATCGTTGCCGAGATCTTCGCCAAGGAGGGGGAGATCGTTGAAGTCGGCCAGCCGCTGCTGCGTCTGGACGAGACCCGCTTTGCCTCCAATGTCGACGAGACCGAGGCTTCGCGTCTGGCCATGGCCTTGCGCGTGCAGCGCCTCACGGCCGAGGTCGAGGACAAGCCGCTGCAGATCGACGAAGAGCTGCGCAAGGCCGCGCCGAGCCAGGCCGCCAACGAGCAATCGCTGTACCAGAGCCGTCGCCAGCAGTTGCAGGATGAGATCGGCGGCCTGCAGCAGCAGTTGGTGCAGAAGCAGCAGGAGCTGCGCGAGTTCAACTCCAAGCGCGCCCAGTACGCCAACAGCCTGCAGCTGTTGCGCCAGGAAATCTCGATGTCCGAGCCACTGGTGGCTCAGGGTGCTATTTCCCAGGTCGAGGTGCTGCGCCTGCGCCGCGCCGAAGTCGAGAACCGGGGCCAGATGGACTCCACCACCCTGGCCATCCCGCGGGCCGAGGCGGCGATCAAGGAGGTCGAGAGCAAGATCGAGGAGACCCGCGGCAAGTTCCGCAGCGAGGCGCTGACCCAGCTCAACGAGGCCCGTACCGAGCTGAACAAGGCCACCGCCACCAGCAAGGCGCTGGACGACCGCGTGCACCGCACCATGGTCATCTCGCCGGTGCGCGGTATCGTCAAGCAGCTGCTGGTCAACACCATCGGCGGCGTGATCCAGCCGGGCAGCGACATCATCGAGATCGTGCCGCTGGACGACACCCTGGTGGTCGAGGCGAAGATCCTGCCCAAGGACATCGCCTTCCTGCACCCGGGCCAGGAAGCCACGGTCAAGTTCACCGCCTATGACTACACCATCTACGGCGGGATGAAGGCCAAGCTCGAGCAGATCGGTGCCGACACCATCACCGACGAAGACAAGAAGACCACCTATTACCTGATCAAGCTGCGTACCGAGAAGAGTCACCTGGGCACCGACGAGAAGCCGCTGCTGATCATCCCGGGGATGGTGGCCACGGTGGATATCATGACCGGCAAGAAGACCATCATGAGCTACCTGCTCAAGCCGATCATCAAGGCCCGTTCGGAAGCCTTGCGCGAGCGTTGATCGCGCGCGGGAGCGGGGCAAGCTCGCTCCCGCGCTTTGCCTTTTGCTGTTTGCGCGGGGCTGAGCATATTCATATGAATATGCAATAAAGATATTTAAATTACTGTTCTTATGACTTTATAGTCACCCCACTGCGTACCCGCTGACCAATCGGCGCGCCGCACGACTCGAACCCACACGGGCAATCCCCGTGCGTTTCCGATCGTTGCGCGCCCTGGAGTCGCGCACTGCGTGGGAGTGAACAATGCCAGCCGCCTCGAACGCCTTGTCGACCATCGACAGCGCCCAACCGCAAACCTTCGACATCCGCTCGTTCCCCGGCGCCGTTGGCGCCGAGATCATCGGCCTCGACCTGAGCCGTCCGGTCAATGCCGAGGATTTCACCCGCATTCACCGCGCCCACCTGGACCACCATGTCCTGGTGTTTCGCGACCAGCGCATCACCCCTGAACAACAGATCGCCTTCAGCCGCCGGTTCGGCGAACTGCAGATCCATGTGCTCAAGCAGTTCCTGCTCACCGGCCATCCCGAGATCCTGATCGTGTCCAACATCGTCGAGAACGGTCGCAACGTCGGACTGGGCGACGCCGGCAAGTTCTGGCACTCGGACCTGTCGTACAAGGAACTGCCGAGCCTGGGCTCGATGCTGCACGCCCAGGAGCTGCCCAGCGAGGGCGGCGACACCTTGTTCGCCGACATGCACAAGGCCTGGGACGCGGTGCCCGAAGCCCTGCGCCGGGTCGTCGAGGGCCGCAGTGCCGCCCATTCCTATACCGCCCGCTACGCCGAGACCAAGTTCGAAGGCAACTGGCGCCCGACGCTGACCGCCGAGCAACTGGCCCAGGTCCAGGAGGTCATCCACCCGGTGGTGCGTACTCATCCGGAGAACGGCCGCAAGGCGCTGTTCGTCAGCGAAGGCTTCACCACCCGTATCGTCGGCCTGCCGGATGACGAAAGCCGCGACGTGCTGCAACAGCTGTACGCCCTGAGCGTGCTGGAGCAGAACCTCTACCGCCATCAATGGCAGCCCCACGACCTGGTGTTCTGGGACAACCGCTCGCTGATCCACCTGGCCACCGGTTGCCCCGCGCACCTGCGCCGCAAGCTGTACCGCACCACCATCCAGGGCGATGCCCCGTTCTGACGACTGAGGAAATACACCATGCGCAAATCCATCAGCCGCCTGGCGGCAAGTATCGGCCTGGGCGCCAGCCTGGTTGTTGGCAGTCTGGCGGCGCCCACCGTGGCTCACGCCGAAGGGCAGATCCGCATCGCCGAGCAGTTCGGCATCGTCTACCTGCTGCTCAACGTGGTCCGTGACCAGCAACTGATCGAGAAGCACGGCAAGGAGCAGGGTCTCGACATCAAGGTCGACTGGGCCCAGCTCTCCGGTGGCGCGGCGATCAACGACGCGTTGCTGTCCGGCTCGGTGGACATCGCCGGCGCCGGCGTCGGGCCGCTGCTCACCGTGTGGGATCGCACCAAGGGCCGCCAGAACGTCAAGGCCGTTGCCTCACTGGGCAACTTCCCCTACTACCTGGTCAGCAGCAATCCCAATGTGAAGACCATCGCTGATATTTCCGAGAAAGATCGTATCGCCGTCCCAGCGGTGGGGGTTTCGGTGCAGTCGCGCTTCCTGCAGTATGCCGCCGCACGGCAGTGGGGCGACAAGGAATACAACCGCCTGGACAAGTACACCCTGGCCGTGCCGCACCCGGACGCCACTGCGGCCTTGCTGGCCGGCGGCACCGAGCTTAACGGGCACTTCTCCAACCCGCCGTTCCAGGACCAGGTACTGGCCAACAAGAACGTGCACGTGGTGCTCAACAGCTACGACCTGCTCGGCCCCAACTCACCGACCCTGCTGTTCGCCACCGAGAAATTCCGCAAGGACAATCCCAAGACCTACAAGGCCTTCGTTGATGCCCTTGCCGAAGCCGCCGACTTCGCCCAGAAAGACAAGGCCGCCGCGGCCGATACCTACATCCGCGTGACCAAGGCCAAGATCGACCGCGAGACGCTGATCAAGCTGATCGACAATCCGCAGTACGAATTCACCGTCACTCCGAAGAACACCTACAAGCTGGCCGAGTTCCTCTACCGGGTCGGCGCGATCAAGCACAAACCCGAATCGTGGAAGGACTATTTCTTCCAGGATGAACGCCCGCTGCAAGGGAGCTGACCGCCAATGACCGCCCCATTGCCAGGCCACGCGGCCAGCACCCTGAGCCGTGTCGCCACGCCACCGCTGCTGGCGGTGGACAACCTGAGCCTCGAATACCGCACTGCCCAACGCGTGGTGCGGGCCACCCATCAAGTCAGCTTCGAAGTCGACCGCGCCGACCGTTTCGTCCTGCTCGGCCCGTCCGGCTGCGGCAAGTCCACCTTGCTCAAGGCCGTGGCTGGCTTCATCGAGCCCCGGGAAGGGCGGATCCTGCTGCAGGGCCAGCCGGTGCGCGGCCCTGGGCCCGACCGCATCGTGGTGTTCCAGGAATTCGACCAGCTGCCGCCCTGGAAGACGGTGAAGCAGAACGTGATGTTCCCGCTGCTGGTGTCCGGCCAGCTCAAGCGCGCCGAGGCCGAAGAGCGGGCGCTGCATTACCTGGAGAAGGTCGGCCTGGCCGCCTTCGCCGACGCATACCCCCATACCTTGTCCGGCGGCATGAAAGCCCGCGTGGCGATCGCCCGGGCACTGGCCACGCAACCGAAGATCCTGTTGATGGACGAGCCGTTCGCCGCGCTCGATGCGCTCACCCGGCGCAAGATGCAGGAGGAGCTGCTGCTGCTGTGGGAGGAGGTGCGTTTCACCCTGTTGTTCGTCACCCATTCCATCGAAGAGGCGCTGGTGGTGGGCAACCGCATCCTGCTGTTGTCGCCGCATCCCGGGCGCGTGCGGGCCGAGGTGCACAGCCATCAGTACGACCTCGGCAGCCTCGGCGCCAGCGACTTCCAGGCCAGTGCCCGACGCATCCACCGGTTGCTGTTCGACGAGGCCGACGCCCCGCAAAACGCGGGTGATCTGGGTTTCAACGATATCCGTATTGCCTACTGAACAGGAGCCATTACATGACCACGACACCTGTACGCCAGGAATACGAAGTGCTGTTGCAACCCCTGCCCGGAGTGCCGCTGGAACGCGCGCTGCCGCTGGTGCAACGGTTGTGGCAACAGGGTTGGCTGCGCAAGGCTGTGATCCTGATACTGCTCGCGGCGGCCTGGGAGGCGGTGGCTCGCTACACCGGCAACGACCTGCTGCTGCCGGGCTTCCTGCAGACCTCCAGCGCATTGTGGGGCGGGCTGCTCAGCGGCGAGCTGCCAGCCAAGGTCGGCGTTTCGCTGGTGGTGCTGCTCAAGGGCTATGTGCTGGGCATCGTCCTGGCATTCGGCCTGACCAGCCTGGCCGTCTCGACGCAGCTGGGGCGCGACCTGCTGGGCACGCTGACCTCGATGTTCAACCCGCTGCCGGCCATAGCCCTGCTGCCGCTGGCCTTGCTCTGGTTCGGCCTGGGCGACAACAGCCTGATCTTTGTGCTGGTGCACTCGGTGCTATGGGCGCTGGCGCTGAACACCTACGCAGGCTTTCTCGGTGTGTCCGAGACCCTGCGCATGGCCGGGCGCAACTACGGGCTGCGCGGCCTGCGTCTGGTGTTGCACATTCTGGTGCCAGCGGCGCTGCCGTCGATCCTGTCGGGGCTGAAGATTGGCTGGGCTTTCGCCTGGCGCACGCTGATCGCCGCCGAGCTTGTGTTTGGCGCGAGCAGTGGCAAAGGCGGGCTTGGCTGGTACATCTTCCAGAACCGCAACGAGTTGTACACCGACAAGGTGTTCGCCGGGCTGGCGGTGGTGATCCTGATCGGCCTGTTGGTGGAGGGGCTGGTGTTCAACACCCTCGAACGGCTGACCGTGCGGCGCTGGGGGATGCAGCGCTAGATATCCGGCCCCGCGATTGGGCCTCCAGTCATTCCAGGTATTGCGCCGCCGCACTGGCCAATGTCCGCGCAATCTCCTCGCGCAATGCCTGCGGCGCTTCCACCACCAGCCCATCCCCCTGGCTCAGCAACCACCAGCGCAAGGGCCAGCCATCCGCCACGGTTGCCCGCAATCGGTGCCCCTGATCCAGCGCGGTCAACTGCATGTCCGCGGTCAGCGGCGTCTCGCGCAGACGGCGAGCCAGCAAGTCGCTGATCCACGCCTGCAGTTCGATGCCTTCCCCTTGGCCAGGCTGCAACGTATCGCCGCGCAAATACCCCTGCAGGTCGAAGTTCCCACGCAACTCGCCGCCGGCGTTGGCTGACCAGTGCCAGCCGAACGGGATGCTCTTGTCATTGCGCTCCAGCGGAAAGATCAGCGACAGCTCGTTGAGGTCGCGCTCGACCGTGCGCTTGCTGACATTGAAGCCCACGTCACGCAGGCGCCACACCAGTTCGGCACTGGTGATCCCGGGAGAGCGGCTGGGTAGCTGGCGCAGCAATGCCCATTGGCGGCTGAGGGTGGCGCGGGTGGTGGCGAACGGCAAAAGGAAACGTCCTTGTCTAGGCTTGCCGGCATAGGATGGCGGCACGGGCAGGGCATGGCAATTGGCCACAGCCTGCTCAGATCAAGGAAGATGCATTTGGTTGCCTGGGATCAATTCGTTCGCGACAGGTTTTGTCGTGGCATCGCGCAGAATCACGCCTCACCACAGTGGAGGTTGGAGCTGTGGGTCGTTCAATGAGGATGAACATGTCTGCCGCCAGCAATATCCATTCGCTGCTTGCCCGGCTTCTACCCGAGCGGATCGTTCCGGCGCCGGCCCGCCCCGGGCAGCGCCACCGGCTGTTCGCCGGGGTGGGCATGCCCGCCCAGCAGGCCCTGAGCGGCGAGCGCTTTGGCCTGATCGACCGCCTGGACGAGGCAGTCGACCTGCAGGCGGTCTACCACGACCTCTGCCGCCAGGCCCTGCTGGGCAATGTCGCGGCGCTCAATGACCTGGGCTGGATCTGGCTCAATGGCAAATACTGGCGCGGCGACACGGTGCTGGCGGGGCACCTGTTGCGCATGGCGGCGTTGCAGGGCAATGCTGCGGCCTGGTTCAACCTTGGGCAGCAGCAGTACTTCGGCAAGGGCGTGGATGTTTCCTACGTCAATGCGGCCGAATACTACCGCCATGCTTTCGAGCGGGGCATGGTGCATGCCGCCGCGGCGCTGGGCGATCTGTACGAGGAGGAGGTGTGCGAGGGCGACCAGGTGTGGCAGGTCGATCCGCTCGAGGCCTACCAATGGTTCCTGCGCGGCGCCGAGCGTGGTGAGAAGCGCTGTCGCTTCGAGGTGGGCTACCGATTGCTGCATGGCGTGTATGTGGAGGCTGACACCAAGGCCGGCCTGTACTGGCTGGAACTGGCGGCGGCGACCGGGGTGATGCAGGCCGCCGAGGAGCTGGCGGTGCATTTCAGCAGCCGCGACGCGGCGCGCTACCTGGGCTGGCGCGACCAGGCGATCCAGCTGGGCAGCACGCTGGCGCTGACCATGAAGCTGGAAGACCAGATCCAGCCTTGAGCGCAGCGTGCCTGCAGGGATCATGAACAACCTTTCATCTTTGCCCTCCGTCACCTGCGGTTGACGACAGGGGGAGGGCAGGGCGTATATTGATAGTTAGCAAACTATGAATATCCTCGGTTCTCACATGTCCCTCGACGCACTGCACCTGAAGATCAGCAGCGGCATGGTTGTGGCTGCCCGGCACTGGCGCCGCCTGTGTCAGGGCGCCCTGACCGGCTATGGCATTTCCGAAGCCTGCGCCGTCCCCTTGCTGATGATCGTGCGCCTGGGCGATGGCGTGCATCAGGTGGCGGTGGCCCAGGCGGCCGGGTTGGAAAGCCCGTCGCTGGTGCGCCTGCTCGACCAACTGTGCAAGGCTGGCCTGGTATGCCGCAGCGAGGACCCTCTGGACCGTCGTGCCAAGGCGCTGAGCCTGACCGTCGAGGGCCGCGCCCTGGCCGAGTCCATCGAAGGCGAGCTGGTACGCCTGCGTCGTGAGGTGCTTGGAGGCATCGACCAGGCCGACCTGGAGGCCACCTTGCGGGTCATCCATGCCTTCGAACAGGCAGGCCTGCAGCCATGAATGGCTTCTTCAGCTCGGTCCCGCCGGCCCGCGACTGGTTCTACGGCGTGCGCACCTTCGCCGCGTCGATGATTGCCCTGTATATCGCTCTGCTGATGCAGCTGCCACGCCCTTACTGGGCCATGGCCACGGTCTATATCGTCTCCAGCCCATTCCTCGGCCCGACCACCTCCAAGGCGCTGTACCGCGCCCTGGGCACACTGCTGGGCGCAGGTGGGGCAATCCTGCTGGTGCCGCCGCTGGTGCAATCCCCGCTGCTGCTGAGCATCGCCATCGCCCTGTGGACCGGCACGTTGCTGTTCCTCTCGCTGAACTTGCGCACGGCCAACAACTACGTGCTGATGCTGGCCGGCTACACCCTGCCGATGATCGCCCTGGCGGTGGTCGACAACCCGCTGGCAGTGTTCGACGTGGCCTCGTCCCGGGCCCAGGAAATCTGCCTGGGGATCGTTTGTGCGGCGGTGGTTGGCGCGGTGTTCTGGCCGCGCCGGCTGGCGCCCGTGGTGGTCGGCGCCACCGGCAGCTGGTTCGGCGAGGCGATCCGCTACTGCGACACCTACCTGGCCCGCGAAGCCGGCGCCGACAAGGTCGGCGGCATGCGTGGCGCGATGGTCGCCACCTTCAACTCGCTGGAGCTGATGATCGGCCAGCTCGGCCATGAAGGCGCCGGCCCGCATACCTTGAAGAACGCCCGCGAATTGCGCGGGCGGATGATCCATCTGCTGCCGGTGATCGACGCGCTCGACGATGCCCTGATCGCCCTTGAAGGTCGCGCCCCGGCGCAGTTCGCGCTGCTGCAACCGGTGCTGGGCAGCGCCCGTGAATGGCTCGAAGGCACCGCCGACAGCGCCTCGGTGGCACGCTGGACCGCCCTGCACGAGCAGATCGACCGCCTGCAGCCGGGCGCCGCCGCCCTCGACCAGCGCTCTGAGCTGCTGCTGTCCAACGCCCTCTATCGCCTGACCGAATGGGCCGACCTCTGGCAGGACTGCTGCAGCCTGCAGCACGCCCTGCGCAAGGACGACGCCACGCCCTGGCGCGCGGTCTACCGTCACTGGCGCCTGGGCCGGTTGACACCGTTCTTCGACCGCGGCCTGATGCTCTACTCGGTGTTTTCCACGGTCACCGCCATCGTCGTCGCCTGCGGCCTGTGGATCGGCCTGGGCTGGAACGACGGCGCCAGCGCGGTGATCCTCGCCGCCGTGTCGTGCAGTTTCTTCGCCGCCATGGACGACCCGGCGCCGCAGATCTACCGGTTCTTCTTCTGGACCCTGATGTCGGTGATCTTCTCCAGCCTGTATCTGTTCCTGGTGCTGCCCAACCTGCACGACTTCGCCATGCTGGTGCTGGCCTTCGCCGTGCCGTTCATCTGCGTCGGCACCCTGACCGTGCAGCCGCGTTTCTACCTCGGTACCTTGCTGACCATCGTCAACACCTCGACCTTCATCAGCATCCAGGGCGCCTACGACGCCGACTTCTTCACCTTCCTCAATTCCAACCTGGCCGGCCCCGTGGGGCTGCTGTTCGCCTTCATCTGGACCCTGGTGGTACGCCCGTTCGGCGTGGAGCTGGCGGCCAAGCGCATGACCCGCTTTGCCTGGCGCGATATCGTCGAGATGACTGCGCCGGCCACCCTGGCCGAGCACCGCCAGGTCGGGGTGCAGATGCTCGACCGCCTGATGCAGCACCTGCCACGCCTGTCGCAGACCGGCCAGGACAGCGGCGTGGCCCTGCGCGACCTGCGCGTGGGCCTGAACCTGCTCGACCTGCTGGCCTACATGCCCCGCGCCGGCGCCCAGGCTCGCGAGCGCCTGCAGACGGTGATCGAGGAAGTCGGCGCGCACTACGCCGCCTGCCTGCGCGCCGGCGAGCGCCTGCATGCCCCGGCGGCACTGCTGCGCAACATGGAGCGCGCGCGCCAGGCGCTGAACCTCGATGAGCTTTACGAGCGCGGCGATGCCCGCACCCACCTGCTGCACGCCCTGGCCGGTTTGCGCCTGGCGCTGCTGCCAGGTGTCGAGGTGATGCTCGAGCCCGCCGAACAAACGCAACTGCCCCCGGGCCTCGACGGAGCACCCCTGTGATCGGTGAACTGGATATCAGCGGGGTGTTCCTGCCCACGCTGCTGGTGATGATGTTTGGCACCTACCTGTTGTACCTGGGGGTGCACGCGGTGCTGGTGCGCCTGCATTTCTACCGCCTGGTCTGGCACCGGGCGCTGTTCAACGTTGCCCTGTATGCCGTGCTGCTTGGCGCGGTGGACCACTTTTGCCGAAGCCTGATGCTGCCATGAAAAAACCTTTGCTGACCCTGGGCCGCGTGGTCCTGACCTTGCTGGTAGTGACCTTCGCCGCCGTGCTCGTGTGGCAGATGGTGGTGTACTACATGTTCGCCCCCTGGACCCGCGACGGTCATATCCGCGCTGACGTGATCCAGATCGCCCCGGATGTTTCCGGGCTGATCCAGCAGGTCGAGGTGCGCGACAACCAGACCATCAAGCGCGGTGACGTGCTGTTTACCATCGACCAGGACCGTTTCACCCTGGCCCTGCGCCAGGCCAAGGCAACCCTGGCCGAGCGCCAGGAAACCCTGGCCCAGGCCTCCCGCGAGGCCCAGCGCAACCGCAAGCTGGGCAACCTGGTGGCGGCCGAGCAGCTTGAAGAGAGCCAGTCCCGCGAGGCCCGCGCCCGCTCGGCGGTGAGTGAGGCCCAGGTGCAGGTGGATGTGGCCCAGCTCAATCTCGACCGCTCGGTGGTGCGTAGCCCGGTGGACGGCTATCTCAATGACCGCGCCCCGCGCGCCCACGAGTTCGTCAGCGCCGGGCGCCCGGTGTTGTCGGTGGTCGACAGCGCCTCGTACCACGTCGATGGCTACTTCGAGGAAACCAAGCTGGGCGGGATCCATATCGGCGACGCCGTGGATATCCGTGTAATGGGCGACCCCACCCGCCTGCGCGGCCGGGTGCAGAGCCTCTCCGCCGGTATCGAGGACCGCGACCGCAGCAGCGGCGCCAACCTGCTGCCCAACGTCAACCCGGCGTTCAGTTGGGTGCGCCTGGCCCAGCGGATCCCGGTACGCATCACCTTCGATGAAGTGCCGGCGGACTTTCGCATGATCGCTGGGCGTACCGCCACGGTGTCGATCATCGAGGACCAACGCCCATGAAACAGTTGATCCTGGCGGGGCTGTGCCTGTCCCTCGGCGCCTGCATGATGGTCGGCCCGGACTACCAGCTGCCCAAGGAGGCCGCCGTGCAGCGCGGCGACCTCAACGGCCCGCTGCGCCAGGACGCCGATAGCGTGGTCTCGGCGCCGGTGCCTGAGGACTGGTGGCAGCTGTATCAGGATCAACGGCTCAACCAGCTGGTGCGCGAGGCGCTCGGCGCCAACACCGAGCTGCGCGTGGCTGCCGCCAACATCGCCAAGGCCCGCGCCCAGGTGGAGGTGGCCGAATCGCAGGGTGGCTTCAATGGTGGCGTCAAGCTGGGTGCCCAGCGCCTGCAGGAGTCCGGCGAAGCGTTCCTGCTGCCGGAGAAAGTGCCGGTGGCCAACATCGGCGAGGCGATCATCAGCGCCAGCTACCAGTTCGACCTGTGGGGCACCTTCAAGCGCGGCACCGAGGCCGCCAAGGCCAATGCCGATGCCGTGCAGGCCGCTGCCGACACCGCGCGCATCACCCTGGTGGCCGATGTGGTCAAGGCCTATACCCAGGTGTGCTCGGCCAACGAGGAATACCACATCGCCCGCGAGTCGCTGGACCTGCAGCAGCAGGGCGTGCAGCTGACCCAGCGCCTGCGCGATGCCGGGCGTGGCGACGAGACCCAGGTCACCCGTTCGCAGACCCAGTTCAAGTCGCTGCGCGCCGAGCTGCCGCGCTTCAAGGCCGAGCGTGAGGCTGGCCTCTACACCCTCGCCGCGTTGCTGGCCAAGCCTGTCGAACAATTGCCTGCCGGCACCGCCGATTGCGCCGAGCTGCCTCAGCTGTCGCAACTGGTTCCGGTCGGTGACGGCGCGGCCTTGCTCAAGCGTCGCCCCGATGTGCGCCAGGCCGAACGCCAGCTGGCGGCAGCCACCGCCAGCATCGGGGTGGCCACTGGCGCGCTGTACCCGGATATCAGCATCGGCGCCCAGGTAGGCACCATCGGCATCCTCGACAACCTCGGTGAGCCGGCCACCAACCGCTGGGGCTTCGGCCCGCAGGTCAGCTGGAACATCCCCACCAATGGCACTCGCGCGCGCATCCGCATGGCCGAAGCCTCGACCCAGGCGGCGCTGGCGCATTTCGACGGGGTGGTACTCAACGCCATTCGCGAAACCCAGACCCGCCTGGCGCAGTACAGCGCGCTGCTGGATCGGCGCGACGCGCTGGCCGAGGCGGAGCGCTCCGCCAAGGAGTCGGCGGACCAGACCCACATGCGCTATCAGGTAGGGCGTGAGTCGTTCCTGGCCGACCTGCAGGCGACGCGGACCTACACCGATGTACGGGCGCAGCTGGCGGCGGCCAACAGCCAGGTGGCAATGGGGCAGATTGGCGTGTTCCTGGCCTTGGGCGGCGGATGGAAAAGCAGTGCCAGACCTTGAGGAAGAGCGTGGGAGCGGCGATGCGTCGACCCGACTTGTCCCGCGATACCGGCGAAGCCGGTGCTATCCATCGCGGGGTAAGTCGGGTCGACGCATCGCCGCTCCCACGAACCCCTATGAAGCCTCAATTTCCCTTGGGGGAGAGGCTTAGTTCAGCACCCGCGCCGGCTCATCCGGCGGCAGGTTGTCCCGCCCACGCGGCTGTTTCGCCTGCCCGGGCACCGAGCCGCCCAACTGTTCGGCCAGCTGCTGCGCAACATCCTCGCCCAGCGCCTTCGACACATCCCGCACCACCCGCGGACGGTTCAGCGTCACGCGGCGGTCCTGGCTTTTCACCAGCTTGGTGTCCTGCCCCTCACCCATGGCGGTGAACGCCGAGGTGATCTCGTAGGTGCGGGTGTTGATCAGGCTGAAGTCGGCGACCACGGTCAGGCCCAATACCGCCGAGTAGCTGTCGGTGTGATCCAGCGAGTTGATGTCCTGCTGGAAGTCGATGTCCGACAGGGTGCCGAACAGCACGTAGTCGGCGCCCTTGAACGCACCGTTCTTGATGCGCCGGATCACGTCGTACACGTCTTCCTTCGAGTCGGCGGTGTAGGGGCGGCCCTGGACCAGCTGGAACATGCCGGTCTTGAGGATCTCACCCTTGATATCACCACCGAACTTGCGCAGTTCGGTCTGCTCGATGTAGCTGTTGAGGCTCTCGTACTCGCTGTAGCTCGACTGGCCGCTGGCGTGGTACATGCCAGCCTGGCCGCTGCTCTGGGCGTTGATGGTGTGGATGTATTCCTCCACCTGCGCCTGGTAGGCCAGGTCGGTCACCGCCACCTTGGGGGCCGCCTGCGCGCCGAAGGCGCAGGCCAGGCCAATGATTGCCATCCATGCACGCATCGATCAGCGCTCCGTGGTCTTGCGGATTTCTTTTTCGTCCATCCACTCGGCCAGGCCGCTTTCCACGTCGATCAGCTGCAGGCTGAACTTGTAGAACACGTCCTTGTAGTCGCTGCTGCGTTTGACGATCGAGCTGATGGAGCCTTCCAGGCGATACTTGGCGGCGATCATGTTGCCGGTCTTGGCCACGGTCTTCTTCTTGTACAGGCCGCTCTGGTTCTGCAGCTTGAGCTGGTCGACCTGGCTCTGCATGTCGGTGTTGTCGCTGGCGAAGCGGGCGGCGCCGGACTTCATCAGCTGGGTCTTGATCGAGGTGGTGATCTCGCGGGTATCGATGTACTCGCTGGTCTTGTTCTTGACGTCGTACACCTGCACCACCGGGCGGCCGTGCAGCACGCCGGACTGGGCCAGCGAACGGGTCATGCTCTCGGCGATCATCTGCAGGTCGGTGGAGCCGAACTCGTTGGTGACCAGCTCGACAGCCTTGCTGTCGCCGTAGCTGATGTTCTTGCCGCCGAGAACCGGCGAAGGGGTGCTGCAGCCGCTGACCAGGGCGATGGCGAGGGCGGCGAGGGAAAGGCGTGCAAACATCGAATGTGCTCCTGAAAGGGGTTACCGGGTGTGGACTTCGAGGCGGAAGTCACGGGCTGCGGGGGTCGGTGCGATGGCGGGCAGGAACTTGGCCTGCTTGCCGTACAGCGGCAGGGCCTTCCAGCTCTCTTCATCGGCCACCGGGAAACCATCGCTGCCCAACCAGGCGAAGCGGTAGAACAGGGTCTGGTTGCTGCGGCTGCTGTTGGTCAGCGCCACGTTGACGGTGAGGTAGCCGTTTTCGCGGGCGACGCGCATCTGGCCGATCTCGATGTCATCCAGCTGGCCCATGGTCACCACCTTGCTGGCGGCGCTGCCGGGGGCAGGGGGTGGGGTGGCGCAGCCGGCCAGGAGGGCGACGGCGGCCAGGGCGAGGCATGTCTTGCGCATGATCGATCCTTGGGTTACTTGAGGCTGGCGACAGCGGTGGCTGCGGCCTGCGGGGCGACTTCGACGGACGGGCCGCCAGCGAACACGCGGTTGCCGACCACGCGCAGGCTGACCACCTGGTAGGGGCGATCGACTTTCACCGTGACTTGGGTGCCGCCGAGGCTCGACGGCAGGCTCAGGTGGTGTTCGCCCTGTTTGAGGCGTACACGGGCCACCTGGGTTTCGTCGGGCAGGGTGCGCCAGGTGCGGGTATCGGCACCTTCCAGCACGGTGGAGGCGATACCCACCACCAGCCCGGCCATCGGGTTGGACTGGTTCAGGTTCTTCTGTGCCACGCCACGGCTGATGGCGCGCACGCTGGTGCGCAGGATGATGCCCGGCATGTCGTCGCGCAGGGCGCGGCGCGACATGGCGGTGGTGCTGTTGAGCGCGGTCAGGGCCAGGGCCTTGTCGTTGAGCTGGATCTCGCTCAGGTGCGCGGTGGAGGTGTCTTCCTTGATGATCGGGAACGACAGCGGGGTGATCACCAGGTTGTCCTGGATCGGCAGTGGCAGTGGGATACGGATCGAATCGCGGGCCGGGGCCAGGCCGGTCTGCACCACGATCAGCACGTCGCTTTCACCGGCTTTGGCGCTGCTCTTGTCCAGCGCCAGCAATGCCTGGTCCAGCAGCGCTGTGTTCGGGCGCAGCTCGGCGGCCTTGCGATAGCCCGGCGCGGCCAGGCCTTTCTCGCCGAGGGCCTCGTAGACATAGCCGGACAGGTAATGGCTGAAGGCGCTCTGATAGCTGTTCTTCAGGCCGACCACCTCAGGGGCGTCGAGGCTGGCGACCGGGTAACCCTGCAGGTCCTTGTACTCGGTCTTGATGCCTTCCTTCTCGGCCTCTTCCTCGCGCTTGAGGTATTCCTTGTCGCGCAGCTCGGCGATGATCGCTTCGCGCTCGTGGGTCTTCTTGATCTCGGTGCGGGCGCCGTCGAAATCGTTCTGCGCCAGCAGATTCAGGGCCATCTGCGTGGTCAGCATGACTTTTTCGTAGTCGTAGCCTTCGTAGCGGCGGACCTTGTCGTTGACCAGGTAGCTGCCGAACTGGCTCAGGTACTTGTCGGTGTCGAGCTTGACCGACTCCTCCCACTGGAACACCACGCTGTCGGCGGCGCGCCAGGCGTCCTGGCTGCCCTTGAGGTCGCCCTTGGAGCGCAGCAGCTCGCCTTTCTCGAAGTAGTAGAGCAGGTCTTTCTTGTCGCCCTTGTTGTTGTTTTCCAGCAGGGCGAGGGCGGCGTCGACATTGCCGGCGGCCAACTGCTTGTTGGTCTCCTGCAGTTCGCTGTCGTAGCTGCGGAACACCGAGCAGCCGGTGAGCTGCACGGCGGCGACCAGGGTCGCCAGGGTGAGGGCGCGGGATACCATCGGACTTCTTCTTTCCCTGAAACGGTTGGCCGCGTGGGCGGGGGCGGCAGATCCCTCTGTTTTATCGCCAGAACCTCTCGATGGAGGCGCCTTGATTGCTAATGGCTACGGCGGCGCGGGATTATACCCAAAGTAGTAGCTACGTGATGGCGAATTGCTTCGCATTTTCTGCAGGCGTGCCAGGTCGGAAAACCGCTTTCCAGGTTGTCGACCGGTCAATTTGTCGCAAGATTTTTCATGAAATATGCGGGTGAGCCTTGAGCGGGGGAGAGTGGAAGTGAACAATGTTCTCTTTCGTATTTCCGTCGAGATTGGCCATGATTTCCCGTTCCCGTCTGCTTGCCTGGCTGCCTGCCTTGTTGCTTGGCCCGGTACTGGCGCTGTGCAGCACCCCGACGCTGGCCGAAGCACCGGCCGAGGCGACCAAGGCGTTGCATCTGCTGGACTACATCGGTGCCGACTACCCGCCGACCGTGCGCGACGGCAAGGTGGTGGACGACGGGGAATACCGCGAGCAACAGGAGTTCAGCGGCGTGCTGGCCGAGCTGGTCAAGGGGCTGCCCGAGCATGCCGAGCGCGGCGCGCTGGAGCAGGGTGTCCAGAGCCTGCGCCAGGCCATCGACCAGCGTCAGGATGGCGCCGGTGTTGCTCGCCAGGCCCGCCAGCTGGGCGCACGCCTGGCGGTGGCCTACGAGGTCAGCCAGGCACCGGTGATCACCCCGGATCCGGCCCGTGGCGCATCGCTGTATGCCCAGAATTGCTCGATCTGCCACGGCGATACCGGGCTGGGCGATGGCCCGGCCGGCGTCGGCCTGGAGCCTGCGCCGGCCAACCTACGCGATGCCGCGCGCCTCGACCAGCTCAGCCTGTTCGACCTGTACAACACCCTCGGGCTGGGCATCGAGGGCACCGAGATGCCCTCATTCGCCGACCAGCTCGACGAGCGCCAGCGCTGGGACGTGGCGGCCTACATCGCCAGCTTCACCGCCGATCCGCAGGCGGCAAAGAGTGACAAGATCTGGAATCTCGCCGACCTGGCCCGGCAGACCCCGGCCGAGGTTGCCGCCAGTGAAGGCGCAAACGCCGTGGCCGCGTTCCGCGCCCAGCGGGCGCAACCGCCGCAGGTCAAGCGTGGCCCGGCGCAACTGCTCGAGTACACCTCCAGCACCCTGGACAAGAGCCTGGCGGCTTACCGCGCCGGCGACCATGACCAGGCCTACGACTTGTCGGTGGCGGCTTACCTGGAAGGCTTCGAGCTGGTGGAAAGCTCGCTCGACAACATCGACACCCAGGCTCGCAAGGACACCGAGAAGTCGCTGATGGCCTACCGTCAGTCGCTGCAGGACGGCCTGCCGGTGGCCCAGGCCGAACAGCGTCTGGCCGAAGCCAAGGTCAAGCTCGAACAGGCCTCGAAGCTGCTGGGCAGCGATGGCCTGAGCTGGTCGTTGAGCTACATCTCTGGCCTGTTGATCCTGCTGCGCGAGGGCCTGGAGGCGATCCTGGTGCTGGCGGCGATCCTCGCCTTCCTGCGCAACACCGGCCAGCAGTCGGCGGTGCGCAGCGTCAACGTCGGCTGGGCCTTGGCGCTGGTCGCCGGTTTCGCCACCTGGGCCCTGGCGGCCTATGTGATCGATGTCGGTGGCGCGCAGCGTGAACTGCTCGAAGGTTGCACGGCGTTGTTCGCCGCGGTGATGGTGCTGTGGCTAGGCGTGTGGATGCACGACCGCCGCCACGCGGCCGCCTGGCAGGACTACATCAAGAGCAGCCTGGTCAGTGGCGGCGGGCGCTTCGGCTTTGCCGTGCTGGCGTTCTTCTCGGTGTACCGCGAGCTGTTCGAGGTGATCCTGTTCTACGAGACCCTGTGGCTGCAGGCCGGCCCGGCTGGCCACCAGGCGGTTCTGGCAGGCGGTGCCACGGCGCTGGTGCTGCTGGTGGGCCTGGCCTGGGTGATTCTGCGCGGCTCGGCCAAGCTGCCGCTGTCGCTGTTCTTCAGCATCAACGCGGCTTTGCTCTGTGCGCTGTCGGTGGTGTTCGCCGGGCACGGCGTCAAGGCGCTGCAGGAGGCCGGCGTGCTGGGTACGCGGCCGGTGGCGTTCTTCGAGTTCGACTGGCTGGGGATCCACGCCGATCTCTACTCGCTGAGTGCGCAGGCAGTGGCGTTGCTGGCTATCGTGTTCCTCTATGGACGCAGCCGCTTGGCCGAGAAGCGCCGGGCGGCGGCCAGCTGAGTCCGTGCAGGGGGAAGGGGTGGTGCGTCGCCGCCCCCCGATGAGGCTGGGGCTGGCATAATGTCCGCCTGTTCAGGCGCTATCGCGGGGCAAGCCCGCTCCCACGACGTCACTGCCCGGAGTACAGGATTAATCCCATGCGTGTATGGATCGATGCCGACGCCTGCCCCAAGGCGGCCAAGGACCTGATCGTCAAGTTCGCCCTCAAGCGCAAGCTGGAGGTGGTGATGGTGGCCGGTCAGCCACAGATCAAGCCGGCCTTCGCCTGCGTGCGGCTTATCGTGGTGCCCAGCGGCATGGACGCGGCCGACGATTACCTGGTGGACAACGCCGTGCCGGGCGAGTTGGTGATCTGCAGCGACGTGCCACTGGCCGACCGCTTGATCAAGAAAGGCGTGGCCGCGCTGGACCCGCGTGGCCGCGAGTTCGACGAGCGCAACATGGGTGAGCGCCTGGCGGTGCGCAACCTGTTCACCGAACTGCGCGAGCAGGGGCAAGTGGGTGGCGGGCAGGCACCTTATGGCGAACGCGAGAAGCAGGCGTTCGCCAATGCCCTGGACCGGATTCTGGGACGGCTTTCCAAGCGTTAAGTACGTGGGGCTGCCGGTTCCCGCATCTGTAGGTGATCCTGTGGGAGCCGGCTTGCCGGCGATGGCCTGCGTAGCAGGCCTTCGAGGCCTTACTTGTCACCCTCGTGGGTCAGCTCCAGCACCCGATCCACCAGCTTGTAGATACCACCCGCCGCCTCGCTGATCGACTTGGCCAGCATGTACGCCGGGGTAGTCACCAGCTTGCGCTGGGTGTCTTCGACAATGTCATGCACATCGCATTCTTCATGGGTGCCACCCATCTTCACCACCGCCGCGCTGGTGCCGGCGTCAGTGCCGATGGTGCAGACCACGCCCGGCCCATAGATCTTCGCCGCCAAGGCCGGCGAGATGCAGATCAACCCGACCGGCTTGCAGGCATCGGCAAACGCCTCGGCCAGCGCCAGCACGTCCGGTTGCACGGTGCAGTTGGCGCCTTCGATGGCAAAGTTCGACAGGTTCTTCGCCGCGCCGAAGCCTCCCGGCACGATCAGGGCGTCGAAGTCCTCGACCTTGGCTTCGCGAATGTCCTTCACCTCGCCACGGGCAATGCGCGCCGACTCCACCAGCACATTGCGCGATTCCGGCATCTCTTCCCCGGTCAGGTGGTCGATCACATGCATCTGCGCGATGTTCGGCGCGAAGCATTGCACCTGCGCGCCGCGCTGGTCCAGGCGCAGCAGGGTGATCACGCTCTCATGGATTTCGGCGCCGTCGTACACGCCGCAACCGGACAGAATCACCGCAACTTTTTTTGTCATGCTCAATACTCCAGTGTCGAGGCGCTAAATGTCCTCTAGTTTGGCAGATGTAGCCATGGGATTTGCCCTTCGCCGGGCCTAATCTTCGTGGACAACCTTGGAGGTGGCCGTTCATGGACCTGATTCTGCTGGCCGTGCCGTTCTTCTTCGTGCTGATCGCGGTGGAGCTGATCGCCGACCGCGTGCGCGGGCGTCGCAACTACCAGCTTGCCGACTCGATCAACAGCCTGAGCACCGGTGCGCTGTCCACCAGCACCGGGCTGCTGACCAAAGGGGTGGGGCTGGTCACCTATGCCGTGGCATGGGAGCACCTGGCCTGGTTGCGGCTGCCGGCGGATGCCTGGTGGGTGTGGGTGGTCGCCTTCGTGCTTTACGACCTCTGTTACTACTGGCTGCACCGCCTGGGCCACGAGCGCAACATCCTGTGGGCAGCGCACTCGGTGCATCACCAGAGCGAGGAGTACAACCTCACCACCGCCTTGCGCCAGACCAGTAGCGGGTTCTTGTTTTCCTGGATCTTCTACCTGCCGCTGGCGCTGCTGGGCGTGCCGCCCCTGGTGTTCATCACCGTGGCATCGCTGAACCTGCTGTACCAGTTCTGGGTGCACACCCGCCATGTGCCCAAGCTGGGCTGGCTCGAGTGGATTTTCATCACGCCGTCCAACCATCGTGTCCACCATGCGCAGAATCCTCTGTACTTGGATCGCAACTACGGCGGCGTGTTCATAATCTGGGACCGGCTGTTCGGCACCTTCCAGGAAGAGGACGAGCGCGAGCCGGTGATCTTTGGCGTGACCACGCCTTTGGCGAGCTGGAACCCGCTGTGGGCCAACGTGCAGTTCTATGCCCAGCTGTGGGACGACGCCCGGCGAACGGCCCGTTGGTGGGACAAGCTGCGCATCTGGTTCATGCCCACCGGCTGGCGGCCGGCGGACGTGGCCGCCGCTTATCCACAGGCCAAGCAGGACCTCGCCGCGTTTCGCAAGTTCGCGATCCCGCTGGGCGCTGCGCAGCAGCTGTACGTCACGGCGCAGTTCGCGGTCTACGTGGCGTTGGGCAGTTATCTGATGGAGGTGGCGGAGCAGGTGACGCCCGCGGCCCTGGCATTGGGCTGGATGGTGATGGCGTTCGGGCTGTTCGTGCTGGGCGTGGCGCTGGAAGACCGGGCCTGGGCAGGGCGCCTGGAACTGGCGCGCCTGCTGTCGAATGCGCCCGCGCTGTATCTGGCCGGCGCGCTTGGCTTAGTGCTGGTCACGCCGTTGTTCTGGCTGCTGCTGCTCGGCTACAGCTTGCTCAGCCTCGGCGGCCTGGCCCTCTGCCGCCGCACGACGCTCGGCGCGGCTATTGCGAAAGCGCCGACGCAGCCAGAGCGCGAGGCCCAACACCAGCAGGCCGCCGAGAACCCATAACTCGTATTTCTTGATGCTGCCCAGCATGCCTTCGAGGATGGCGCCGAAGTGGTAGGCGGCCAGGCCCAGGGCCAGGGCCCAGACTGCGGCGCCGATGCCATTGAGCAGCAGGTAGCGGCGTGGCGGGTAGCCGGACAGGCCGATGGCCACCGGCATGACCGTGCGCAGGCCGTAGACGAAGCGGAAGCTCAGCACCCAGATGTCCGGATGGCGGCGGATATGCTCCAGCGCGCGGTCGCCCATGGCCTGCCAGCGAGGCTTGCGGGCGAGGATCTTGCGCCCATGGCGGCGGCCCATGAAGTACCACAGTTGGTCACCGGCGTAGCTGCCACAAAAGGCCACCAGGACTACCAGCTTGATATCCATGTATTCGCGGAACGCAAGAAACCCGGCGAGCACGAGGATCGTCTCGCCCTCGAAGAACGTGCCGAGAAAAAGGGCAAAATAGCCGAAATCGTTCAGGAATTGTTGAAGCATTTTCTGGCGTGCTGGCGAAATGAACGCGCAGCCTACCCCTTCGGGCGCGATCGGGAAAGTGTCCAAATGTGTCTCGACGTGAACATTTCCTACAAGGACAATGACTGCGGCCACAAGTCGCAGGGTTGCCCTCGGGTGTCACACAGGCGTCATAATGGCCGCTTATAACTGTCGCGCTCGCCCGCCTGCGCGGGCTCAGGAGTCTGCCGTGAGCTTTACCCCCGCCAATCGTCTGTTTCCTGCCACCCGTCTGCGTCGCAACCGTCGGGACGAATTTTCCCGTCGCCTGGTTCGCGAAAACACCCTGACTGTCGATGACCTGATTCTTCCGGTATTCGTACTGGACGGCGAAGGCCGCCGCGAAGAAGTGCCGTCCATGCCGGGCGTCGAGCGCCTGTCAATTGACCTGTTGCTGGAAGCCGCACAGGGGTGGGTAGAGCTGGGCATTCCGGCGCTGGCGCTGTTCCCGGTGACCCCGACCGAAAAGAAATCCCTCGATGGCGCCGAAGCGTGGAACCCGGACGGCATCGCCCAGCGCGCCACCCGTGCGCTGCGTGCCCGCTTCCCGGAGCTGGGGGTGATCACCGACGTGGCCCTTGACCCGTTCACCACCCACGGTCAGGACGGCATCCTCGACGAGGAAGGCTACGTGCAGAACGACATCACCGTCGACGCGCTGGTGCGTCAGGCGCTGTCCCATGCCGAGGCTGGCGCCCAGGTAGTCGCCCCATCGGACATGATGGACGGCCGTCTTGGCGCGATCCGCGAAGCCCTCGAAGTTGCCGGTCACGTCAACGTGCGCATCATGGCCTACTCGGCCAAGTACGCCAGCGCCTACTACGGCCCGTTCCGCGATGCGGTCGGCTCGGCGCTGAACCTGGGCAAGGCCAACAAGGCCTCCTACCAGATGGATCCGGCCAACAGCGACGAGGCCTTGCACGAAGTGGCCACCGACCTCGCCGAAGGCGCCGACATGGTCATGGTCAAGCCGGGCATGCCGTACCTGGACATCGTTCACCGGGTGAAGACCGAGTTCAAGGTGCCGACCTTCGTCTATCAGGTCAGCGGCGAGTACGCCATGCACATGGCCGCGATCCAGAACGGCTGGCTCAGCGAAGCCGTGATCCTTGAATCCCTCACCGCATTCAAACGGGCAGGCGCCGACGGCATCCTGACCTATTTCGCCGTGCGTGCCGCTCAAATGATGAGAGGGCAGTAACGCTCTCCAGGAACGTCAGATGAATAACGAAGTGCTCAACCCTGTCGCGATCAAGGATGCCCAGGCCGTGCCCGAAGAGATGGTGCAGACGCCGCCCGACCTGCCGGCGGTAGCGCAGCCGGAACCTGTCGCTGAAGCCGCCCCTGCTCCAGCGCCTGCGCCGGCTCCGGCGATCGCCGTGCCGAGCCTGGACGACAGCAGCCTGTACATTCATCGCGAGCTTTCGCAGCTGCAGTTCAATATCCGCGTGCTGGAGCAGGCGCTGGACGAGTCGTACCCGCTGCTCGAGCGCCTGAAGTTCCTGTTGATCTTCTCCAGCAACCTGGACGAGTTCTTCGAAATCCGCGTGGCCGGCCTGAAGAAGCAGATCAACTTCGCCCGCGAACAGGCCGGCGCCGACGGCCTGCAGCCGCACCAGGCGCTGGCGCGCATCAGCGAGCTGGTGCATCTCGAAGTGGATCGCCAGTACGCGATCCTCAACGACGTGCTGCTGCCGGAGCTGGAAAAACACGCCATTCGCTTTATCCGCCGCCGTTACTGGACGCCCAAGCTCAAGACCTGGGTACGGCGCTTCTTCCGCGACGAGATCGCGCCGATCATCACCCCGATCGGCCTCGACCCGACCCACCCGTTCCCGCTGCTGGTGAACAAGAGCCTGAACTTCATCGTCGAGCTCGAGGGTGTCGACGCCTTCGGCCGCGATTCGGGCCTGGCGATCATTCCGGCACCGCGCCTGCTGCCGCGGGTAATCCGCGTGCCGGAAGACGTGGGTGGGCCTGGCGACAACTATGTGTTCCTGTCGTCGATGATCCATGCCCATGCCGATGACCTGTTCCAGGGCATGAAGGTCAAGGGTTGCTACCAGTTCCGCCTGACCCGTAACGCCGACCTGGCGCTGGACTCCGAAGAAGTCGACGACCTGGCCCGGGCCCTGCGCGGCGAGCTGTTCTCGCGCCGCTACGGCGATGCGGTGCGCCTCGAGGTGGCCGACACTTGTCCGAAACACCTCTCCGACTACCTGCTCAAGCAGTTCAGCCTGAGCGAGAGCGAGCTGTACCAGGTCAACGGCCCGGTCAACCTGACCCGCCTGTTCAGCATCACCGGGCTCGACAGCCACCCGGAGCTGCAGTACACGCCGTTCACCCCGGCGATCCCCAAGCTGCTCGTCAATGCCGACAACATCTTCAGCGTGATCGGCAAGCAGGACGTGTTGCTGATGCACCCGTTCGAGTCGTTCACCCCGGTGATCGACCTGCTGCGCCAGGCCGCCAAGGACCCGCACGTGCTTGCCGTGCGCCAGACGCTCTATCGCTCGGGCGCCAACTCGGAGATCGTCGACGCCCTGGTGGACGCCGCGCGTAACGGCAAGGAGGTCACTGCGGTGATCGAATTGCGCGCCCGCTTCGACGAAGAGTCCAACCTGCAGATGGCCAGCCGCCTGCAGGCCGCTGGCGCGGTGGTGATCTACGGGGTGGTCGGTTTCAAGACCCACGCCAAGATGATGCTGATCCTGCGCCGCGAGCAGGGCGAGATCGTCCGTTACGCGCACCTGGGGACCGGCAACTACCACGCCGGCAACGCCCGCCTGTACACTGACTACAGCCTGCTGACCTCCGACGACGCCCTCACCGAAGACGTCGGCAAACTGTTCAGCCAGTTGATCGGCATGGGCAAGACCCTGCGCATGAAGAAGCTGCTGCACGCGCCCTTCACCCTGAAGAAGGGCATGCTCGACATGATCGCCCGGGAGACCCAGTTCGCCCTGGAGGGCAAGCCGGCACACATCATCGCCAAGTTCAATTCGCTGACCGACGCCAAGATCATCAAGGCGCTGTACAAGGCCAGCCAGTCGGGCGTGCGCATCGACCTGGTAGTGCGCGGCATGTGCTGCCTGCGTCCGGGCATCCCGGGCGTTTCGCACAACATCCATGTGCGCTCGATCATCGGCCGCTTCCTCGAGCACACCCGGGTGTTCTATTTCCTCAATGGCGGCGAGGAGCAGATCTACCTGTCCAGTGCCGACTGGATGGAGCGCAACCTCGACAAGCGCGTCGAGACCTGCTTCCCGGTGGAAGGCAAGAAGCTGTTGCTAAGGGTCAAGAAGGAACTGGAAGGCTACCTGACCGACAACACCCAGGCCTGGACCTTGCAGCCGGACGGGCGCTACGTGCGCAGCACCCCGACCGGCAACCAGAACCCGCGCAGTGCCCAGGCGACCCTGCTGGAGCGCCTGAGCAACCCGGTGCTCAACGTACGCTGAGGACGAAGCCGACCCGGGCTAGCCACTCCGCCTCGTTGGCGAAGTCGGCCTGGGTCAGCTGGTTCTGTTCCAGCCAGTTGCCAGGGAAAACCACTTCCAGGCTGTTGTCGCCAGCGTGCAGCACCACTTTCGGCATCTGCTGGGTGCCGCGGATGTGGTGGAAGAGGATGGCGAAGCGCAGCAGTACGCACAGGCGGATCAGCTTGATGCCTTCGTCGCCGAACTCGGCGAACTTGTCCTTGGGAATGTTGCGGCGATGGCCGCGCACCAGCAGTGCCATCATCTGCTGGTCTTCGCGGGAGAAGCCGGACAGGTCGGAGTGCTCGATCAGGTAGGCTCCGTGCTTGTGGTAGTGATAATGGGCGATATCCAAGCCAACTTCATGCACTTTCGCCGCCCAACCCAGAAGATCGCGCCAGTTGCCCTCTTCTAGGTCCCATGCCTTGGCCACTTGATCGAAGGCGTGCAGCGCCTTGCGCTCCACGCGTGCGGCCTGACCTTGATCGACGTGGTAGCGCTCCATCAGCGAGTTCAGGGTGCGCTCGCGCACGTCCTCGTGGTGGTGGCGGCCCAGCAGGTCGAACAGCACGCCCTCACGCAGGGCACCGTCGCAGTGCTCCATGCGCTGCAGCTCCAGCGCGTCGAAGATCGCCTCGAGGATGGCCAGCCCCGCCGGGAAGATGGTGCGGCGATCGGGCTTGACCCCTTCGAAGTCGATCTTGTCGGTCTCGCCCAGCTTGAACAGCTTGCGCTTGACCCAGGCCAGGCCCTCGGCGTTGACCTCGCCATTGCCCAGGCCGCCGGACTTGATGGCGGCGCCGATGGCACGGATGGTCCCGGATGAGCCGATCGCCTCGTCCCAGGTCAGGCGGTGCAGGGCGTTCTCGATGCTCATCAGCTCCAGGCGCGCGGCGGTGTAGGCCTGGGCGTAGCGCGCCGGGGTGATCTTGCCGTCGCGGAAATAACGCTGGGTGAAGCTGACGCAGCCCATCTGCAGGCTTTCGCGCAGCAGCGGCTCGAAGCGCTGGCCGATGATGAACTCGGTGCTGCCGCCGCCGATGTCGGCGACCAGGCGCTTGCCCGGGGTGTCGGCCAGGGTGTGGGACACGCCCAGGTAGATCAGGCGCGCCTCTTCACGGCCGGAAATGACCTCGACCGGGTGGCCGAGGATGGCCTCGGCGCGCAGGATGAATTCGTTGCGGTTGCGTGCTTCGCGCAAGGCGTTGGTGCCGACGATGCGCACCGCGCCCTGTGGCATGCCGTTGATCAGTTGGGCGAAGCGCTTGAGGCATTCCAGGCCGCGTTGCATGGCTTCTTCGCTGAGCCTGCGCTCATCGTCGATGCCGGCGGCGAGCTGAACCTTTTCTCCAAGCCTTTCGAGGATGCGGATTTCCGTGTGATGGGCCTTGGCCACGACCATGTGGAAGCTGTTGGAGCCCAGGTCGATGGCGGCGATCAGAGACAGGTTCTTCGCGGTGGTATGCGGCATGGTCTGGAGGTTCTCGGTCGTTAACCCGGCAATCGTGCCACGATCGTGGTCCTACGCCAACGAGCGGCACTGCAAGGCTTGATGCATGGCAATGTCATAGCAATGTTATGACCGTGATATGACAGTTTCGATTCGTGGCGTCTTGCACCACTATAGTTACACTCAATCGTCTGTGGCTTCCTGTCGCGCCTGGGTGCGGCTATGATGGGCAACGTTTTTTTGTGCTTACGACCTGGAGATATCCATGAGCAGCGATCTTATCAAACATGTCACCGACGCCAGCTTCGAAGCCGACGTACTCAAGGCTGAAGGCGCGGTGCTGGTCGACTACTGGGCTGAATGGTGCGGCCCATGCAAGATGATCGCGCCGGTACTGGACGACATCGCTTCGGAATATCAAGGCAAGGTGACCATCGCCAAGCTGAACATCGACGAAAACCAGGAAACCCCGGCCAAGCACGGCGTGCGTGGCATCCCGACGCTGATGCTGTTCAAGAACGGCAACGTCGAGGCCACCAAGGTCGGCGCCTTGTCCAAGTCGCAGCTCAAGGCGTTCCTCGACGCCAGCCTGTGATGTGAAGAAGCCCCGCAAATGCGGGGCTTTTCTTTATCTGCTGTAGGTGGTTTCCCTGAAGGCTGGCGAGCCCCGGCCTTGCGACCATCCAGTCGGATAGCCCCGTAAAACACTGGCCAAAACCACTAGACGTCGAAAAAAGCAAGTGTTACATTCGGCCTCGCACTGCTTCTCCAGTGCCCTCTGCACGCCGTCGCCGAAGCATCCCTAATTCGAATCAGTACGCGATCCTGTCGCCATCTAGCGGCGCGGCCTCATTAAGCCAACTGCTTAATTTTTCCCTTCCTTACATGATTACGTCACTCCCCTTATGAACCTGACAGAACTCAAGCAAAAGCCGATTACCGATCTTTTGGAAATGGCCGAACAGATGGGCATCGAAAACATGGCCCGTTCGCGCAAACAGGACGTGATTTTCGCCCTGCTGAAAAAGCATGCGAAAAGCGGCGAAGAGATCTCGGGTGACGGCGTGCTGGAGATTCTCCAGGATGGTTTCGGTTTCCTGCGTTCGGCGGATGCCTCTTACCTGGCCGGCCCTGATGACATCTACGTTTCGCCCAGCCAGATCCGTCGCTTCAACCTGCGCACCGGCGACACCATCGTCGGCAAGATCCGCCCACCGAAGGAAGGCGAGCGTTACTTCGCGCTGCTGAAGGTCGATACCATCAACTTCGACCGTCCGGAAAACGCGAAGAACAAGATCCTGTTCGAAAACCTGACGCCGCTGTTCCCCAACAAGCGCCTGAAGATGGAAGCCGGTAACGGCTCCACCGAAGACCTCACCGGTCGCGTCATCGACCTGTGCGCCCCGATCGGCAAAGGCCAGCGTGGCCTGATCGTCGCACCGCCGAAAGCCGGTAAGACCATCATGCTGCAGAACATCGCAGCCAACATTACCCGCAACAACCCCGAGTGCCACCTGATCGTCCTGCTGATCGACGAGCGCCCGGAAGAAGTGACCGAGATGCAGCGCACCGTGCGCGGCGAAGTGGTCGCTTCGACCTTTGACGAGCCGCCGACCCGCCACGTGCAGGTTGCCGAGATGGTCATCGAGAAGGCCAAGCGCCTGGTCGAGCACAAGAAAGACGTGGTCATCCTGCTCGACTCCATCACCCGTCTGGCACGTGCCTACAACACCGTGATCCCGAGCTCCGGCAAGGTGCTGACCGGTGGTGTCGACGCCCACGCCCTGGAAAAGCCGAAGCGCTTCTTCGGTGCCGCCCGTAACATCGAGGAAGGCGGTTCGCTGACCATCATCGCCACCGCGCTGGTCGAAACCGGCTCGAAGATGGACGAGGTGATCTACGAAGAGTTCAAGGGTACCGGCAACATGGAGCTGCCCCTGGACCGCCGCATCGCCGAGAAGCGTGTGTTCCCGGCCATCAACATCAACAAGTCCGGTACCCGTCGCGAAGAGCTGCTGACCGCCGACGACGAACTGCAGCGCATGTGGATCCTGCGCAAGCTGCTGCACCCGATGGACGAGATCGCCGCCATCGAGTTCCTGGTCGACAAGCTCAAGCAGACCAAGACCAACGATGAGTTCTTCCTGTCGATGAAGCGCAAGTAAGCGTTTCAGGCTGGAACTGATTGGGGCTGCTTCGCAGCCCATCGCCGGGGGGGGGGGGGGGCTCCCACAGGGCTCACACTGACCTTGTGGGAGCCGGCTTGCCGGCGATGGGGCGCGAAGCGGCCCCAAGTCATTCTTGGCCTTTACCCCGCCAACGGCGCTACACTCTGCACCCCGACCGATACGCCCAACACGAGGCCCTTGCATGCAGTATCGCGATCTACGCGACTTCATTCGTGGCCTGGAACAGCGCGGTGAACTCAAGCGCATCCAGGTTCCCATCTCCCCAGTTCTGGAAATGACCGAAGTCTGCGACCGCACGCTGCGCGCCAAGGGTCCGGCCTTGCTCTTCGAAAAACCCACCGGCTTCGACATGCCGGTGCTGGGCAACCTGTTCGGCACCCCCGAGCGCGTGGCCATGGGCATGGGCGCCGAGTCGACCGAAGAACTGCGCGAGATCGGCAAGCTGCTGGCGTTTCTCAAGGAGCCCGAGCCGCCGAAGGGCCTGAAGGATGCCTGGTCGAAGCTGCCGATCTTCAAGAAGGTCGTGTCCATGGCGCCGAAGGTGATCAAGGACGCGGTGTGCCAGGAAATCGTGGTCGAAGGCGATGATGTCGACCTCGGCCAGCTGCCGATCCAGCACTGCTGGCCGGGCGATGTTGCGCCACTGATCACCTGGGGCCTGACCGTGACTCGCGGGCCGAACAAGGACCGCCAGAACCTGGGTATCTATCGCCAGCAGGTGATTGGCCGCAACAAGGTGATCATGCGCTGGCTGAGCCACCGCGGCGGGGCGCTGGACTACCGCGAATGGTGCGAGAAGCATCCTGGCCAGCCGTTCCCGGTAGCCGTGGCGTTGGGCGCGGACCCGGCGACCATCCTCGGTGCCGTGACCCCGGTCCCGGACACGCTTTCCGAGTACGCCTTCGCTGGCCTGTTGCGTGGCAACCGCACCGAACTGGTCAAGTGCCGTGGTAACGACCTGCAGGTACCGGCCACCGCCGAGATCATCCTCGAAGGCGTGATCCACCCCGGCGAGATGGCCCCGGAAGGCCCGTACGGCGACCACACCGGCTACTACAACGAAGTGGACAGCTTCCCGGTGTTCACCGTCGAGCGCATCACCCACCGGCAAAAGCCGATCTACCACAGCACCTACACTGGCAGGCCGCCGGATGAGCCGGCGATCCTTGGCGTGGCGCTGAACGAAGTGTTCGTGCCGATCCTGCAGAAGCAGTTCCCCGAGATCACCGACTTCTACCTGCCGCCGGAAGGCTGCTCGTACCGCATGGCGGTGGTGACCATGAAGAAGCAGTACCCTGGCCATGCCAAGCGCGTGATGCTGGGTGTGTGGTCGTTCCTGCGACAGTTCATGTACACCAAGTTCGTTATCGTCACCGACGACGATATCAACGCTCGCGACTGGAACGACGTGATCTGGGCCATCACCACGCGCATGGACCCCAAGCGTGATACGGTGATGATCGACAACACCCCGATCGACTACCTCGACTTCGCGTCGCCGGTATCGGGGCTGGGGTCGAAGATGGGCCTGGACGCCACGCACAAATGGCCGGGCGAGACTACACGCGAATGGGGCCGGGTCATCGTCAAGGACGAGGCCGTCACCCGCCGTATCGATGAGCTGTGGGACCAGTTGGGAATAGATTGATGCAGGTAACCTTGCAGCCTTCCGGGGCGGTACTGGCGGTCGAACCGGGTGAAAGGATTCTGGATGCGGCACGGCGCCTGGGCTATGACTGCCCGAATAGCTGCCGCAACGGCAACTGCCATGTGTGTGCCGCGCTGCTGGTGGAAGGCAGTGTTCGCCAGGAAGGCCAGGTGCGCGATCACGGTGAGCTGTTCACCTGCATCGCCGAGCCGCTGGAGGACTGTGTGTTGCTGTGGGATGGTGTGCTGGCCCTGGGCGAGCTGCCGCTGCGCAAGCTGGCCTGTACCGTGAGCGAGTGCGTCGAGATCGGTGGCGATGTCTGGCGCGTGCGCCTGCGCGCGCCGGCCGGCAAGCCGCCCCGCTACCACGCCGGGCAATACCTGATGATCGAGCGTGAGGGCATGGACAAGGCAGCTTTTTCGCTCGCTTCGGCGCCCCACGGTGGGCGTGAGCTGGAGCTACATGTGCTGGCCCGCGAAAGCAGTGCCGTGCAGTTGATCCAGCAGTTGCAGCGCAATGGCCTGGCCCGCATCGAACTGCCATTTGGTGATGCGCACCTGGCAGAGTTGCCTGACGGCCCGCTGGTACTGATCGCCGCCGGTACCGGTATGGGGCAGATGCACAGCCTGATCGAGCACTGCCGGGCGCAGGGCTTCAAGCACCCGGTGCACTTGTACTGGGGTGTGCGCCGGCCTGAAGACTTCTACCAGATCGAGCACTGGGCCGAGTGGGAGCGCCTGCCGAACCTGTTCCTGCACAAGGTGGTCAGCGATCTGTGCGGTTGGGAAGGGCGGTGTGGCCTGCTCCACGAAGCGGTATGCGAGGACATTGGCGACCTCAACCAGGTGCATGTCTATGCCAGTGGCTCGCCGAACATGGTCTACGCCACCCTCGATGCATTGGTCGAGGCAGGCATGGATGCCCACCGCATGCGGGCTGACGTGTTCGCCTACGCGCCACGCGGGTGAAGTAACCCGGCACGCTGCAAGGGCGTGTCGGGTTTAATAACCAAGTGTTTTCCTGTTGATTATATGGCGGAGATTGTTACCGGTGCGGGTAATAAGTTTCGCTATACTCGGACTATTAGTTTCCGTTCAGCGGATGCTTTAATGAAATCCTGTTTTCGGGGTTGAGTGCAAAGTGCGTTCTGCCTTACGTTAGGTGCCAGGTAAATCGCCGGGCAAACCCGTTCCCACGCGATCCTGGTAGGCCTTTGGGGAAGCGGGCTTGCCCCGCGATAGCATCCGAACAGGCACGGCAATACCTGCACTTTGGTAGTTCTCAGGAATTAATGGCGGCAGCTCATGTCGACGCTTGAAAGTTCATCCTGGCAAATAGCCTATCCGCCGTCACTCGACTTCGGGCAGCAGTTGACCCGTGAACAACTGCAGCGTTCGATGCAGGAAACCATGTCCCAGCACGAAGGCGGCCCGGTCTGGCTTTTTGCCTACGGTTCGCTGATCTGGCGCCCCGAATGCAACTCGGTCGAGCGCCAGCGGGCGCGGGTGCATGGTTACCACCGCGGCCTCTACCTGTGGTCCCACGAACACCGTGGCACTCCGGAGTGCCCGGGCCTGGTGTTCGGCCTGGACCGTGGCGGCTCCTGCAGCGGCTTTGCCTTCCGTCTGGACGAAACCAACCTGCACGACTCGCTGATGGCCCTGTGGCAACGTGAGATGCCGTTCCCCGCTTATCGTCCGCATTGGTTGAGCTGCCGCCTGGACGATGGCAGCAAGGTGCAAGCGCTGGGTTTCGTACTCGAGCGGCACCTGCCGTGCTACGCGGGCAACCTGCCGGACACCCTGCTCAGCCAGATCCTCGCCAGCGCCAAGGGGCGCTACGGCACCACGCGCGATTACGTGGAGCAGACCCTCAACGCCCTGCGCAGCCACCAGATGCCCGATCGCAACCTGGAAGCGCGCTTCAGGCGTTGTCACAACCTGCGCGAGGTGTGAGCCCCGCGCATCGGGCTCATTCCTGGCCGGCGGCGGTGCCGAGGAACTTGCGCAGGAACTGGCGTGTGCGCTCTTCCTTCGGGTTGGCGAACAGCGCCTTGGCCTCGCCCTGCTCGACGATCACGCCCTTGTCGAAGAAGATCACCCGGTTGGCGACATCGCGGGCGAAGCTCATCTCGTGGGTGACGATGATCATGGTGCGCTTCTCCTCGGCCAGGCCGCGGATGGTTTCCAGCACTTCGCCGACCAGTTCGGGGTCGAGCGCCGAGGTGGGCTCGTCGAACAGGATCACTTCCGGCTCCATGGCCAGGGCGCGGGCGATGGCCACCCGTTGTTGCTGGCCGCCGGACAGGCGCCGGGGGTAGGCGTCCTCCTTGCCTGCCAGGCCGACCTTGGCCAGAAGGCGCCTGGCCAGCTCGATGGCCTTGTCGCGGGGCGTCTTCTTGACGATCACCGGCCCTTCGATGACGTTTTCCAGGGCGGTGCGGTGAGGGAACAGGTTGAAGTTCTGGAACACGAAACCGGCCTGTTGGCGCAGGCGGCGGATCGCACTCTGCTGGCCACCCAACGGACGGTTGGCATCGATGCTGATATCGCCGATCTGGATGCGCCCGGCATCGGGGGTTTCCAGCAGGTTCAGGCAGCGCAGGAAGGTGGTCTTGCCCGAGCCGCTGGGGCCGATGATGGCCACCACTTCGCCGGGCTGCACGCTCAGGTCGATGCCGTTGAGCACGGTCTGGCCCTTGAACTGCTTGGTCAGGCCTTCTACTACGATCATCTCAGTGCTCCTGGTCGTGCTGGTTGACCCGCGCTTCCATGCGGTTCTGGAAGTGCGCCAGGATGCTGCAGAGGATCCAGTAGACCACCGCGACAGCCAGGTACATGGTGAAGACCTCGAAGGTCCGTGCGGTGATCAGCTGCGCCTGGCGGAACAGCTCGGGCACCTGGATGGTCGCCGCCAGGGCGGTGTCCTTGACCAGCGAGATGAAGCTGTTGCCCAGCGGAGGCAGGGCGGTGCGCAGGGCTTGCGGCAGGATCGCCCGGCGCATGGCCTGGGTGCGGGTCATGCCGATGCTGGCGGCTGCTTCCCACTGGCCACGGTCGATCGAGGAGATTGCCGCGCGGAGGATCTCGCAGATATACGCCGCCATGTTCAGCGACAGACCAATCAGCGAGGCCGGGATCGGATCGAGCTCGATGCCGATCTGCGGCAGGCCGAAGTAGATCACGAACAGCTGCACCAGCAGCGGCGTGCCGCGGAAGAACGACACATAGATACGCGCCAACCAGTCCAGCGGCAGGATCTTCGACAGCCGCATCAGCGCCAGGGCAAAACCCAGCACCAGGCCAAAGAACATGCCGCCGACGCTGAGCAGCACGGTATAACCCGCGCCCTTCAACAGGAAGGGCGCGGAATCGACAACGAGTTGCAGGCTTTCAGCGATCATTTGGTGACATCGGCACCGAAGTATTTCTCGGACAGCTTGGCCAGCGAGCCGTCGGCCTTGAGCTTGTCGATGGCCTTGTTCAGCGCATCGAGCAGTTCAGGTTCGCCTTTGCGCAAGGCCACGCCCGATTCCAGCTTGGAGAATTTCTCGCCAGCGAGTGCGGTCGGTTTCTTGTCCTTGGCGGTTTTCTGGACGTACTCGAGTGCCGCCAGGCGATCGATCAGGATGGCGTCGATACGACCGTTGCGCAGGTCGGCGAACTTGGTCGGGTCATCTTCGTAGGTGCGCACATCGGCTGTCGGCACATCCTGTTTCACCCATTGCTCATAGTTGGTGCCCAGGCCGACACCGACCTTCTTGCCACCGAGATCGGCGGCAGTCTTGATGTTTTTCTCGTTGTCGCTGCCCTTGAGTACCAGCGCCTGAATGCCGGAAACGGTGTAGGGCTCGGAGAAATCGTACTTCTTCTTGCGTTCCTCGGAGATGGTCACCTGGTTGATCACCACGTCGAGGCGCTTGGATTCCAGTGCGGCGAGGATGCCGTCCCACTTGGTCGGCTGGACCTTGGCCTTGACCCCCAGCTCCTTGGCCAGCAACTCGGACAGCTCGACCTCGAAGCCGGTCAGCTTGCCGTTTTCGTCCTGGAAGCTGAACGGTGGGTAGGTGCCTTCCAGGCCGACGTTGATCACGCCTTTTTCCTGGATGGTCTTCAACTGTTCGCCGGCAAAGGCCTGGCCGAGCAGGCCGGCGCCGAGCAGGAGCGCCAGGCTGGCGTTGAGAAGGGGTTTGGCGAATTTGGTCATGGCATGCCCCGCGCTTGTTGTGGAAGTAGTGAGGTGGCGACTATAGAGGTGGGCTTCATAGGCCGGGAAATAATAAAAAATCAGGTTGTTATTCCAAAGCTGCAAATTGCAGCGGCTTATACCCGACTTAGCTCAGGATGGAATAAAGCGTTGTTTTTTCCAAGAGGCAGATTTGACGTATCGTGTTTTGCACCTCCTTGTAGGAGCGTATGCAAATAGAGAAAGCCGCCTGGCAGGAGAAACACCGTGAGCGAACAACCATCAACCGGGCACTGGCAACTGCAGGGTATCGTCAGTGGCCTGCGCAACGCCCGCGAGCAGTGGCGCAGCAGCAATGGCCGCAGCAGCGGCGAGCAGGGCGGGCGCGAACTGCCGTCGCGCGAGGCGCTGCGGCAGATTCTCGAACAGCTGTGCGGCGCGCTGTTCCCCATGCGCCTGGGGCCGGTGGACCTGCGCGAGGAAAGCGAGGACTTTTATGTAGGCCACACCCTCGACGCCGCCCTCACCGCGCTGCTGGCCCAGGCCCGTCTGGAACTGCGCTACGCGGCGCGCCATGGCAAGACCGATGTGGTCGATGTCGATACCCACGCCCTGCGCCTGATCCAGGATTTCGCCGCGGCCCTGCCGGCGCTGCGCGTGCTGCTGGACACAGACGTACTCGCCGCCTTCCACGGCGACCCGGCGGCGCGCAGCGTCGACGAGGTGCTGCTGTGCTACCCGGGCATCCTGGCGATCATCCACCATCGGCTGGCCCACCACCTCTATCGAGCCGGCCTGCCGCTGCTGGCGCGGATCAGTTCGGAGCTGGCGCACTCGGCCACCGGCATCGACATCCACCCCGGTGCGCAGATCGGCCCGAGCTTCTTCATTGACCACGGCACCGGCGTGGTGATCGGCGAGACCGCGATCATCGGTGAGCGGGTGCGCATCTACCAGGCGGTGACCCTGGGCGCCAAGCGCTTCCCCAGCGACGAGTCCGGCACCTTGCACAAGGGCCTGGCGCGGCACCCGATCGTCGAGGACGACGTGGTGATCTACGCCGGCGCGACCATCCTCGGGCGGATCACCATCGGCAAGGGTTCGACCATTGGCGGCAATGTCTGGCTGACCCGCAGCGTGCCGGCTGACAGCAACATTACCCAGGCGAACCTGCAACTGGATTGCGAGGGCAAGAAAGCCCTCTAGCTCAAGGCTTATGAGGCGTGGCGGCGGGACTTCCCGCCTCCACCTCGATCACGTCCTGGAGCGGCATCGGGTCGCATTGAAATCCAATCCATGTTTAACTTGAACGCTTGTTCAACGAAAAACGCTGGTCCATTGCCGGTGTTCAAAAGGAGGAATCGCCTTTGCTGAACCCGTTCAATCCGAACCTCACGTCCCGTGACGAGGTGCCCGTTCAATGAGTGCACCGAACCCCGACCTTGCCAACGGCAAGATCCGCATGAACCCCCCCGTGTTCTATTTCGCGGCAAGCTTCATCCTCATTTTCGGCCTGATCGTCATCGCCCAGCCCCAGGCTGCCGGCGAGTGGTTGCTGGCCGCGCAGAACTGGGCGGCCAACACGGTCGGCTGGTACTACATGCTGGCCATGACCCTGTACCTGGTCTTCGTGGTGGTCACCGCATTGTCGGGCTACGGCAAGATCAAGCTCGGCGCCGACCACGACGAACCCGAGTTCAGCTACCTGTCCTGGGCCGGCATGCTGTTCGCCGCCGGTATCAGCATCACGCTGTTCTTCTTCTGCGTCTCCGAACCGCTGACCCACATGCTCCAGCCGCCACAAGGTGAGGCGGGCACGGCCGAGGCCGGGCGCCAGGCGATGCAGATCCTGTTCCTGCACTGGGGCCTGCATGGCTGGGGCGTATTCGCCTTCGTCGGCATGGCGCTGGCCTACTTCGCCTACCGTCACAACCTGCCACTGGCCCTGCGCTCGGCGCTATACCCGCTGATCGGCAAGCGCATCAACGGGCCGATCGGCTACGCGGTGGATGGCTTCGGCATCATCGCCACGGTGTTCGGCCTGGGCGCCGACATGGGCTTCGGCGTACTCCACCTGAACGCAGGCCTGGACTACCTGTTCGGCATCAGCCACAGCCAATGGGTGCAGGTGATCCTCATCACCCTGATGATGGGCGCGGCCGTGGCCGTGGCGGTCGCCGGGGTGGAGAAGGGCGTGCGGGTGATGAGCGACATCAACCTGTTCCTGGCCTGCGCGCTGCTGCTGTTCGTGCTGTTCGCCGGGCCCACCCAGCACCTGTTCAATACGCTGATCCAGAACCTCGGTGACTACCTTGGCGCCCTGCCGCGCAAGAGCTTCGATGTGTACGCCTACGGCGAACAACGCGACTGGCTGGGTGGCTGGACGGTGTTCTACTGGGCCTGGTGGATTGCCTGGGCGCCGTTCGTGGGGTTGTTCATCGCTCGTATCTCGCGGGGCCGGACCATTCGCGAGTTCGTCTTCGGCGTGCTGCTGATCCCGCTGGGCTTCACCCTGGCGTGGATGTCGATCTTCGGCAACAGCGCCCTGGACCAGGTGATCAACCACGGCATGACCGCGCTCGGCCAGTCAGCCCTCGACAACCCGTCGATGAGCCTGTACCTGCTGCTGGAAACCTACCCGTGGAGCAAGACGGTGATCGCCGTGACGGTGTTCATCAGTTTCGTGTTCTTCGTCACTTCTGCCGACTCCGGCACCGTGGTGCTGTCGACGCTGTCGGCCAAGGGCGGCGGCGCCGACGAGGACGGTCCGAACTGGCTGCGGATCTTCTGGGGCGCGATGACTGCGCTGATTACCAGCAGCCTGCTGTTCGCCGGCAGCATCGACTCGCTGAAGTCGGCGGTGGTGCTGACCTCGTTGCCGTTCTCGCTGATCCTGCTGTGCATGATGTGGGGGCTGCACAAGGCCTTCTACCTGGAAAGCCAGCGGCAGATCGCGCAGATGCATTCGCTGGCGCCGTTCGCCCAATCCCGGCGCGGGCGTGGTGGCTGGCGCCAACGCCTGAGCCAGGCGGTGCACTTCCCGTCTCGGGACGAGGTGTATCGCTTCATGGACGACGTGGTGCGCCCGGCCATCGCCGAGGTGCGCGAGGTGTTCGAGCAGAAGGGCCTGGTGTTGATCACCCAGGACGACCCGAGCCATGACAACGTCAGCCTGAAGATCGGCCATGGCGAGGAGCAGCCGTTCATCTACCAGGTGCAGATGCGCGGCTACTTCACGCCATCGTTCGCCTTGGGCGGGCTGGGCACCCAGGACTTGAAGAACCGCCGCTACTACCGTGCGGAGGTGCATCTGTCCGAGGGCAGCCAGAACTACGACCTGGTGGGCTACAGCAAGGAACAGATCATCAACGACATCCTCGACCAGTACGAGCGGCACATGCAGTACCTGCACCTGGTCAGGTAGAACGCTGGGGACGCTCCCGCAGGGTTGTGGCAAAACCTGTGGGAGCTGGCCTGCCAGCGAAAGGAGGCCAATGGCCTCCCCGGATCTTTCAGAACGGCGCATCCCCCAGGATGGTCGCCCGATGCATCACCCGCCGGCTGGGGCGGTAGTCATCCACCGCAAAGTGCTGCGTCACGCGGTTGTCCCAGAACGCCACGTCATTTTCCTGCCAACGCCAGCGAATGCTGAACTCTGGTCGCGTCGCATGGGCGAACAGCAGCTTGAGCAGCGCCTCGCTCTCCAGTTCGTTCAGTTCGTTGATCCGCGTGGTGAACCCTTCATTGACGAACAACGCCTTGCGTCCGCTGACCGGATGGGTGCGCACCACCGGATGCGACAGCGGCGGGTTGTTGCGCCGGGTCGCCTCCCAGCGTGCCAGGTCCTCGGGCGTGGTGCCGAAACGCTCCAGCGGGAACGACTTGGTGAAGTCGTGGGTGGCGGTCAGGCCGTCGAGCATCTCGCGCAGTGGCGCCGACAGCGCCTCGAACGCAGCTATGCCGCTGGCCCACAGGGTATCGCCACCATAGGACGGCAGCTGCTTGGCACTGAGCACCGCGCCCAGCGCCGGGGTCGGCAGGAAGGTTACGTCGGTGTGCCACACGGCGTTGTCGCGCACGTCGGTAACTGCGGTGTCGAGGATCAACACCTGCGGTGTCTCCGGCACATTGGGGTAGATCGGGTGGATATGCAGGTCGCCGAAGCGGGCGGCGAAGCGCGCCTGCTGCTCGGGGGTGATCGGTTGGTCGCGGAAGAACAGCACCTGGTGTTCGAGCAGCGCCTGCTCGATGGCGTCACGCTGTTCGGCAGTGATGTCGCGGCTGATGTCCACGCCGCTGATCTGCGCGCCCAGTGCCGGGCTCAAGGGGGTAACGGTCAGGCTCATGTGGTTTCTCGTTGCAGGTGCCGGGTTGCCGGCGTGGTCATTCGGTGGTCAATGGCTCTGGCCGTGCCAGGGCACCAGCTTGCGCTGCAGGGCGCGCAGGCCCATCTCCAGGGCGAAGGCGATCAGGGCGATCAGCAGGATCCCCAGGACCACCACATCGGTGACCAGGAACTGCGCTGCCGACTGCACCATGAAGCCCAGGCCACTGGTGGCGGCGATCAGCTCGGCGGCCACCAGGGTCGACCAGCCCACGCCGAGGCCGATGCGGATGCCGGTGAGAATGTCGGGCAGTGCACTGGGCAGGATCACATGGCGGATCAGCTGGATTTTGCTGGCGCCCAGCGACTGCGCGGCGCGCAGCTTGGCCGGGTCGACGGTGCGCACGCCGGTGGCGGTGGCGATGGCAATCGGGGCGAAGATCGCCAGGTAGATCAAAAGCACTTTCGACAGCTCGCCTATGCCGCACCAGATGACGATCAGCGGCAGGTAGGCCAGCGGCGGGATCGGTCGGTAGAACTCGATCAGCGGGTCGAGGATGCCGCGGGCCACGCGGTTGTAGCCGATGGCGATGCCCACCGGGATGGCGGTCAGGGTGGCGGCCAGCAGCGCCAGGCCGATGCGCCCCAGGCTCGCGCCCAGGTGCTGCCACAGGCTGGCGTCCATGTAGCCCTGGGTGAGCAGCGTCCAGCCCTTGGCCAGGATATCGGCGGGCGAGGGCAGGAACAGCGGCTCGATCCAGCCGGCGGCGGTAACCAGCCACCACACCAGCAGCAGCGAGGCCAGGGTGAGGGCGCTGATCAAGCGGGTCGGCAAGGGCTTGCGGGTTTTCACGACAGGTGGCGTCCGGGCTGCATGCTTGGCGGCGGCTGGCAATTCGATGCTGCTCATGCGGACTCCTGACGTTGCGAGAACACCCGCGCCAGCACGTGCTCGCGGGTTTCGATGAAGCGTGGATCGGATTTGATCGCCCGGGCCGACTCACCAGCGGCGTAGCGCTGGCCGAAGTCCAGTTGCAGGCGTTCGACCACGCGCCCCGGATTGGGCGCCAGGAGCACCAGCTCGGTGGCGAGGAACACCGCCTCCTCAATGTCGTGGGTGATCAGGAACACTGGCTTGGCGGTGCGCTGCCAGACCTGCAGCAGCAGCTCCTGCATCTGTTCGCGGGTAAAGGCATCGAGGGCGCCGAACGGTTCATCCATCAACAGCACCCGTGGGTCGGCGGCCAGCGCCCGGGCCAGGCCGACACGTTGTTTCTGCCCGCCGGACAATTGCCATACACGCCGCTCGCCGAAGCCGGCCAGGTCGACCAGTGTGAGCATCTCGCGCGCCTTGGCTTCACGCTGCGCACGCGGCACGCCGGCCAGCTCCAGGCCGAAGGCGACGTTGCCGAGCACGTCCTGCCAGGGCAGCAGGGCATCGTCCTGGAACACCACGCCGCGCTCGGCGCCCGGGCCTTGCACCGGTGCGGCATCGAGGGTGATGTGCCCGCCACTGGGGGCGACGAAGCCTGCGATCAGGTTGAGTAGCGAGGTCTTGCCGCTGCCGGAAGGCCCGAGGGCCACCAGCAGCTGGCGCGGACCCAGGCTCAGGTTGATGTCGGCCAGCACCGGGGTGGTGGCGCCGGGGTACTGTGCGCTGATGCGCTCCAGCTCGAGCAAGGCCATGACGGGCTCCGGATCAGTTGGGCAGGTACTGTGCGCTGACGTAGGGCGCGTAGTCCGGCAGCACGGCATCAACCTTGCCCTGCTGCTTGAGGAAGGTGGCGGTGTCGGTCAGCGCCTGGGTGGTCGGTGCGCCAAGGGCATTGGCCTGGTCGGCGGCCAGTGGGTAGACGTTGCCCTGCAGCAGCACCGGAATATCGGCGGGCTTGGCACCGGACAACTTGACCAGTTTGGCGACGTTGTCCTTGTCGGCCAGCCAGGCTTTCGGGTCCTTGCGGTAGTCGGCGTAGGCGTCGAGGGTGACCTTGGCGAACGACTTGACGATCTCCGGGTGCTTGGCGGCGAAGTCCTTGCGCACGATCCAGGCATCGAAGGTCGGCGCGCCTTTCTCGGCCAGCTCGCCGGAGGTGATCAGCACCTTGCCGTTCTCCTTGGCCACGCCCAGGGCCGGGTCCCAGACGTAGGTGGCGTCGATGTCGCCGCGTTTCCAGGCGGCGATGATCGCCGGTGGCGCGAGGTTGAGGATCTGCACTTTCGACGGGTCGATGTTCCAGCTCTTCAGTGCGGCCAACAGGCTGTAGTGGCCGGTGGAAACGAACGGCACGGCGACTTTCTTGCCGACCAGATCCTGCGGGGTCTTGATGCTGTCGCGGGCGACAAGGGCCTCGCCGGCGCCGATCTGGGTGGCGATCAGGAAGGTTTCCACAGGCAGTTTGCGGGTGGCGGCGGCGGCCAGCGGGCTGGAGCCGAGGTAGCCGATCTGCACGTCGCCCGAGGCGACGGCGGTGATCACATCGGCGCCGTTGTCGAACTTGCGCCAGTCGATGCTGGCCTTGCTGTCCTTTTCATAGGTGCCATCGACCTGGGCCACCTTGGCCGGGTCGACGGTGGTCTGGTAGGCGACGGTCAGGTCGGCGGCCTGGGCCAGCCAGCTGGCACTGGCGAGGGTCAGGGCGGCGAACAGGCGCAGCGGAGCATGCGGGATCATGGTTGAACCTCTCGTCAGGCATTCGGGGATAGATGGCGAGAAGACTAGATGATCTAAGAAACATGAAATAAATAACTTTTTAGAATTAGCTTAAAAGCCAATCGCTCTGACACCCCGCCCGTGTGGGGTGGCAGTGCTGGTGGCGGAATCTGCCAAGCCAGCTAGGCTTGATCGGTTCCGACGAGAGGCCATCTGTCGCCACCTCTGCAAACGTTTGCACATAACCTAAAGGTATGATTGACGGCGTCGATACAACGATTTGCAGGAATGGTTCCGATGTTATTCCGTAAAAATCTTACAGATTCATAAAACGGTCATTTTGGATTTATAGGATTGTCATTATCCTGTAGCGCAGATCGACGGATTAGACCAAAGTCGCGAATCGATCGTTAGCGATTGACTTGGCGGTCACGCTTTAGGGCTAAATCGCCAATCCGGGTGAGTGGGGCAGCAGACTCCGCCGCTTGAGACGCACAAAAATTAGAACGTAGAGGAGCAAAACATGTACAAGTCCAGCCTGGCTCTGGCCGTGGCACTGGGGGTTCTCGCCCAACAAGCAGGCGCTGCAGGTTTCGTCGAGGACAGCAAGCTGTCCCTGAGCTCGCGCACCATGTACTTCAACAACGATAACCGTGAAGCCCACGGCAACCCTCGCCCGGATCAGCGTGAGTCTGGCCAGGGTTTCAAGCTCGACTACATCTCGGGCTTCACTGAGGGCACCGTCGGTTTCGGTGTTGACGCCCAGGCCCTGTGGGGCATCCGTCTGGACGGCGGCAAGGGTTATCACAAGGGTGGCTTCTTCCCGGATGACGGCAAAGGTGCCGCAGACCAGTGGGCCCGTTTCGGTGCCAATGCCAAGGCTCGCTTCTCCAAGACCGAAGCACACTTCGGTAGCGCTCTCGCGCCGAACCTGCCGATTCTGGTCTCCAACGATGGCCGTCTGCTGCCACAAACCTTCGAGGGTGGCACCATCCAGTCGAAGGAAATCGACAACCTGACCATCAACGCCGGTCAGCTGACTCACGCCATGGGTCGTGCCTCGAGCAACCGTACCGGTCTGTCCGTGGCAGGCGCCACGGCCGAAAGCAACAAGTTCCGCTACGGTGGCCTGGACTACAAGCTCACTCCAGACCTGACCCTGCAGTACTACTACTCGAACCTGGAAGACTTCTACAAGCAGCACTTCCTGGGCGCCACCCACGTCTTCAAGATCGCTGACGACCAGTCGTTCAAGACCGACCTGCGCTACTTCGACAGCAGCAGCGACGGCAAGAACGGCCACGACGCCACCTACAACTTCAGCAACAACGGCGGCTACGCCAAGAACACCGGCAAGGTCGACAACAAGACCTGGTCGGCCATGTTCACCTACACCCTGGGTGGCCACGCGCTGATGCTCGGTCGCCAGCAGGTTGGCGACGATGGCGGCTTCGTCTGGATGGGCCAGGGCAACCTGGTGAACGACAGCGGTACTTCGGAAGGCGCTGGCGGTTCCAGCTTCTACCTGTTCACCGACAGCATGATCAACCAGTTCGCTCGTGCTGGCGAGAACACCAACTTCGGTCAGTACTCCTATGATTTCGCTGCGCTGGGCGTACCAGGCCTGAAGGCTTCCGTCGCCTACCTGCGTGGTGACGACATTCGCTACAAGAGTGGCCACGGCACCTACAACGAGTGGGAGCGTGACGCTCGCGTCGACTACACCATCCAGCAAGGCACCTTCAAAGGCCTGGGCTTCAGCCTGCGCCAAGGCGTGTACCGTGGCAGCGGTGGCTCGACCAGCGAGTTCACCAAAGACCAGGACCAGACTCGCTTCATCGTCAACTACACTTACGCCTTCATGTAAGTCGTAGCTGCACAAAGAAAGCCTCGCCTAGTGCGAGGCTTTTTTGTGCCTGCGAATTCGTATGCAATATGGTTATAAATAAATCGATATTTATTCTTTTTGTTTTTATTCGGAAGCAGGCACATTGAACCCACAAGGCCAGACACAGCACAGGAGCCGCTTCCATGAGCCTCAAACTTGGCGATATCGCCCCCGATTTCGAACAGGATTCCAGCGCCGGCAAGATCCGTTTCCACGAATGGCTGGGCGACAGCTGGGGCGTGCTGTTCTCCCACCCGGCCGATTTCACCCCGGTGTGCACCACCGAACTGGGCCTGACCGCCAAGCTCAAGGATGATTTCGCCAAGCGCGGGATCAAGGCCATCGCCCTGTCGGTGGACCCGGTGGACTCGCACCACAAGTGGATCGACGATATCAACGAGACCCAGAACACCGTGGTCAACTTCCCGATCATCGCCGATGCCGACCGCAAGGTGTCCGACCTGTACGACCTGATCCACCCCAATGCCAGCGACACCCTGACCGTGCGCTCGCTGTTCGTCATCGACCCGAACAAGAAGGTGCGCCTGACCATTACCTATCCGGCCAGTACCGGGCGCAGCTTCAACGAGATCCTGCGGGTGATCGACTCGCTGCAGCTGACCGACAACTACAAGGTCGCCACGCCGGGCAACTGGCAGGACGGCGATGAGGTAGTGATCGTGCCTTCGCTCAAGGACGAAGATGAAATCAAACGTCGTTTCCCGAAAGGGTATCGGGCGGTGAAACCCTATCTGCGGCTGACCCCGCAACCCAATCGCTGAAGCATTCCTCGTTGCATTGCTCTTAGCCAAGCAGGGATCTTCGGGCCGTTTCGACGGCCCTTTTTTATTGCGTGGCTACAACAAATCCGAAATTCACAAATGGAATAAACAAATGAAAAAATATGATTTATAGGTATATGTGACGAGCTGTTAATGTCGTTACATCCAGCGGGGACAACCCCTCGCGGCCCTGCAATCGAATCGAAGGAAGCGCTTTCAATGCTGGTTGTCTCTGTCGGTGGTAGCCCCAGTCTTCGTTCACGCTCCGGCGTGCTGCTAGAACGCTCGCGCGACTGGCTGCAGGAGCGGGGTGTCGAAGTGGTGACCTTCCAGGTGCGTGAGTTTCCCGCCGAAGATCTGCTGCATGCCCGTTTCGACAGCCCGCAGGTGCGCCACTTCAACGAACTTGTAGCCCAGGCCGACGGCCTGGTGGTGGCCACCCCGGTGTACAAGGCGTCCTTCGCCGGGGCCTTGAAGACCTTGCTCGACCTGCTGCCCGAGCGGGCCCTGGAACACAAGGTGGTATTGCCGATCGCAACCGGTGGCAGCATCGCCCACATGCTGGCCGTGGACTACGCGCTCAAGCCCGTGCTGTCGGCCCTCAAGGCGCAGGAGACCCTGCAAGGGATCTTCGCCGACGACAGCCAGATTGCCTACGGTGAGGGCTCCAGGCCCGCGCAACTGGCCGCTGCCCTGGAGCAGCGCCTGCAGGATTCGCTGGAAACGTTCCACAGCGCCATGGCACGCCGGCCCCAACCTGTCGCCCCCGGCGTGCTCAACGAACGCCTGATCAGTGCCCGCTGGAGTATCTGAACCAGGCTTGACCGCTCCATCGCTGTCCCCACCTTACTCGCCCGCCAACGAGGCAAGCAGGTGCTACCCGAACCCAACTCGCACAGGAGAGCGCCATGCGCACAGTCTTCTTGCGTCGTGGTCTGGTCGCCCTGTTCGCGGCGGCTGTGTCCTTCGGCGCCATCAGCCAAGCCCAGGCCGAGAGCCTGCGTATCGGTTACCAGAAATACGGCACCCTGGTGCTGCTCAAGGCCAAGGGTTCGCTGGAAAAGCGCCTGAAGGAACAGGGCATCGACGTGCAATGGACCGAGTTCCCCGGAGGGCCACAGCTGCTCGAAGGGCTCAACGTCGGCTCCATCGACTTTGGCGTGACCGGCGAAACGCCGCCGGTGTTTGCCCAGGCCGCGGGCGCCGATCTGCTCTACGTCGCCTATGAGCCGCCAGCTCCGCACAGCGAGGCGATCCTGGTGCCGAAGGGGTCGACGATCCAGTCGGTGAAGGAGCTCAAGGGCAGGAAAGTCGCCCTCAACAAGGGTTCCAACGTGCATTACCTGCTGGTGCGTGCCCTGGAAGACGCCGGTCTCAAGTACACCGATATCCAGCCCGTCTACCTGCCCCCGGCCGATGCCCGCGCCGCCTTCGAGCGTGGCAGTGTCGATGCCTGGGTGATCTGGGATCCGTACCAGGCCGCCGCCGAGCAACAGCTGCAGGCACGCACCCTGCGTGACGGCAAGGACCTGGTCGACAACCATCAGTTCTACCTCGCCACCCGCAGCTATGCCACCCAGCACCCGGCGGTGATCAACACCCTGGTCGAAGAAGTGCGCGCCGTGGGCGAATGGTCCCAGGCCAATCCGCAGCAGGTCACCGACCAGGTTGCGCCGTTGCTCGGCCTGCCCGCCGACATCACCCTGACTTCGGTCAAGCGCCAAGGCTACGGAGCCGCGCCGCTGACCCCGGAAGTGATCGCCGCACAGCAGAAGATTGCCGACACCTTCCAGGCCCTGAAGCTGATTCCCAAGCCCTTGAGCATCAAGGACGTGATCTGGACACCCCCGGCCAAGGTCGCCAGTGCGCCTTGAACGTTTCGCCTGCGCCGGGGCGTCGCCCCGGCATGAGCCACCCTTGAGGAGACAACTCCAATGAGCCTTAACATTTTCTGGTTCCTCCCTACCCATGGTGACGGCAAGTACCTGGGCACCAGCGAAGGCGCCCGCGCCGTCGATCACGGCTACCTGAGCCAGATCGCCCAGGCCGCCGACCGCCTGGGCTTTGGCGGCGTGCTGATCCCCACCGGACGTTCCTGCGAGGACTCCTGGCTGGTGGCCGCGTCGCTGATCCCGGTGACCGAGCGTCTGAAGTTCCTGGTGGCCCTGCGCCCGGGGATCATCTCGCCGACCGTGGCTGCACGCCAGGCCGCCACCCTGGATCGTCTGTCCAACGGCCGTGCATTGTTCAACCTGGTGACTGGTGGCGATCCGGACGAACTGGCCGGTGATGGCCTGCACCTGAACCACCAGGAACGCTATGAGGCGTCGGTGGAATTCACCCGTATCTGGCGCAAGGTGCTTGAAGGCGAAACGGTCGACTACGACGGCAAGCACATCCAGGTCAAAGGCGCCAAGCTGCTCTACCCACCGATCCAGCAGCCGCGCCCGCCGCTGTACTTCGGTGGCTCGTCTGACGCTGCCCAGGACTTGGCCGCCGAACAGGTCGAGCTGTACCTGACCTGGGGCGAGCCGCCGGCCGCGGTGGCCGAGAAGATTGCTGCGGTACGTGAGAAAGCGGCCGCCCAGGGCCGTGAGGTGCGCTTCGGCATTCGCTTGCACGTGATTGTGCGGGAAACCAACGAGGAGGCCTGGGCTGCCGCCGACAGGCTGATCTCGCACCTGGACGACGACACCATCGCCCGCGCCCAGGCGTCGCTGGCGCGCTTCGACTCGGTCGGCCAGCAGCGCATGGCCGCCCTGCACGGTGGCAAGCGCGACAAGCTCGAAGTGGCCCCTAACCTGTGGGCCGGTGTCGGCCTGGTGCGTGGCGGTGCCGGCACCGCGTTGGTGGGCGATGGCCCGACCGTCGCGGCGCGGGTCAAGGAATACGCCGATCTTGGCATCGATACCTTCATCTTCTCGGGTTATCCACACCTCGAAGAGTCGTACCGGGTCGCCGAGCTGCTGTTCCCGCATCTGGACGTGCAGCGCCCGGAGCAGCCGAAAACCGGTGGCTACGTAAGCCCGTTCGGTGAAATGGTCGCCAACGACATCCTGCCCAAGTCCGTGTCGCAGAGCTGAGGGCCGAGGCCATGAGTCGTGCATCCACCACCACCTGGTCCAAGCGCCTGGCGCCCTGGGCCCTGCCGATCCTGCTGCTGGCGGTTTGGCAGTTGGCGGTCAGCGCAGGCTGGCTGTCGACCCGCATCCTGCCGGCGCCGAGCGCGGTGGTCAGTGCCGGCGTCGAGCTGGTGCGCAGTGGCCAGATCTGGACCCACCTGGCCATCAGCGGCTGGCGTGCCGGCCTGGGCTTCGTGATCGGCGGCAGTCTCGGCTTGTTGCTCGGCTTCATCACCGGCCTGTCGAACTGGGGCGAGCGCCTGCTCGACAGTTCGGTGCAGATGATCCGCAACGTGCCGCACCTGGCGCTGATCCCGCTGGTGATCCTGTGGTTCGGCATCGACGAGTCGGCAAAGATTTTCCTGGTGGCCCTGGGGACGCTGTTCCCCATCTACCTGAACACCTATCACGGGATCCGCAATGTCGATCCGGCGCTGGTGGAGATGGCGCGCAGCTACGGGCTGTCGGGCTTCGCGCTGTTCCGTCAGGTGATCCTGCCGGGGGCGCTGCCTTCGATCCTGGTCGGCGTGCGTTTCGCCCTGGGTTTCATGTGGCTGACGTTGATCGTCGCCGAGACCATCTCGGCCAATGCCGGTATCGGCTATCTGGCGATGAACGCCCGCGAATTCCTGCAGACCGACGTGGTGGTGCTGGCCATCGTCCTGTACGCGGTACTCGGCAAGCTCGCCGACCTGGCCGCCCGTGGCCTGGAGCGTGTGTGGCTGCGTTGGCACCCGGCCTACCAGGTGGCGAAGAAGGAGGGCGCGTGATGACGGTACTCAAGGCACAACCGCCACGCCTGCTGCGTGGCATCCCCCTGGCGGCCAGGGACCTGCGTCGTACGTTCGGCCAGCGCGAAGTGCTGCGCGGGATCGATCTGCACATTCCGGCTGGCCAGTTCGTCGCCATCGTTGGTCGCAGTGGTTGCGGTAAAAGCACCTTGCTGCGCCTGCTGGCCGGGCTCGACCAGCCCAGTGGCGGCCAATTGCTGGCGGGCGCCGCGGCGCTTGCCGAGGCCCGCGAGGATACCCGGCTGATGTTCCAGGACGCGCGCCTGCTGCCCTGGAAGAAGGTGATCGACAACGTTGGCCTGGGGTTGTCCGGCAACTGGCGGCCACGCGCCCTGGAAGCCCTGGAGGCGGTCGGCCTGGTCGATCGCGCCAATGAGTGGCCGGCAGCCTTGTCCGGTGGCCAGAAACAGCGGGTGGCCCTGGCCCGGGCGCTCATTCATCAGCCGCGTCTGCTGCTGCTGGATGAACCCTTGGGCGCGCTGGACGCCCTGACCCGTATCGAGATGCAGCAACTGATCGAGCGCCTGTGGCGCCAGCACGGTTTCACCGTGCTGCTGGTCACCCACGACGTCAGCGAAGCCGTCGCCGTGGCCGACCGAGTGATCCTGATCGAAGACGGCGCCGTCGGCCTGGACCTGGTCATCGACCTGCCGCGACCTCGAGTGCGGGGTTCGCACCGCCTGGCGGCGCTGGAAAGCGAAGTGCTCAACCGTGTTCTCTCCGTCCCGGGCACGCCGCCCGATCCGGAACCTGTCGGCCCGTTGCCCACGCAGTTGCGCTGGGCTCATTGAATCCCCGAAACCGCAAAAAGGAATGACGCCATGACCATCAAAGCCATCAACGTTCGCAACCAGTTCAAAGGCACCGTGAAGGAAATTCTCGAAGGCCCGGTACTGTCGGAAATCGACGTGCAGACCGCCTCTGGCATCGTCACCTCGGTGATTACCACCCGTTCCGTGAAGGAGCTCGAGTTGCAGGTGGGCAGCGAGGTGATCGCCTTCGTGAAATCGACCGAGGTGTCTATCGCCAAGCTCTGAAGTCTTGCACGGTACCTTCTAGGAGCGGCTTTAGCCGCGATCACCCGCGGAGCGGGTGCCAGACATCGCGTTGGCTGCATTGCGGCTAAAGCCGCTCCTACAGGATATTTGCAGGGCTCAGGGTCAGCGTTTGGCCAGATAAGGCGGCAGATACAGCCCCAGATACGCCTCGAACACGCGCATCCCTTCCTCCGCCATGCGTGGCGTGATCGCCTCATGCAGCTGCATCGAGCGGGCATACACCCGGTCGCTCAGTTCCATCGCCAGGGCGAACACGTGCACATCCCTCGGCATCGCTGGCAACTGAAAGTGCCGGTCGAACAGCTGGTGCATCAACTCGCCCAGTTCCAGATCATGCTGGCGATCAGCCTGGACCACTTCGCTCAAACCATGCTGGGCGAGGATCAGTTGCCGCGCCGCGGCGTCTTCGTTGTAGATGGCGAGCATGCGCTGCTCGATCAGCCGCGACAGGCCATGCCAGGTGCTGAACGCCGCGCTGTCGATCGGTGCGCTCAAGGCTTCGCGAAAAGCCCGATGCACGTCGGCGGTCAGCGCCTCCAGCAAGGCCGGCACGCTGGCGAAGAAGTGATACACCGACGAGGGCGGAATCTGCGCCCGTTCGGCCACGCTGTAGATCGACAACCCCGCCACACCTTGGCCTGCCAGCAGCTCGCGCGCCGCGGCGAGGATCGCTTCGATCCTGGCCTGGCTGCTGGCGCGTGGCTTGCGCGGGGTGGCGGTGCGGTTCATCAGTTGCTGATTGCCAGGATGCTGGCCTGGTAGGCGCCGACGAACAGGTCGAAGTCACCGACCTCTTCCTGTTCCAGCTCGGACTGCTTGGCGATCGACTCGCGAGCCAGGGTTTCGAAGGCCTGTTGCTGCGCGCTGCTCAGTGGCTGCTCGCGGAAGCTCTCGGCGTGCAGGCGGCTCTGGCGCAGGGAGAACTGGACGAAGGTCTCGTCATGTTCGGTCATGCGCGCCAGCACCTGGGCCGATGGCGTCAGTTCGGGATCGTCGACCTTGGCCTGCTGTGCTTCCAGGGCCTTGGCGTGGTCATTGCCACCCTGGGCACGGTCGAGCAGCCCGGCCAGCTGGCCGATCCGCTTGATGAGTTCGCTTGCCCATTGCTTCAACGCGACCGGTTGGCCGTCACGGCGCAGCTCCAGGCCCGGACGCCGACCTTCCTTGACCACGGTGAGGAAGTTGTCGGTGCACTGGCCGCACTCGCCGTTGTCCAGTTGCGGGCTCTCTTCGAGGGCGCAGAACAGCAGGAAGGCGTCGAGGAAACGGGCTTCGGTCAGGTCGATGCCCACTGGCAGGAACGGGTTGATGTCCAGGCAGCGCACTTCCACGTACTGCACGCCGCGCGAGGTCAGGGCCTGGATCGGCCGCTCGCCGGTGTAAGTGACGCGCTTGGGGCGGATATTCGAGTAGTACTCGTTCTCGATCTGCAGGATGTTGGTGTTCAACTGCACCCACTCGCCATCGACGTGCGTGCCGACCTCGACATAGGGCGGGTAGGGCGTGCCCACGGCCTTGCGCAGGCTGTCGGTGTAGCTGGCCAGGTTGTTGTAGCAGGGCGTGAGGCCCGCCTGGGCGTTGCTCTGGTAGCCCAGGTCGCTCATGCGCAGGCTGGTGGCATAGGGCAGGTACAGTGTTTCGGCGTCAAGCTCTTCGAGCTGGTGCGGGCGGCCGCGCAGGAAGCCTTTGTCCAGGGCCGGGGACGCGCCGAACAGGTACATCAGCAGCCAGCTGTAGCGGCGGAAGTTGCGGATCAGCGCGATATAGGCCGAGGACTGGTAGTCGCGGTCGTCCTGCTCGCCGCCTTCGGCATCGCGCAACAGCGGCCACAGCGCCTCGGGCAGCGAGAAGTTGTAATGGATGCCGGCGATGCATTGCATGGTACGGCCGTAACGCAGGGCCAGGCCCTTGCGGTACACGTGCTTGAGCTTGCCGATGTTCGAGCTGCCGTACTCGGCGATCGGGATGTCCTCCTCGGCCGGCAGCGCGCAGGGCATCGACGGGCTCCACAGCAGTTCGTCGCCCAGTTTGCTGTAGACGAAGCAGTGGGTCTGTTCGAGGCTTTCGAGCACCTTGGCAGGGTCCGCCAGGGCCGGGGTGATGAACTCCAGCAGCGACTCGGAATAGTCGGTGGTGATCTGCTCGTTGGTCAGCGCCGAACCCAGTGCTTCGGGGTGCGGGGTCTGGGCCAGGCGACCTTGGTCGGTCACGCGCAGGCATTCGCGCTCAATGCCGTGCAGGCACTGCTTGAGCAGGTCGATATTGTCGCCGAGCAGGCTCAGGCGGCGGTTGAGGAGGTCGCTCAAGATGGATTCCTTCACGCGTCAGTCGCCCCAATATGGGGGTAGAGATGACGGTCTACAAGGGTAGTTGGGAAAGGAACTGGCGTTGTCGCCTGGTTTACGCGGTTCCGTCGCTGGCCTGTATGCGTCTGATCGCGGGGCAAGCCCGCTCCCACGAAGCGTAGAAACGTTCGTGGGGGCGGGCTTGCCCCGCGATCAGGTGTACAGCATTACGCCGAAAATACCGCAGATCGGGGCCTGTCAGCTAGAGAACCGCGAAGGTTCCCTGCGCCTTGGCCACCAGCTTGTCGTCCTGGAGCACGTCGGCGTCGACCACGAGGGTGCGCCGTCCCGCATGCAGCACCCGGGCGGTGCACACGACCTCGCCCTCGCTGACGGCGCGCATGTAGTTGATCTTGCATTCGATGGTCACGCTCTGCTGGTCGAAGCCATGGCTGGCCGAGCAGGCCAGGCCCATGGCGATGTCGACCAGGCTGAAGATCGCCCCGCCGTGCAGCTTCTGGCCACGGTTGCGCAGGTGCGGCTCAAGTGCCAGGGCCACCTCTGCAACACCCGTTTCCAGGCGTTGCAGGCGGCAGCCGAGGAGCTGGCTGAAGGCGCTTTCGACGTACTCCTTCGGTACTTCCATCACTTCTTCTTCAGTTGCTTGGCGTTGGCGAACAGCGCCGCCATGGCGTTGTTGGCCGGCGCGGCGGTGGCGGTCTCGCGCTGGCGCGGCGCCTGCTGCTGACGGTTGCCGCCATTGCCGCGGTTGCCGCCACGGTTGCCCTCGACCTTCTCGCCCGGGGTATCGCTCATGCGCATGGACAGGCCGACGCGCTTGCGCGGGATGTCCACTTCCATGACCTTGACCTTGACCACGTCGCCGGCCTTGACCGCTTCACGCGGATCCTTGACGAACTTCTCCGACAGCGCCGAGATGTGTACCAGGCCATCCTGGTGCACGCCGATGTCGACGAAAGCACCGAAGTTGGTGACGTTAGTCACCACGCCTTCGAGGATCATGCCGGGTTCCAGGTCCTTCAGGTCCTCGACGCCGTCCTGGAAGGTGGCAGTCTTGAACTCCGGACGCGGGTCGCGACCTGGCTTGTCGAGTTCCTGGAGGATGTCGGTGACGGTCGGCAGGCCGAAGGACTCGTCGGTGAATTTCTTCGGATCCAGGCGCTTGAGGAAGCTGCTGTCGCCGATCAGCGAGCGGATGTCGCGGTCGGTGTCGGCGGCGATGCGCTGCACCAGTGGGTAGGCTTCCGGGTGCACCGCCGAGGCGTCCAGCGGGTTGTCGCCGTTCATCACACGCAGGAAGCCGGCGGCCTGCTCGAAGGTTTTCTCGCCCAGGCGGCTGACCTTTTTCAGCGCGGCGCGGGTGGCGAACGGGCCGTTGGCGTCGCGGTGGGCCACGATATTCTGCGCCAGGGTGGCATTGAGGCCGGAAATGCGCGTCAGCAGCGCCACCGAGGCGGTGTTGACGTCCACGCCCACGGCGTTCACGCAGTCCTCGACCACGGCGTCCAGGCCACGGGCCAGTTTCACCTGCGACACGTCGTGCTGGTACTGGCCGACACCGATGGATTTCGGGTCGATCTTCACCAGTTCGGCCAGCGGGTCCTGCAGACGGCGGGCGATGGACACCGCGCCGCGGATCGACACGTCCAGATCCGGGAACTCGCGGGCGGCCAGTTCAGAGGCCGAGTACACCGAAGCGCCAGCCTCGGAAACCATGATCTTGGTGATCTTCAGTGCCGGGTACTTCTTCACCAGCTCCGCCACCAGCTTGTCGCTCTCGCGGCTGGCAGTGCCGTTGCCGATGGCGATCAGCTCCACCGAGTGTTTGGCGCACAGCGCGGCCATCACGGAAATGGTGCGGTCCCAGTCGTTCTTCGGCGCGTGCGGGTAGACCGTGGTGTAGTCCAGCAGCTTGCCGGTGGCATCGACCACGGCGATCTTGCAGCCGGTGCGCAGGCCCGGGTCGAAGCCCAGGGTGGCGCGCGGGCCGGCCGGGGCGGCCAGCAGCAGGTCGTGCAGGTTGTGGGCGAAGACGTTGATCGCCTCGCCTTCGGCGTTGTCGCGCAGCTCGCCGAACAGGTCGGTTTCCAGGTGGGTGTAGAGCTTGACCTTCCAGGTCCAGCGCACCACCTCGCCCAGCCACTTGTCGGCGGGGCGGTTGCGGTTTTCGATGCCGACATGGTTGCCGATCATCACCTCGCACGGGTGCAGGGTGCCCGGCAGTTCTTCGCCGACCTTCAGCGAGGCGCTCAGCACGCCTTCGTTGCGCCCGCGGAAGATCGCCAGGGCACGGTGCGACGGCGCGGTGCGCAGCAGTTCGTCGTGGGCGAAGTAGTCGCGGAACTTGGCGCCTTCCTCTTCCTTGCCAGCGACCACGCGGGCGGTCAGTACCGCTTCCTGCTTGAGGAAGCTGCGCAGCTTGTCGAGCAAGGCGGCATCTTCGGCGAAGCGCTCCATCAGGATGTACTTGGCGCCTTCCAAGGCGGCCTTCACGTCGGCCACGCCTTTTTCGGCGTCGACGAAACGTGCCGCTTCGCTTTCCGGGTTCAACTGCGGATCGTTGAATAGACCGTCGGCCAGCTCCCCCAGGCCTGCTTCCAGGGCGATCTGGCCCTTGGTGCGGCGCTTCTGCTTGTACGGCAGGTAAAGGTCTTCGAGGCGGGTCTTGGTATCGGCCAGCTTGATCTCGCGGGCCAGCTCCGGAGTCAGCTTGCCCTGCTCCTCGATGCTGGCCAGGATGCTGGCGCGGCGCTCGTCGAGCTCGCGCAGGTAGCGCAGGCGCTCTTCCAGGTGGCGCAGTTGGGTGTCATCCAGGCTGCCGGTCACTTCCTTGCGGTAACGGGCGATGAAGGGCACGGTCGATCCTTCGTCCAACAGGCCCACGGCCGCTTCGACCTGCTGTGGGCGCACGCCCAGTTCCTCGGCGATACGGCTGTTGATGCTGTCCATGAAAACCACCTGACAAATAGTGAATGCAAGGCCGCGGGTGGGCGTTAAGCCCCGGCGACACTGGGTGAAAGCCGCGCATTATACCCATCGGGCCGGGCTTGCGGTGATGGCGCGGCGCCAGTCGTCGATGGGGCGGCAGTGGCACGGCGGGAAAAATCTGCTAACAATGCACACGGCACGCGCGGCAATGGCTACGCCATAATGCGCGGCGATATCAGAGGAGTAATTCATGACCAGCACCGCAAACGCCGTAGAAGGCGACAAGATTCTCATCGTCGACGACGACCCGGGCCTGAGCAGCCTGCTGGACCGTTTCTTCACCAGCAAGGGCTTTCGTGTCCGCAGCGTGCCCAACGTCGAACAGATGGATCGCCTGCTGGCCCGTGAAGTGTTCAATCTGGTGGTGCTCGACCTGATGCTGCCTGGCGAGGACGGCCTGTCCGCCTGCAAACGCCTGCGCGCCTCGAACAACCAGATCCCGATCATCATGCTCACCGCCAAGGGCGATGAGCTCAGCCGTATCAAGGGTCTGGAACTTGGCGCCGACGACTACCTGGCCAAGCCGTTCAACCCGGATGAGCTGGTGGCCCGGGTCAAGGCCGTACTGCGCCGCCAGGCCCCGGCTGTGCCAGGCGCGCCGGGGAGCGAGGAAGAGACCGTCACCTTTGGCGACTACGAATTGTCGCTGGCCACCCGCGAGCTCAAGCGCGGTGAAGAAACGCACATGCTCACTACCGGCGAGTTCGCCGTGCTCAAGGCCCTGGTGATGCACGCTCGCGAGCCGCTGACCCGCGACAAACTGATGAACCTGGCCCGTGGCCGTGAGTGGGATGCCCTGGAGCGTTCCATCGACGTGCAGATCTCGCGCCTGCGCCGGATGATCGAGCCCGATCCTTCCAAGCCGCGTTACATCCAGACCGTATGGGGTGTGGGCTACGTCTTCGTGCCGGACGGAAACGCCGGCAAATGAGCCTGCCGGCTCGTCAGGGTGCAGCAGGGCGACCCATGCGGGTCGCCCTGTTTTCGTCTATGGCGACCGGCCTTTTCAGTACAGTAGTTGATCGATGAAAACGCCTCTCTGGTTCCCGCAAAGCTTCTTCGCCCGCACCCTCTGGCTGGTGCTGATCGTCGTGCTGTTCTCCAAGGCGCTGACGCTCGTGTACCTGCTGATGAACGAGGACGTGCTGGTCGACCGCCAGTACAGCCACGGCGTGGCCCTGACGCTGCGTGCCTATTGGGCAGCGGATGAAGAGAACCGCGACCAGATTGCCGAGGCCGCCGGCCTGATCCGCGTGACCGGCGCCGGCGTGCCGGAGGGCGAGCAGCACTGGCCCTACAGCGAGATCTACCAGCGCCAGATGCAGGCCGAGCTGGGCGAGGACACCGAAGTGCGGTTGCGTATCCACGCGCCGCCCGCACTGTGGGTGAACGCCCCGAGCCTGGGCCCGGGCTGGCTCAAGGTGCCGCTGTATCCGCATCCGCTGCGCGGGCAGAAAATCTGGAACGTGCTTGGCTGGTTCCTGGCCATCGGCTTGCTGTCCACGGCTTCGGCCTGGATCTTCGTGCGCCAGCTCAACCAGCCGCTCAAGCGCCTGGTGTTCGCCGCCCGCCAGCTGGGCCAGGGGCGCAGCGTGCGCTTGCCGATCAGTGATACACCCAGCGAAATGACCGAAGTGTATCGGGCGTTCAACCAGATGGCCGAAGATGTCGAGCAGGCTGGGCGCGAACGCGAGCTGATGCTGGCGGGCGTTTCCCACGACTTGCGCACGCCGCTGACCCGGCTGCGCCTGTCGCTGTCGCTGATGGGCAACGAAAGCGACCTCAGCGAGGACATGGTCCGCGATATCGAGGACATGGACGCGATCCTCGACCAGTTCCTGGCCTTCATTCGCGACGGGCGCGACGAACCGGTGGAGGAGGTCGACCTGAACGACCTGATCTACGAGGTGGTGGCCCCCTACAACCAGCACAAGGAGCAGGTGCGCCTGTGCCTGGAGCCGATTCCACCGTTCCCGCTGCGCCGTGTCTCGCTCAAGCGCATGCTGGGCAACCTGATCGGCAACGCCCTGCATCACGCCGGCAAGGGGGTCGAGGTAGCGGCCTATGTGTCGGGTGACCAGAGCGCGCCTTATGTGGTGCTCAGCGTGCTGGATCGGGGGACGGGCATCGACGAGTCGGAGCTGGAGACCATCTTCAACCCGTTCATCCGTGGCGACCGGGCGCGGGGTGGCAAGGGTACCGGGCTGGGGCTGGCCATCGTCAAGCGTATCGCCGCGCAGCATGGCGGCAATGTCGAGTTGCGCAACCGCTCCGGTGGCGGGATCGAGGCGCGGGTGCGGTTACCGTTGGGGTTGTTGCTGCCGCGTAACGCCGTGTGATTGCCGGGGCCGCAAAGCGGCCCCGGAATATCAACCCTTGCCCTTGGTCCGCGTCTGATTCGGCCCGCTATTCTTTTCCAGGTGCTCGATGATCATCCCGGCCACGTCCTTGCCGGTAGTCACCTCGATCCCCTCCAGGCCCGGCGACGAGTTCACTTCCATCACCAGCGGCCCATGATTCGAACGCAGGATATCCACACCCGCCACGCTCAGCCCCATCACCTTGGCTGCGCGAATCGCGGTCATGCGTTCTTCAGGGGTGATCTTGATCAGGCTGGCCACGCCCCCGCGATGCAGGTTGGAGCGGAACTCGCCCGGCTTGGCCTGGCGCTTCATCGAGGCGATCACCTTGTCGCCGACCACGAAGCAGCGGATATCGGCGCCACCGGCCTCCTTGATGTACTCCTGAACCATGATGTTCTGCTTCAGACCCATGAACGCCTCGATCACCGACTCGGCGGCCTTGGTGGTCTCGCACAGCACCACGCCGATGCCCTGTGTGCCTTCGAGCACCTTGATTACCAGCGGCGCGCCGTTGACCATCTGGATCAGGTCGGGGATGTCGTCCGGCGAGTGGGCGAAGCCGGTGACCGGCAGGCCAATACCGCGCCGCGACAGCAATTGCAGCGAGCGCAGCTTGTCCCGCGAGCGGGCGATGGCCACCGATTCGTTGAGCGGGTAGACGCCCATCATCTCGAATTGGCGCAGCACCGCGCAGCCATAGAAGGTGACCGATGCGCCGATGCGCGGAATGACCGCGTCGAAGCCTTCCAGGGGTTTGCCGCGGTAGTGGATCTGCGGCTTGTGGCTGGCAATGTTCATGTAGGCCCGGAGCGTGTCGATCACCACCACTTCGTGGCCCCGCTGGGTACCGGCCTCGACCAGGCGGCGGGTGGAATACAGACGCGGATTGCGCGACAGCACAGCGATCTTCATGCAGCACCTGTGACAGGGGAAAGGGTGGCCGCGAAGGCCGGTTTGTCCTGAACGTACTTGAGGCCGGGGTTGACCACCAGTTGGCCGTGGATGAGCGCCTTCGAGCCGAGCAGCAGCCGATAGCGCATGCTCTTGCGGCAGGCCAGGGTGAATTCGACCTCCCAGACCCGGTCACCGAGCGCCAGGGGCGTGCGGATCACGTAGCGGGTCTGGGCATGGCCGTTGGAGCTCTTGATCGTCTTCATGGTGACCATGGGCGCTTCGCAGCGCCGGTGGCGCAGTTGCACCACCGAGCCCAGGTGGGCGGTGAATCTTACCCATTGCTGGCCATCGCGCTCGAACGGCTCGACCTCCGTGGCGTGCAGGCTGGAGGTACTGGCGCCAGTGTCGATCTTGGCGCGCAGGCCGGCGACGCCGAGGCCGGGCAGGGCGACCCATTCACGCAGGCCGATCACAGTCAGGTGGTCAAATGTCTTCACTAAGCGTGCCCTGCGGATAAGGAGGTGAACTGTAATGACGGCACGGACTTTTTGCATCTGTCAGTCACGGTAGTACAGTTCCGTGAAAGACAGAATTCGAGGAAAAACCATGGCACAAAAGCCTGAAGACGACGACAAGGTACGCCTGGACAAGTGGCTATGGGCAGCGCGCTTCTACAAGACCCGCGCATTGGCCAAGGCGGCCATTGAAAGTGGCAAGGTGCACTGCCGGGGCGAGCGCTGCAAACCCGGCAAGGAGCCACGGGTGGGCGATGAGTTCGTGCTGCGCACCGGTTTCGACGAGCGCACCGTGGTGGTCAGGGCGTTGTCGGTGGTGCGCCGTGGCGCGCCCGAAGCACAGACGTTGTACGAGGAAACCGCCGAGAGTGTGAAGCGCCGCGAGCAGGCCGCTGAAATGCGCAAGGCAGGGGCGATGGGCGTGACCACCGACGGGCGGCCGACCAAGAAGCAGCGCCGGCAGATTCACCAGCTGCACGGCAGTTTCGAGTGACGAGGGCCGCGTAGCGGCCCCGTGAACGATCAGGCGGCGCGAATCACGCTCATCCGCCCGATCAACGGCAACTTGCCCAGCAGGTCGAACAGCGGTGCCGTCCAGCGCAGCAACGCTGCGCTGCCTTTGGCCGCCAGCGGCGTGTAGCAGCTCCAGCCCAACGCCAGCACCGCCATCAGCAAACCACCGATGTAGTCATCCTGCCCCCAGTGGGCGCCGGCGACCAGGCGCGGCAGCATGAACAGCAGGGCCAGCCCCCACACCAGCAGGTACTGCAGCGGGCGGCGGCTGAACAGGCTCATGAACAGCGCCCAGACCAGCAGCACCGAGGCGTGATCGCCGGGGAAACTCTTGCTCGAGCGGTCCTTGAGTTCCCAGGCCGCCTCCAGGTTCGGGTAGTAGTCACTGAGGTGCACCACGTCGTCGAACATCATCGACGGGCTCTTGTGTTGCCACCCGGCTGCATCCACCCACTTGGAAAACAGCGCGCGAATCACCACTAAGAGGAGTAGCGTGACCAGAAAACCGAAAAAGGCCTGGCGGACCTGGGCTGCCTTGAACACCCAGTCACCACGGATAAGCACTGCCAGAAGGATCAGGCCGACGACGATGTCGAACGGGCGCAGGCTGCCGACGGTCCAGATGTAGCGCCAGATGGTGTTGTCGGCCAGCGGCGCATTCAGGCTGTGGAACAGCCACTCGTCGAATGTCAGGCAAAGGATCTGGCCAACGGGCCATAACCAGAAACACAGTAGTGCGATGGGCAGCAGGGTGCAGGCTGCCAAAGGGCCCCAGGACCACCTTGCTTGGAACAGTGGTCGATTGTCCATAAAATACCTCGATATCCAGCAGGAAGTGAGCGCCTTGTGAGCGCTCTGCGACAGACCTTTCAGTCTCCTGTAATTATTTTGTAACCATTTTCAGAAAGCCAGACAACCATGAGCGACTTGCCAGATACCGATTTCACCCAACGCTTCCTGTTCGACGACCGCGACGTGCGCGGCGAGATGGTCGTGCTCGAACGCAGCTACGCCGAGGTGCTGGCCAAGCACGATTATCCGCGTCCGGTCCAGCACCTGTTGGGCGAGCTGATGGCCGCCGCCGCGCTGTTGGTCGGCACGTTGAAGTTCGATGGCCTGCTGGTCCTCCAGGCCCAGTCCCAGGGCCCGGTGCCGCTGCTGGCCATCGAATACACCAGCGAGCACGACATCCGCGGCCTGGCCCGCTATGAAGCCGAGCAGATCAAGGACGATGCGAGCCTCGCCGACCTGATGCCAGGCGGCCATCTGGTGCTGACCATCATTCCGGTCAACGGCCAACGCTACCAGGGCACGGTCGAACTTGACGGCAAGGACCTGTCGGAATGTTTCACCAACTACTTCGTCATGTCGCAGCAAGTAAACACTTGCATCTCCCTGACCGCCGATGGTGTTCGAGTCCGTGGCCTGCTCGTGCAGCAGCTGCCGGCCGAGATCCACAAGGACAGCGAGGAGCGCGACGAAAGCTGGGCCCACGTGAAAGCACTGGCCAACACCGTGAAGGATGAGGAACTGCTCGGTCTGGACAACGAAACCGTGCTGCACCGCCTGTACCACGAGGACGCGGTTCGCCTGTTCGATATCCAGCCGCTACGCTTCCGCTGCAGCTGCTCGCGCGAGCGCTCCGGCAACGCCCTGGTCAGCCTCGGCGAGCAGGATGCCAATGCGCTGGTGGCCGAATGTGGCGGCCAGGTCGAGATCGATTGCCAGTTCTGCAACGAGCGTTATGTGTTCGACGCGAGCGATGTTGCGCAATTGTTTGCTGGCGGTGGCACCGAGGCGCCATCAGAAACTCAGCACTGAAACGGTTCACTACAGGAAATACTCCTGTCGAATTGCGCAAAAGCGCAGTTCTGACAGGAGGGGCCTACTTTTTTTGGGCTTTTCTGGCATAATCCGGCCACTTTTTTCGCTGTAGTAGTTTTTTCGAGACAACTACAAAACGTTTGGAGCACTCGGCCTCGGGCCGGATGGGGTATCTCATGACGCAAGCCAACAACACCGTGTACACCGACCTGAGCGTCGATGAGCTGGTAAAAGAAGCGCTGTCCCGCGGTGAAGGCGTGCTGGCCGATACCGGCGCGCTGGTGGTGGAAACCGGTCACCGCACCGGCCGTTCGCCGGCTGACCGTTTCATCGTCGAAGAACCTTCCACCCAGGACCAGATTGGCTGGGGCCCGATCAACCGCAAGTTCCCGGCCGACAAGTTCGATGCCCTGTGGGACCGCGTCGAGGCGTTCAACAACGCCCAGGATCACTTCGTTTCCTACGTTCACGTAGGCGCTGCCGCCGATCACTACCTGCCGGTCAAGATGACCACCCAGACCGCCTGGCAGAACCTGTTCGGCCGTTGCCTGTTCATCAACCCGGCCCAGTACAACCCGGCTGGCCGCGATGAGTGGCAGGTTCTCAACGTCGCCAACTTCGAGTGCGTGCCAGAGCGTGACGGCACCAACTCCGACGGCTGCGTGATCATCAACTTCGCCCAGAAGAAAGTGCTGATCGCCGGCATGCGTTACGCCGGTGAAATGAAGAAAGCCATGTTCTCTGTGCAGAACTTCCTGCTACCGGCCGCCGACGTGCTGCCGATGCACTGCGCCGCCAACATCGGCGAAGCGGGTGACGTCACCCTGTTCTTCGGCCTGTCCGGCACCGGCAAGACCACCCTGTCGGCCGACGAAAGCCGTTACCTGATCGGTGACGACGAGCACGGTTGGGGCGAAGGCGTGGTCTTCAACATCGAAGGCGGTTGCTATGCCAAGTGCATCGACCTGTCCGAGAAGAACGAGCCGGTCATCTGGAAAGCCATCAAGCACGGCGCCGTGCTGGAAAACGTCGTCATCGACGATGCCAAGCACGCCGACTACGCCGACGTGAGCCTGACCCAGAACAGCCGTGCAGCCTACCCGCTGACCCACGTAGCCAAGGTCTCCGAGAAGAACCTGGGCGGCGAGCCGAATGCGGTCATCTTCCTGACCTGCGACCTGACCGGCGTGCTGCCGCCAGTGTCGATCCTGAACAACGAGCAGGCGGCCTACCACTTCCTGTCCGGCTACACCGCACTGGTCGGTTCCACCGAAATGGGTTCGGGCAGCGGCATCAAGTCGACCTTCTCCACCTGCTTCGGCGCACCGTTCTTCCCGCGCCCAGCCGGTGTCTACGCCGAGCTGCTGATCAAGCGCATCAAGGCGTTCGGCTCCAAGGTCTACCTGGTCAACACTGGCTGGACCGGTGGTGGCTACGGCGTTGGCAAGCGTTTCAGCATCCCCACCACCCGTGGCGTGATCGCTGCCATCCAGAGCGGCGCGCTGGTCGGTGCAGAGACCGAGCACCTGGACATCATCAACCTGGACGTGCCGAAGGTCGTTCCGGGCGTCGAGACCGAGCTGCTCAACCCGCGCAACACCTGGGCTGACAAGGCTGCCTACGACGAAGCTGCCAAGGGCCTGGCCACACTGTTCACCGAGAACTTCAAGAAGTTCGACGTTTCCGACGCCATCAAGGCCGCTGGTCCGCAGCTGTAAGCTGCTGCCGGTTCGGATAAGGAAGCCGCCCCTCGGGGCGGCTTTTTCGTTATTCGATGTAGGAACGGGTTTGGTCTGCGATGGGGGCGATACAGTACTGGCAGAATCTGTTTCACTTGCAGGGTACCCACCAGAATGCAGATGGCCCCATGACCGAGTCTCCGCAACGCTCCGCCTTCTCCCATTTCCATCCCATCCTCACCCGTCCCCAGGACAACGACCACAACGGTCACCTCGCCGGTTCCACCGTGCATGCCTTCTTCGAAACCGCGATCCAGGCTTTCCTGGTCGAACAGGCCGAGCTGGACCTGCGCGACGGTGACCTGGCCGCTTTCGTCGTGAGTTCTGCGGCAGACTTCTTCGCCTTGCCTGGCTTTCCCGACGTGCTTGAGGTGGGCCTGGGGGTGACCCGTCTGGCGGGCAGCACCGTTGAGTTCAGCCTGGCGCTGTTCCGCCCGGGCGAGACCGAAGCCTGCGCGGCGGGTGGGGTGGTGCAGGTGTTCATCGAGCGCGCGTCGGGCCGCCCGGCGGCACTTCCGGAAACGCTGCAGCTGATCCTCGCCGGGCTGTCACTCAATCGTTGAGGCGAATAATCCCTTCGCGCACGGCGAACAGCACCAGGCCGGGCACGTCGTGGATCTGCAGGCGGTGCATGATCTGCGAGCGGTGCGCCTCTACGGTCTTGATGCTCAACCCCAGGCCGTCGGCGATGGAGCGAGTGGTTTCGCCGCGGGCGATCAGGCGCAGGATCTCCAGCTGGCGGGTGGTCAGGGGCGGCGGCTGGACCTGGTTGGCAACGCGCTTGCGGCTGTGCTTGAGGGCCTGGCCGATGACCATCGGCAGCACCGCCGAAGACAGGTACTGGCCACCGCCGCGCAGGGTCTGCAGGGCCTGCTCCAGCTCGGTCACCGTGGCGTTCTTGAGCAGGAAACCATGGGCGCCGAGCTGCAGGCAGCTCATTACATGCTCAAGCTCCGAGCGTGGCGAGAACATCAGCACCCGGCTGGCGGGAGCGCGGATGAACAGTTCCTGCAGGGCCTGTTGGCCGTCCAGTTCGCCGCTCATGTCGAGCACCACGATGTCCGGCTTGAGCTTTTCGGCCAGGCTCACGGCATTCATGGCATCACCGGTGTCGCCCACCACGACGAAATCTTTCTTCTGCTCCAGCAAGGCACGCAGGCCGGCGCGGAAGAGGGGCGAATGATCGGCAAGCAGGATTCGGCAAGGCATGGATTAGGGCCTGTTTCGCAAGGGAAGGGGGGCGGCAGGCCTGCTCGATCCGAAAGCGCACTGCCGCGCAACTGCGCGATCAGTCCTTGTCTGCCGATTGGCGCGGCAGTGCCTATTATCATAGGCGTTCGAACACCGACGGCAGTAGCGGGCGCAGTGGCAGGCCCAGCGCGTGGACGCTTTCGCTGTGGCCGATGATCAGCAGGCCACCGGGGCGCAGGTGCGCCAGCAACTGCTGGAGCATCTCGCTCTTGTAGCGTGGCGCCAGGCTCGACAGCAGGTTGCGCAACAAGATGACGTCGAAGCTGCCGAGGTGGGCAGGCAGGGGCCGGATCAGGTTGATGGCCTCGAAGCGTACCTGCTCGCGCAGGGCGGGTGCGATGCGCAGGCGCCCGGCCATCTCGCCGACACCGCACAGGCAGTGGCGGGCCAGCCAGCCCTCGGGGAAGTAGCGGGCCTGGGCGATGTCGTAGATGCCGGCGCCTGCGGTTTCCAGCAGTTGCGGGTCGAAGTCGCTGGCCAGCACCTGCCAGCCTGGGTGACGGGCTTTTTCTGCGGCGACCATGGCCAGGCTCCAGGCCTCCTCGCCGGTGGCACAGGCTGCGCTCCACAGGCGAGCGGGGTGGTCGAGCTCGGCCAGCCAGCGGGCCAGGCATTCGAAATGGCGATGTTCGCGAAAGAAGTAGCTGTCGCGGGCGACCAGCAGGCGCAGCAGGTGCTCGTGCTCGTTTGTGCCCTGTGGGCTTTCGAGCAAGCTGAGGTAATGCTCGAAGCTAGCCAGGCCCAGCGCTTTCAGGCGCTTGTGCAGACGTGACGCGACCACGGCCCGGCGATCATCGGCCAGTTGCACGCCGGTAGCCTGCATCACGCGCTGGCGTATCGAAGCAAAGCCGGCTTCGCTGAGCAGTGGCGGGCGGCGGCTGGGCATCCTTCAGCCTCTCCTGGCTCGGGGCAGACAGATGAGATCGGTGAAGGTCGCGCGCATTCCCTGCGTCCTGTACGTGGTCGAAACAGCGATGATAACTAGTGGCTAGTGGCCTCCATATCGGGGTGGCCCTTAATCCCCTGGCTTGTCTGCAAACTAAAAGGCCCTGCCGGTGAGGGCAGGGCCTTAGGCGTCAGGCTTAAGCCTGGCGATCAGTCATGGCGCCAGTGGCGTTTGTGCTTGCGGTGGCCGTAGTGATGGCCGCGGTCGTAATGGCGGCGGTCATCGTAGTCACGACGGTAGCGGCGCGATTCATGGCGCTCGTCTTCGTCGGCCTTGTTGCCCATGTAGTTACCCAGTGCGCCCCCGGCGCCACCGCCGGCCGCCGCACCGATGTAGCTACCGGTGGTACCGCCCACCGAGCGACCAACCACGTTGCCGCCGGCCGCGCCCAGTGCGCCACCGATGGCCGCTTCGCCGCGCTGGCGCTTGTCGGCACCCAGGGCACCGCCGGCCGCGCCGCCCAGGCCGGCGCCAATGGCGCCGCCGGTGCTGCCACCGATCGAGTTGCCCACCACGGAGCCCAGTACCCCACCCAACGCGCCGCCAATGCCGGCCTCGGTGGTGCCGCCTGCCATGGCAACGCCGCTGAGCAGACCGAAAGACAACAACAGAATCGAGGAGTACTTCTTCATCAAGAGAGCCTCAGAGGGATGACGAAGCGGAATTTGAGGCTCGGCGAAGCGGCTGGCAATCGGAATCCGACGAGTAGCACGAGTTGTACACAATTCTCTAAGTTATTGAATTGTGTATGAAACTTTCTCGATTTTTGCTTGTCTGAGGTACTTATGACAAAGCCCTGAACCGTTGCGGAACAGGGCTTTTTTGTGGGCGGCGTTCAGCTTTGCCGGGCGCGAATCAGATGATGCGCCCGTCGTCCCGCGCGCGCTCCAGCTTGATGGCGATGAATTTCGATGTCGGCGTGTGGCTGCCGTCACCGATGCTCTCCAGCGGCACCAGCGGGTTCACCTCAGGGTAGTACGCCGCCGCCTGGCCGGCGGGGATGTCGAACGCCAGGAGGGTGAAGCCATGCACCCGGCGTACGTGCTCATCGCCCCACAGTGACACGATGTCGACCTTCTGCCCCGGCTGGAAGCCCAGACGGACGATGTCGGCTTCGTTGGCGAACAGTACGTCGCGCTGGCCGCGCACGCCGCGGTAGCGGTCGTCCATGCCATAGATGGTGGTGTTGTACTGATCGTGCGAGCGCATCGACTGCATGATCAGGTCCGGGAGCTGGCCGCTGGCGCGCACGCGTTCGTCGAGCAGGCTGTCCGGTAGGAGGTTGGCCTTGAAGTTGGCGCGGCCGCTGGCGGTCTTCCACTGGCGGCTGCCGGCGCTGTTGCCGAGATAGAAGCCGCCGGGCAGTCGCAGACGCTCGTTGAAGTCGGTGAAGCCCGGGATGGTGTCGGCGATCAGGTCGCGGATGCGGTCGTAGTCGGCCACCAGCCAGTGCCAGTCCACTGGCTGCTTGCCCAGGGTGGCGGCGGCGATGCCGGCAACCACGGCTGGCTCCGAGCGCATCTGTCGAGACAGCGGCTTGAGCTGGCCGTTGGAGGCGTGGACCATGCTGAAGGAGTCCTCCACCGTCACCGCCTGCGGGCCTTCGCCCTGCAGGTCGATATCGGTGCGGCCCAGGCAAGGCAGGATCAACGCCTGTTTGCCGTGAATCAGGTGGCTGCGGTTGAGCTTGGTGCTGATATGCACGGTCAACTCGCAGTTGCGCAGCGCCTGGGCGGTGCGCTCGGTGTCCGGCGTGGCCTGGGCGAAGTTGCCGCCCAAGCCGATGAACACCTTGGCCCGGCCTTCCAGCATGGCGTGGATGGCCTCGACGGTGTTGTGACCGTTGTGGCGTGGCACCGGGAAGCCGAAGCGTTTTTCGATGGCATCGAGCAGGAACACCGGTGGGCGTTCGTTGATGCCCATGGTGCGGTCGCCCTGCACGTTGCTGTGGCCGCGCACCGGGCACAGGCCGGCGCCCGGTACCCCGAGGTTGCCGCGCAGCAGCATCAGGTTGACGATTTCCTGGATGGTCGGCACCGAATGGCGGTGCTGGGTGATGCCCATGGCCCAGCACATGATCACGCGTTTGCCTTTGCAGTACATGCGTGCCGACAGCTCGATATCGGCCAGAGTCAGCCCGGACTGGGCCTGGATCTGTTCCCATGGGGTGGCGTCGACCACCGCCAGGTATTCGTCCACGCCATGGCCGTGTTCGGCGATGAAGGCATGATCGAAGATGGCCGGCGCGCCGCTGGCCTGGGCCTCACGCTCCCATTGCAGCAGGAACTTGGCCATGCCGCGCAACAGCGCCATGTCGCCGCCCAGCGCCGGGCGGAAGAATGCCGTGTTGGTCGGACGGTCGCTGTTTGTCAGCATCTCCAACGGGTTCTGCGGGTGCTGGAAACGCTCCAGGCCACGCTCCTTGAGCGGGTTGACGCACACCACCTGGGCGCCGCGCTTCACCGCGTCGCGCAGCGGGTCGAGCATCCGCGGGTGGTTGGTGCCGGGGTTCTGGCCCCAGACGAAGATCGTGTCGGCGTGCTCGAAATCGTCGTAGGTGACCGTGCCCTTGCCCACCCCGACGCTCTGGCCCAGGGCCACGCCGCTGGCTTCGTGGCACATGTTCGAGCAGTCGGGGAAATTGTTGGTGCCGTAGGCACGCACGAACAGCTGATAGAGATAGGCCGCCTCGTTGCTGGCCCGGCCGGAGGTGTAGAACTCGGCCTGGTCGGGGCTTGCCAGGTTGTTCAGGTGCCGGGCGATCAGGGCGAAGGCGGCGTCCCAGTCGATCGGCCGGTAACGGTCGGTGATCGGGTCATAGACCATTGGCTCGGTCAGTCGGCCCTGATACTCGAGCCAGTAGTCGCTCTGCCCCAGCAGCGCGCTCACGCTGTAGCGGGCGAAGAACGCGGCGTCCACCCGGCGCTTGGTGGCTTCCCAGTTGACCGCCTTGGCGCCGTTCTCGCAGAACTTGACCATGCCGCTTTCGGGCGAGTCGCCCCAGGCGCAGCCGGGGCAGTCGAAGCCGCCGTTCTGGTTGGTCTTGAGCAGGGCGCGGATGTTCTTCAGGGCGTTGTCGCTGCCCACCCAGGCCTTGGCCACGCTGCGCAGCGCGCCCCAGCCGCCGGCGGGGCCGGGATAAGGTTTGTAGCGAGGGGTGGAGGCGGGGGTGTTGTCTGGCAGTTTTTCGTAGGAGGTCACGGCTGTTGCTACTCCGCCGCTGGGCTGAACACCCGCGGTGCGCTGTGTTTGGGCAGATGAATGAGGTTGAGGTTGTGCTTGCGCGCCCATTGCAGGGCCAGGCCGGTGGGCGCGGAAAGGCTCACCAAGGTCTGGATGCCGGCGCGCAGGACCTTCTGGATCAGTTCCAGGCTGCAGCGGCTGGTGACGATGGCCAGCCCCCCTTGGGTGTCGATGCGCTGGCGCAGCAGGGCGCCGATCAGCTTGTCCAGGGCGTTGTGCCGGCCAATGTCCTCGCGGCCCAGCAGCAGCTGGCCGTCGCGGTCCATGAACAGCGCCGCGTGAACAGCTCCGCAATGCTGGCCGAGGGGCTGGAAGGCATCGATGCGCTGGCGCAGGTCTTTCAGCCAGTGCGCGGGCGGCAACGGCGCCCCGGGCAGCACCTTCAGTTCGGGCAATGCCTGCTCCAGGGCCTCGACGCCGCATAGGCCGCAGCCGCTGGTGCCGGCCAGCTGACGGCGCTGATTCTTCAGGTTCCAGAAAGCGCGGCTGGAGATCTCCAGGTCGGCATACAGCGCCGAACCGCTGCCGGAGAGCTTCACATCGTAGATTTCCTCGGTACCGGCGACGATGCCGCTGCCCACGCTGAATCCGACGGCGAAGTCTTCCAGGTCGGTCGGGCTGACCAGCATCACCGCCTGGTTCAGGCCGTTGTAGACGATCGCCAGCGCCACTTCCTCGGCCAGCGGGGTATTGTCGCGGGCGGCATCGGAAAGCTGGACATAGTCGTAGGTGTTGCTGGCGGCGGGCAGGGCAAAGGGCGTGGACGCCGCGCAGACCGGTGGCTTGCTGTTCATCGGGGCGAATACCGGCTGGCAGTTTGACCCCACAAGCCTAGGCCCCTGTACCGGTGGCGTCTAATCGCTAGCGTCTATGTCGTGATAGAGCGCGTCGATTGGTCGCAGCGGGGCGGGATGGCCGATCCTGGCCTAGACTCCTGCTTCCATGGATTCACCATCAAAGGAGCGCCACATGAGCCTGTTCAGTTTCGTGAAGGAAGCCGGCGAGAAGTTGATCGACCTGCTGACCCCCGGCAATGCCAATGCCGAGGAACAGTTGAAGAAACACGTCCAGGACGTTGGTTTGGGCAACCCGAACATCTCGGCCACTGTAGAGGGTGACAAGGTCATCCTCAAGGGCGAGGTAAGCAGCCAGGAAGAGAAAGAGAAGATCATCCTGGCGGCCGGCAATATCGCTGGCGTGGCCTCGGTGGATGACCAGATCACCGTTACCGGGCCGGTGGCCCAGGCGGCCCGGTTCGTCGAGGTCGAGGAGGGTGACACCTTGAGTGCCATCTCCAAGCGTGTCTATGGCGACGCCAACAAGTACAACAAGATCTTCGAGGCGAACAAGCCGATGCTCAAACATCCGGACAAGATCTACCCGGGGCAAGTGCTGCGTATTCCTGACTGAGGGGGCGCTTGTAGGAGCGGCTTTAGCCGCGATGCGGGCATCGCGGTGCCTGGCACCCGCGTCGCGGGTGATCGCGGCTGAAGCCGCTCCTACGGGGCGAATGCGCAGTTACAACCCTGCCAGCAACGCCCGGTAATCCTCTACTGCCGCGAACTCCTGGGTATCGCGTGGCTCGGCCCGACTATCCGGCTGGCGCACAGCCAGCAGGTGCCCCACGCCAAATTGCCGGGCACTGCGCAGAATCGCCAGGGTGTCATCGATGAACAGGCTGCGCGCCGGCTCGAAGCCGATGTCTGCCTGCAACGCATCCCAGAACTGCGGGCTCTCCTTCGGATAGCCATAGTCGTGCGAGCTGATCAGCCGTTCGAAATAAGGCGCCAGCTCCACCCGCTCCAGCTTCAACGACAGCGAGTCACGGTGCGCGTTGGTGATCATCACCACCCGCTTACCGGCCTTGCGAATGGCGGCGAGGAAGGTATCGGCATCCGGCTTCAAGGCGATCAGGTCGGCGATCTCCAGCTTGAGCTCGCGGATCGGCAGGCGCAGTTCACGGCTCCAGAAATCCAGGCAGTACCAGTTGAGCGTGCCAGCGTGCTGTTCGAACAGCGGGCGCAGCTCGAGCTCGGCCATGGCCCGGCTCACGCCATGCAGCTCGGCGTAGCGCTGGGGCAGGTGCTGCAGCCAGAAGCGGTTGTCGTAATGCAGGTCGAGCAGGGTGCCGTCCATATCCAGCAGGACGGTATCGATGGCGGACCAGGGAAGAACGGGCATGGGAAATTCTCGATCAGTCGGCAAGCCACGGTATAGTAACCCGTTCACGCCAAGGAGCCGCCCCATGCGCCAGAAACCCACCGTCCTCAGCCGCGAAATCGTCGCCAGCAGCCGCCTGTTCCGCGTCGAAGCCGTGCAGTTGCGCTTCTCCAACGGTACCGAGCGCACCTATGAGCGACTGGTCGGCCGTGGCAATGGCTATGGCGCGGTGATGATCGTGGCCATGCTCGATGCCGAGCATGCGGTGCTGGTCGAGGAGTACTGCGGCGGTACCGACGAGTACGAGCTGTCGTTGCCCAAGGGCCTGATCGAGCCGGGCGAGGACGTGCTCGCCGCCGCCGACCGGGAGCTCAAGGAAGAGGCCGGTTTCGGCGCGCGTCAGCTGGAACACCTGACCGAGCTGTCGCTGTCGCCCGGTTACATGAGCCAGAAGATCCAGGTGGTCCTGGCCACCGATCTGTACGAAGAGCGTCTGGAGGGCGACGAACCCGAGCCGATGCGCGTCGACAAGGTCAACCTGCGCGAGCTCTCGGCCCTGGCCATGCACCCGCAGTTCAGCGAAGGCCGGGCGCTGGCGGCGCTGTACCTGGCCCGTGACCTGCTGATCCAGCGTGGGGTGCTGAGCGTATGAATGATCGGCAACTGATGCAGGACGTAGCCAAGCTCGCCTTGGTGGCCGGCGAGGCGACCTTGCCGTTCTGGCGCGCTGACGTGGCGGTAAGCAACAAGGCCGACGATTCACCGGTGACCGCTGCCGACCTGGCGGCCCATCGGGTTATCGCCGATGGCTTGCAGGCGTTGGCGCCGCAGATTCCGGTGCTCTCCGAAGAGGACTGCGACATCCCGCTGGCAACCCGCGCAGGCTGGCAGCGCTGGTGGCTGGTCGATCCTTTGGATGGCACCAAGGAGTTCATCGCCGGTAGCGAGGAGTTCACCGTCAACATCGCGCTGATCGAAAACGGCGAGGTGGTGTTCGGTGTGGTGGCGATGCCAACCAATGGCCGCTGTTACTTCGGTGGACGCGAGTTCGGTGCCTGGAGGGCCGAGCGTAACGAAGAGGCTCAAACGATCCAGGTGCGTAATGCCCCACCGGCACAGGAGCGGTTTACCGTTGTCGCCAGCCGTCGGCATTCGAGTCCGGAGCAGGAAGCGCTGCTGGCGGGGCTTGGGAGTGCGGTGGGGGAGCTGGAACTGGCCAACATCGGCAGCTCGCTGAAGTTCTGCCTGCTGGCCGAAGGCAGTGCCGACTGTTATCCGCGGCTGGCGCCGACCTCGCAGTGGGATACTGCGGCTGCCCAGGGCGTGCTGGAGGGAGCCGGGGGCGAAGTGATCGGGCTGGACGGGTTGCCGTTCCGCTACCCACCGCGTGAGTCGCTGCTCAATCCGTTCTTCCTGGCGTTGCCCCGCGCGGCTGAATGGCGTCAGGCGCTCGTCGAACTGGCGAGTGCGATCAAGGCTTGAGCTCGTCGGGGCCGCTACGCGCCCCATCGCCGCGGTTCGTCACTACCCTCGTTGCTCACCACCGTCTCCAGCGTCAGTCGTGCCCGTCCACGACGTTGATAC
>NZ_JBYSYW010000030.1:0-74593 GCF_058783825.1 Pseudomonas sp. FW305-96
CTGGGGCGCAGCGCTTGACGGGCATCCATGCCCGTCACCTCCCTCCGCAAGACCTGCGTTCGGCCTCCTGAAGTCGCAGTTGGCGTTGCCTGAACTACCGTGCGCTTAGAAGCAAAAGCAAAAGCAACGGCAAGGGCAAGGGCAAGGGCAAGGGCAAGGGCAAGGGCAAGATGCCGCAAGGCCGTTTGCGAACCACCACCGCCATACATTGTCCCTATACTCCGAAGCGCCGCTTCACACCACGACCTTCGCAGGTGGGTTTGCCATCGCGCTTGTGTCATCATGCTCCGACCGCCGGTTTAGCCTCTTTATAAGCCCCTATGAACAAATCCTACGCATTGCTGCTTGCCCTCGCCCTGCTTCAAGGCTGCCAGAGCCTGGCCCCGAAGACGGACGTCCAGACGCCCGCCGCCGACGCCGGCAAGAGCGCGGAAAAGCCCGTGGTGTACGGATCGTTCAAGCAGGACACCCTGTACAGCCTGCTAGTGGCGGAGCTGGCCGGCCAGCGCAACCGCTTCGACATCGCCCTGGCCAACTACGTGGACCAGGCCGAGAAGACCCAGGACCCGGCTGTCTCCGAACGCGCCTATCGCATCGCCGAGTACCTGGGCGCCGACGAACCGGCCCTGGACACCGCGCTGATCTGGGCCCGCAACGACCCGCAGAACCTCGACGCCCAGCGCGCCGCCGCCATCCAGCTGGCCCGCGCCGGGCGTTACGACGACTCCATGACCTACATGGAGAAGGTGTTGCAAGGCCAGGGCGATACCCATTTCGACTTCCTCGCCCTGTCGGCCGCCGAGACCGACCAGCATACCCGCGACGGTTTGATGCAAAGCTTCGACCGCCTGCTGGTGAAGTACCCCGAGAACAGCCAGCTGGTGTTTGGCAAGGCCTTGCTGCTGAACCAGGATGACAAGCCGCAACAAGCCCTCGACCTGCTCGAGGCCCACCCGCCACAGAATGGCGAGATCGCCCCGGTGCTGCTGCGTGCCCGCCTGCTGCAGGCCCTGGACCGCGGTCCGGAGGCCCTGCCGCTGCTGCGCGGCGCGATCCGCGACAACCCCGAAGACAAGCGCCTGCGCCTGACCTACGCGCGCACCTTGGTCGAACAGGACCGCATCGACGACGCCAAGGCCGAGTTCGAGAGCCTGCTCCAGCAATACCCGGAAGACGACGAGATCCGCTACTCGCTGGCCCTGGTGTGCCTGGAAACCAAGCACTGGAACGAGGCCGAAGGCTACTTGCAGGAGCTGGTCGAACGTGACGCCAACGTCGATGCCGCCCACCTCAACCTCGGCCGCATCCGCGAAGAACGCAGCCAGCCGGCAGCCGCCCTGCGCGAGTACGCCCTGGTCGGCCCCGGCCCGGACTACCTGCCGGCGCAACTGCGCCAGGCCGATATCCTGATTGCCAACGGTCGCAGCGCCGAGGCCTCGAAACTGCTCGCCGAGGCCCGCGAGGCGCAGCCGGACTACGCTATCCAGCTGTACCTGATCGAGGCCGAAAGCCTGGGCAACAACGGCAAGGAAACCCAGGCCGGCCAGGTACTGGAGCAGGCGATAAAACGCTACCCGGACGACCTCAACCTGCTCTACACCCGGGCCATGCTCGCCGAAAAACGCAACGATCTGGCGCAGATGGAAAAAGACCTGCGCGCCATCATTGCCCGCGAACCGGAAAACGCCATGGCCCTCAACGCCCTGGGCTACACCCTGGCCGACCGCACCACCCGCTACGGCGAAGCCAAGGCGCTGATCGAAAAAGCCCACCAGCTCACTCCCGACGACCCGGCCGTGCTCGACAGCCTGGGCTGGATCGCCTATCGCACGGGCAACCTCGAGGAAGCCGAGCGCCAACTGCGCCTGGCCTTCGAACGCTTTCCCGACCATGAAGTCGCCGCCCACCTGGGCGAAGTCCTCTGGGCCAACGGCAAACGCCGCGAAGCCCGCCAAGTCTGGGCCAAGGGCTTCGAAGCCCAGGCCGACAGCCCCATCCTGCGCAAGACACTGTTGCGCCTGACCGGATCCGAGAGCCTGTAAACCATGTTCCTGCGTCATTGCATCACCTTCACCCTCATCGCCCTGCTCGCCGGCTGCGCCGGTTTCGGCAGCAAGGAAGCCGTGCAGGGCCAGGGCAACCCGCAGCTGTGGCGCGAGCACAAGCAGCAGCTGGGCAATCTCGACGGCTGGCAGATCAACGGCAAGGTCGGCATCCGCGCCCCGCGTGATTCGGGCAGCGGCACGCTGTTCTGGCTGCAGCGCCAGGACTACTACGACATCCGCCTGGCCGGCCCCCTGGGCCGCGGCGCGGCACGCTTGACCGGGCGCCCCGGCGGCGTAGTGCTGGAAGTCGCCAACCAAGGTCGCTACGAGGCGGCTAACCCCGAGGCGCTGCTGGAAGAACAACTGGGCTGGCGCCTGCCGGTGTCGCACCTGGTCTGGTGGGTGCGCGGCCTGCCCGCCCCGGACAGCAAGAGCCAGCTGACCCTCGACGGCGACAGCCGCCTGGCCAGCCTCGCCCAGGACGGCTGGAAGGTCGAATACCTGAGCTATGTGGAGCAGAACGGCTACTGGCTGCCCGAGCGCCTGAAGCTGCACGGCGAGAACATCGACGTGACCCTGGTGGTCAAGGACTGGCAGCCACGCCAGCTGGGGCACTGATTCGATGCAAAAGCTGACACTGCCGGCCCCGGCCAAGCTCAACCTGTGGCTGCACATTACTGGGCGCCGCGCCGATGGCTATCACGAGCTGGAAACCGTGTTCCAGTTTCTCGAGCACGGCGACGAACTGAGCTTCGCCCTGCGCGACGACGGCCAGATCCGCCTGCAGACTGAAATTGACGGCGTGCCCCACGACAGCAACCTGATCGTCCGCGCGGCGCGGATGCTACAGGCACAGTCCGGCACAGCGCTCGGCGCCGACATCTGGCTGCGCAAGGTGCTGCCCATGGGCGGCGGCATCGGGGGCGGCAGCTCCGACGCGGCGACTACCCTGCTGGGACTCGCGCACCTGTGGCAGCTGGACTGGAACGAAGATCGCCTGGCGGCCCTGGGCCTTTCGCTCGGCGCCGATGTGCCGGTGTTCGTCCACGGACATGCTGCCTTCGCACAGGGTGTCGGCGAGCAACTGACCCCGGTCGACCCCGCCGAACCCTGGTATGTCGTGCTGGTGCCGCAAGTGTCTGTCAGCACAGCGGAAATTTTTTCGCATCCAGAGTTGACACGTGATTCCCTCCCCCTTAAGATGCGCCCCGTTCCCGAGGGAAACAGTCGAAATGACTGCCAACCGGTAGTAGAGCAACGGTATCCTGAAGTTCGCAATGCGCTGATTTCACTGGGTAAATTCACTGAAGCTCGAATGACCGGCACTGGAAGTTGTGTGTTTGGGGCCTTCCCAAGCAAAGCCGAAGCTGATAGAGTTCTGGCCCTTCTTTCAGAGACCCAAACAGGGTTTGTGGCGAAAGGAAGCAATATTTCGATGTTGCATCGCAAGCTGCAAAGTCTGATCAAGAAGTCGAGTTCATAAGAATTCGCAGCAACAGATACAGGGGCGTCGCCAAGCGGTAAGGCAGCAGGTTTTGATCCTGCCATGCGTTGGTTCGAATCCAGCCGCCCCTGCCATTTCTTATACTCATCCAGGTTACCCTCAGCCTTCAGGTACTGCGCGTGTCCAAGATGATGGTCTTCACGGGGAATGCAAACCCCGATCTGGCTCGGCGTGTCGTACGTCAGCTGCATATTCCACTGGGTGATGTTTCTGTCGGCAAGTTCTCCGACGGCGAAATCAGTGCTGAAATCAATGAAAATGTCCGCGGTAAGGATGTCTTCATCATTCAGCCCACCTGTGCCCCTACCAACGACAATCTGATGGAACTGGTAGTGATGGCCGACGCCTTCCGCCGCTCCTCAGCGTCGCGAATCACCGCCGTGATTCCTTACTTCGGATACGCCCGCCAGGACCGCCGTCCGCGTTCGGCACGTGTAGCCATCAGCGCCAAAGTCGTCGCTGACATGCTCACTGTCGTGGGTATCGACCGTGTACTCACCGTCGACCTGCACGCTGACCAGATCCAGGGTTTCTTCGATATCCCCGTCGACAACATCTACGGCTCGCCCGTACTGGTCGACGACATCGAAGACCAGCGTTTCGAGAACCTGATGATCGTTTCCCCGGACATCGGTGGTGTGGTGCGTGCTCGCGCCGTCGCCAAGTCCCTGGGCGTCGATCTCGGGATCATCGACAAGCGCCGCGAAAAGGCTAACCACTCCGAGGTTATGCACATCATCGGCGACGTCGAAGGACGCACCTGCATCCTGGTAGACGACATGGTCGACACCGCCGGCACCCTGTGCCACGCGGCCAAGGCCCTGAAAGAACACGGCGCTGCCAAGGTTTACGCCTACTGCACGCACCCTGTCCTGTCGGGCCGCGCGATCGAGAACATCGAGAAGTCGGTACTGGACGAGCTGGTGGTGACCAACACCGTTCCGCTGTCCGCCGCTGCTCAAGCCTGTGACCGTATCCGCCAGCTGGATATCGCACCGGTTGTCGCTGAAGCGGTACGCCGCATCAGCAACGAAGAATCGATCAGCGCGATGTTCCGCTAAGCGGAACACGTGTTGATATGAAGCGCCCCGCCCCAGCATTCGTTGGGGCGGGGCTTTTTTGCCATCCCCGTTGGCGCTGGTCGCAAACGCCCTCGGGGGGCTATTTTGGAGAAGCAAAATGACTGATTTCATCCTGAACGCCCAAGCGCGTACTGACCTGGGGAAAGGTGCGAGCCGCCGCCTGCGTCACTCCGCCAACATCCCTGCCGTTGTCTACGGTGGCGATAAAGAAGCCCAGTCCCTGACCATCGTGGCCAAGGAAATCGCCAAGCTGTTCGAAAACGAAGCTGCCTTCAGCCACGTTATCGAACTGAATGTCGACGGCGCCAAGCAGAACGTCGTGGTCAAGGCCATGCAGCGTCACCCGGCCAAAGGCTTCATCATGCACGCCGACTTCGTTCGCGTCGTTGCTGGCCAGAAGCTGACCGCCAAGGTCCCGGTTCACTTCGTCGGCGAAGAAGCCCCGATCAAGAAAGGCGGCGAGATCTCGCACGTCGTTTCCGAGATCGAAGTTTCCTGCGAAGCCAAAGACCTGCCTGAGTTCATCGAAGTCGACCTGGCCAACGCCGAAGTCGGCACCATCATCCACCTGTCGGACCTGAAAGCTCCGAAAGGCGTAGAGTTCGTTGCTCTGGCCCACGGTGATGACAAAGCTGTTGCCAACGTCCACGCCCCGCGCGTTGCCGCTGAAGCTGCTGAAGGCGCTGCCGAGTAATCCACTCGCACGCCGGCGTTGATCGGGTTACAGTGCCGCGCGCACCGTAACCCACCAACTCCAAGGAAGAGCCCCTGACGTGACCGCCATCCAGTTGATCGTCGGCCTGGGTAACCCCGGCCCCGAATACGAACAGACCCGGCATAACGCAGGGGCTCTTTTCGTTGAACGCCTCGCCAGCGCCCAGCGCGTCTCGCTGTCCGCTGACAAGAAGTATTTCGGCCTGACGGCTAAATTCAGCCATCAGGGCAACGATGTTCGCTTGCTGATCCCCACCACCTACATGAACCGTAGCGGCCAATCCGTGGCGGCTCTGGCCAATTTCTTCCGCATCAAGCCGGAAGCGATCCTGGTGGCCCACGACGAACTCGACCTGCCCCCCGGCGTCGCCAAGCTCAAGAGAGGCGGCGGCCATGGTGGGCACAACGGCCTGCGCGACATCATCGCGCAGCTCGGCAACCAGAACGACTTCCACCGCCTGCGGCTTGGCATCGGCCACCCGGGTGACGCCAAACTGGTCTCCAACTTCGTCCTGGGCCGCGCGCCGCGCGCCGAGCAGGAGAAGCTCGACGCCAGCATCGATTTTGCCCTCGGCGTGATGCCCGACGTGCTTGCCGGCGACTTTGCCAAGGCGATGCGCGAACTGCACAGCCAGAAGGCCTGACACTTTTAGATAGGGGAATACCCATGGGTTTCAATTGCGGCATCGTCGGCCTGCCCAACGTCGGCAAGTCCACCCTGTTCAACGCCCTGACCAAGTCCGGCATCGCGGCGGAGAACTTCCCCTTCTGCACCATCGAGCCGAACAGCGGCATCGTGCCGATGCCCGACGCACGCCTGGCCGCGCTGGCCGAGATCGTCAAGCCGAACCGCATCCTGCCGACCACCATGGAATTCGTCGACATCGCCGGCCTGGTCGCTGGCGCCTCGAAGGGTGAAGGCCTGGGCAACAAGTTCCTCGCCAACATCCGCGAGACCGACGCCATCGCCCACGTGGTGCGCTGCTTCGAAGACGAGAACGTGATCCACGTTTCCAACAGCGTCGACCCCAAGCGCGACATCGAGATCATCGACCTCGAACTGATCTTTGCCGACCTCGACAGCTGCGAGAAGCAACTGCAGAAGGTCGCCCGCAACGCCAAGGGCGGCGACAAGGATGCCCTGGCACAGAAGGCCATCCTGGAAAAACTGATCCCGCACTTCACCGAAGGCAAGCCGGCACGCAGCCTGATGAAGAACATGGCTGACGACGAGAAAGCCGTCATCCGCGGTTTCCACCTGCTGACCAGCAAGCCGGTGATGTACATCGCCAACGTTGCCGAAGATGGCTTCGACAACAACCCGCACCTGGATGTGGTCAAGGCCATCGCCGAGGAAGAAGGCGCGGTCGTGGTACCGGTGTGCAACAAGATCGAAGCCGAGATCGCCGAGCTCGACGACGGTGAGGAGAAGGACATGTTCCTCGAGGCCCTGGGCCTGGAAGAGCCTGGCCTGAACCGCGTGATCCGCGCCGGCTACGAGCTGCTCAACCTGCAGACCTACTTCACTGCCGGCGTGCAGGAAGTGCGTGCCTGGACCGTGCGCGTGGGCGCCACCGCGCCGCAGGCGGCCGGCGTGATCCACACCGACTTCGAGAAAGGCTTCATCCGCGCCGAAGTGGTGGCCTATGACGACTTCATCCAGTTCAAGGGTGAGAGCGGCGCCAAGGAAGCCGGCAAATGGCGCCTTGAGGGCAAGGACTACATCGTCAAGGATGGCGACGTGATGCACTTCCGCTTCAACGTCTGAGTACCGCTCGGTGCCCCGCGATGCATTTGTGCAGGGAAAAAATGAGTGTCAACGCGACTGACTGCCAGCACCTGTAGGCCGACGTGCTTCACTCACTTCCTGCAACCGGCTACACTCCCCCTTGCTTGAACCGGGATAACCGAAGCACTGCCTCGAAACCCGATGGACCTGACCCTTGCCGGTCAACCGTCGGGACAAATGGGTCCGGACCTTGGCCGGCCTGTTTATCGGAGGCAACACAATGAGCCCGCGTATCTGGCTGCTGGCCCTGGCGACGTTCGTCACGGGCATGGCAGAAAACATCACGGTCGGCATCCTGCCGGCCCTGGCCGATGGCCTGCAAGTCCCGCTCGGTATCGCCGGGCAGCTGACCACGGTGTTCTCCCTGAGCTTCGCCCTCGCCGCGCCCTTCTCTCCCCTGCTGACCACACGCCTGCCCTTGCGCCGCCTGCTGTGCGCCACCCTGGCGATCTTTGCCCTGTGCAACCTGGCAGCAGCCCTGGCGCCTGGCTATACCGCGTTGCTGGTGGCGCGCATAGGCATGGCCGCGACCAGCGCCCTGACCTGCCTGACTTGCACCCTGATGGCCACGCGCATGGTGCCCGAGGCCCTGCGTGGCCGCGCCATTGGGGTGACCTTCATGGGCATCTGCAGCTCGCTGGTGCTGGGGGTGCCGGCCGGAATGCTGCTGTGCGACGTGCTGGGCTGGCGTGGCGTCTTCACCGGGCTGAGCGTGCTGGCAATGGCAGTGCTGCTGATGGCCTGGCAAGGGTTGCCGCAGTTGCAGAGCAGCGAACGCATCGCCCTGCACAGCTATGTCCGCCATCTGCGCGACAGCCGCCTGATGGCAGCTCAGGGCGTGTCGTTGCTGATGATTGCCGGGCACTTCACAGTCTTTGCCTACCTGGCCCCCTATGCCCACCAGGTCGCCGACATTCCGCTGCAATGGCTGGCGGCAGTGTTCGCCGCCTTCGGCATCGCCGGTGTTTCGGGCGGCTATGTCGGCGGCTGGATGGCGGATCGGCTCGGCGCAGGCCGCTCCATCGCGCTGGCGCCGCTGCTCTATCTCGCCAGCTTGCTGGTACTGCCGTTGAGCGTGGGCACGCCAGGGTTGTTCCTGGCGACCATGATGCTCTGGGGCGGGCTGAGCTGGACCACCTCACCGGTGGTGCAGAGCTACCTGGCGACCCGTGGCCCGGACACCTTCCCGGCCGGCATGAGCCTGAACATGTCGGCCATGCACCTGGGCGTCGGGCTGGGTTCGGCCATCGGCGGCGTGGTGATCACCGGGGCGACGCTGGCGGCCACCCCCTGGGCCGGCGCCGCGCTGACCGCCTTGGCGGCGGGCCTGGCGTTCTGGTCGGCCCGCCCTCCTGCCGAGCCAGGCTTCAGCGAGCGCGAACCGGCGTAGCGGCCTGCTGCTCCTGCTCGAAGGCGTCGGCCAGGTAGTCGATCAGCTTGCGCACCGCGGGCATCAACCCGCGCCGGGAAGGGAACAGCGCCACCACCTCCCCTTCCCGTGGCGCCCAGTCGTCGAGAACATGCACCAGCCGCCCGTCAGCCAGGTCGGCGCGCACCGCCTCCTCGGGCAGCAGCACCGCGCCCACAGCGGCCAGGGCGGCCTCGCGCAGTACCGCGAGGTCGTCCGACACCACACGGGGGCGATGGCGCACGGCAGCCTCGGCGCCCGCAGGCCCGATCAGCATCCAGGTGGCGTCCTGCACATTGGCGCCCCAGTTCAGGCTCGGCAGAAGCTGGAGCCCTTCCGGCGACACGGGCCGCCCGTGTTCGGCCAGCAGGCCCGGCGCAGCCACCAGGCACTGACGGCTCGGGGCCAGGCGACGCATCACCAGCTCGCTGCTTTCCAGTGGCTGGTGTTGCACGCTCAGCACCAGGTCAAAGCCCTCGCCGATCACATCCACCCGGCGGTTGTAGCTCTTGACCAACAACTCGACCACCGGGCATTGCGCCATGAAGCGCGCCAGCATCGGCGCCAGGCGCGAATCGAGCAGCGCGGTGCTGCTGGCCAGGCGCACGATGCCACGGGGCTCGGCGCGGTTGCGCTCGACGGCATCCTCGGCGGCGACGGCCTGCTCGAGCATGCCCAGGCAATGGCGGTAATACTCCAGGCCTACCTCGGTCACCTGGAACTGCCGCGTGGAGCGCTGGATCAGGCGCACGCCCAGGCGCTCCTCGAGCTTGGCAACACGCCGGCTGAGGCGTGACTTGGGCAGGCCAAGGATGCGCCCGGCGGGCGCGAAGCCGCCGTGCTCCACCACCTTGGCATAGAGATAAAGGTCGTTCAGGTCGAACATCGGCAACACTCGTCCACGGCTCACCGCTGCATCATCCGCCATTCTCCAGGGATCGTCACAGGGGCCGTGGGCGTCACCAGGCCCAGGCCCCGGCAACGGGGCCCGGGCTGGCGGTCACTTGGCCAGCTTGCTGTAGCTGGTCATCAGGTTGCGGTAGTCGGGAATGTGGTTGGAGAACAGCGTGCCCAGCCCTTCGATGTCGTTGCGCCAGTCACGGTGCAGCTCGCAGGCCACGCCGAACCAGGTCATCAGCTGGGCGCCGGCGGCTTCCATGCGGCGCCAGGCCGAGTCGCGGGTCAGTTCGTTGAAGGTGCCGGAAGCGTCGGTGACCACGAACACCTCGAAGCCCTCCTCCAGCGCCGACAGCGCCGGGAAGGCCACGCACACCTCGGTGACCACGCCGGCGATGATCAGTTGCTTCTTGCCGGTGGCCTTCACCGCCTTGACGAAGTCCTCGTTGTCCCAGGCGTTGATGTTGCCGGGGCGGGCGACGTAGGGCGCCTCGGGGAACTGCTCCTTGAGCTCGGGTACCAGCGGGCCGTTGGGGCCGGTCTCGAAGCTGGTGGTGAGGATGGTCGGCAACTTGAAGTACTTGGCCAGGTCGGCCAGCGCCAGCACATTGTTCTTGAACCGGTCCGGGTCGATGTCGCGCACCAGCGACAGCAGCCCGGTCTGGTGATCGACCAGCAGTACCGCGGCGTTGTTCTTGTCCAGACGCTTGTATTGGAATGCCATGGTGGATCTCCTTGCTTGGATGGGAAACAGCCAGGTTCAGTTGCGTTGCGAGTCCAGTTGCTCATGGCCGGTGACGACGGCCTGGGCCTTGGCGTAGCTCTCGATCAACAGTTGATAGTGCGGGAACACCGCGCTGTAGGCCTCGGCCCACTGCGCGGCATCCGGGCGGTTCCAGGTGCGCTGCACCTCGGAGCAGACGGCGGCGGTGTCCATCGGCACCACGCCGGCCTGGACCACCCGCGCCAAGGTCACTTCCTGGGCCATCTTGGAGTAGGTGCCTGACGCGTCGATGACCGCGAACACCTGGTAGCCGGCTGCCACCGCGCTGATGCTGGGGAAGGCCATGCACACGCTGGTGATGGTGCCGGCGATGATCAGTTGCTTGCGCCCAGTGGCCTTCACCGCAGCGACGAACTCGGGGTTGTCCCAGGCGTTGATCTCACCTTTGCGGGCCACGTATTGCGCGTGTGGCGCAGCCTCGTGGATTTCCGGGATCAACGGGCCGTTGGGACCCTGGGGTACCGAGGCGGTGGTGATGACCGGGATCTTCGCCAGACTGGCGACCTTGGCCAGGGTGATGGCGTTGGCCCGCAGTTCGGTCATGGGCATGTCCTTGACCGTCTGGAACAGGCCACTCTGGTGGTCGATCAGCAGCATCGTGGCGTTGTCGGGGTCGATGCGTGGCACTTGGCCTTCGAAGTTGGCGGCTTGCGAGAAATTGCTCATCGTTCTCTCCTCTTGGTGTGAGAACAGGCCATCCTGGCCGCTGCGGTCGGACCGCGCCCCACACATCCACAGTGGGGACTATGAGAGTAGGCAACGCAGGCTGAACGAAGCGACCGTCAGTCGGCGGGCCGTGGCAAATGCCCGTGCGGCCTGTGGCCAGGCGGGCGGCAGGGCTAACGGTAGAGAGGCGAGATGCGGCCCGGTAGGCCCATGGGTGAACCCTCAGAGTTGCGCTGGGAGAACGATGATGAAATGCCAGCGCGCAATCACTGATCCGATGGATCGGCAATTTTCAGCAGCGCTTGGTCGATAACTTGGTCGGTTACTTGGTCGGTCAGCCCATTGGTTCACGATTTCCTGAACTGATTATTTGTCCACAGCGATTTTTCCCCCCGCCGGCCCCCACCAGAATCGCTTCACCAACAATCACAATAAACCGTGAGGCCACTCCCGTGGACCAGACACTCCAGGTACGGCAGGCCGCCGCCGACCTCGTCGCCGCCTTCGCCAGCAACGACACCGCCCGCTACTTCGCCTGCTTCAGCGAAGACGCCACCTTCCTCTTCCACACCTTGCCGCAACCGCTGCTGTCGCGCCGTGCCTATGAAGATCTCTGGGCCAGCTGGCAGGCGGACGGTTTCGCCGTGCTCGGCTGCGAGTCGAGCAATGCCCAGGTGAGCCTGCAGGGCGACGTGGCGATCTTCATGCACGACGTGGCCACGCGCCTGCGCGTCGCCGGCGAGACCCTCGACCTGAACGAGCGCGAAACCATCGTCTTGCGTCTGCACGGCGACCGCTGGTTGGCCTGTCACGAGCACCTGTCGGTCGTCTCGCCGGCCTGATCCCCTTTCAAGCGGCCCTGCCGCACTGCCATCGCACCCACAACAAGGCCGCCCGACGGCCGACAACATTCGCGCTGGAGCATTACCATGAGTCACTCGACCGGTATCGAGACCAATGGCGTCGAACAGATCCCCGACGATCAACGCGACGCCGCCCCGCTGGACCTGTTCCGCCTGATCTTCGGCGGTGCCAATACCTTCGCCACCGCCGTGCTGGGCAGCTTCCCGGTGCTATTCGGGCTGTCGTTCCAGGCCGGGGCCTGGGCGATCCTGCTCGGCGTCGGCGTGGGCGCGCTGATCCTCGCGCCGATGGGCCTGTTCGGCGCGCTCAACGGCACCAACAACGCGGTATCGTCCGGCGCGCACTTCGGTGTGCACGGGCGTATCGTCGGCTCGTTCCTGTCACTGCTGACCGCCGTCGCGTTCTTCTCGCTATCGGTATGGAGCTCCGGCGATGCCCTGGTCGGCGGCGCCAAGCGCCTGGTCGGCCTGCCGGAAACCGACCTGACCCTCGGCCTGGCCTATGGCCTGTTCGCGATACTGGTGCTGGTGGTGTGCATCTTTGGTTTTCGCTTCATGCTGTGGGTCAACAAGATTGCGGTGTGGGCCTCGAGCCTGCTGTTCCTGCTGGGCATCTTCGCTTTCGCCGGGCCCTTCGATGCGGGCTACGCCGGCAGCGTCAACCTCGGCCAGGCCGGCTTCTGGGCGGCGTTCGTCGGCGCGGCGATCCTGGCCATGAGCAACCCGGTGTCGTTCGGCGCCTTCCTCGGCGACTGGTCGCGCTACATCCCGCGGCAAACGCCCAAGTCGCGCATCATGCTGGCGGTGATCCTCGCCCAGGCCGCCACGCTGATCCCGTTCCTGTTCGGCCTGTGCACCGCCACCCTGGTAGCCAGCCAGGCACCGGACTACATCGCCGCCAACAACTACGTCGGCGGCCTGCTGGCGATCTCGCCGGGCTGGTTCTTCCTGCCGGTGTGCCTGATCGCGGTGATCGGCGGCATGTCCACCGGCACCACGGCGCTGTACGGCACCGGCCTGGACATGTCCAGCGTGTTCCCGCGCCTGCTCAGCCGCGCCGCCGCTACCCTGTTGATCGGCGTGCTGGCCATCGGCTTCATCTTCGTCGGCCGCTTCACCTTCAACCTGGTGCAGAGCGTGTCGACCTTCGCCGTGCTGATCATCACCTGCACCAGCCCGTGGATGGTGATCATGATCCTCGGCCTGATCACCCGCCGCGGCTTCTACCATGCCGACGACCTGCAAGTGTTCACCCGTGGCCAGCAAGGCGGCCATTATTGGTTCAACCACGGCTGGAACTGGCGCGGCATGGGCGCGTGGATCCCCAGCGCGGTGGTTGGCCTGTGCTTCGTCAACCTGCCCGGGCAGTTCGTCGGCCCACTGGGCGAGCTCGCCGGCGGCATCGACCTGAGCCTGCCGGTGACCCTCGGCATCGCCGCCGTGCTGTACCTGATCCTGCTCAACCTGTTCCCTGAACCTGCTGGCGTGTATGGCCCCCTGGGCCCGCGCTGGGTGCGTTGCAAAAGCACGCCGGTAAAGCCCGTGACCACTGCCGAAATGGCCTGACTGGAATCCGACCATGACCACTCCTCACTACATCGACGGCCGCTGGGTCGAAGGCCAGGGCAGCGACTGTATCGTTGTCCACAACCCGTCCGACGGCCAGGCGTTCGCCGAACTGATGGCCGCCAGCAGCGCCCAGGTCGACCAGGCCGTTGCCGCCGCGCGCCGGGCCCTGGCGGCCTGGAAGACGGTCAGCGCCACCGAGCGTGCCAACTACCTGCGCGGCTTCGCCGAACAGCTGGGCCAGCGCCGCGACGAATTGATCGCCCTGCAGATGCGCAACAACGGCAAGCCGCGCCACGAGGCCGAGATCGATCTCGACGACGCCATCGCCACCTTCGCCTACTACGCCGACCTGGCCGAGCAGTTACCGGCGAAGAACCGCGACGTACCCCTGGCCGCGCCGGGCTTCACCGCCCGCACCCGCCTGGAGCCGGTGGGCGTGGTCGGCCTGATCGTGCCGTGGAACTTCCCGCTGGTGACCAGCGCCTGGAAGCTCGCCCCGGCCCTCGCGGCCGGCTGCACCGTGGTGCTCAAGCCCTCCGAAATCACCCCGCTGATCGAGCAGGCCTACGGCCAGATCGCCGAGGTGCTTGGCCTGCCGGCCGGCGTGCTGAACATCGTGGGCGGCAAGGCCGAGACCGGCGCTGCGCTGAGCGGCCACAATGGCCTGGACAAGCTGTCATTCACCGGCAGCAACGGCGTCGGCAGCCAGGTGATGCGCGCCGCCGCGGCCCAGTGCCGGCCGGTAACGCTGGAGCTGGGCGGCAAGTCGGCCATCGTGGTGTTCGACGATTGCGATGTCGACCAGGCGGTGGAGTGGATCGTCGCCGGCATCACCTGGAACGCCGGGCAGATGTGCTCGGCCACCTCGCGCCTGCTGGTGCAGGATGGCATCGCCGATGCCCTGCTGCCGCGCTTGCAGGCGGCGCTGGCGGCGTTGCGCGTGGGCAACCCGCTCACTGAAGAAGTGGACATGGGGCCGCTGACCAGCCAGGCGCAGTGGCTCAAGGTCGCCGGCTATTTCGCCACCGCCCGCGAAGAGGGCCTGAAGTGCCTGGCCGGCGGCACCGCGCTGGACCGCGACGGCTGGTTCGTCAGCCCGACGTTGTATGTGGATGTACCGGTAAGCAGTCGCCTGTGGGGCGAAGAAATCTTCGGCCCGGTGCTGTGCGCGCGGCGCTTCGGCAGCGAGGCCGAGGCCATCGCCCAAGCCAACGACAGCCGCTTCGGGTTGGTCGCCACCGTGTGCTCCACCGACCTGGAGCGCGCCGAGCGCGTGGCCGATGCGCTGGAGGTGGGGCATGTATGGATCAACTCTGTGCAGGCGGTGTTTGTCGAAACCTCGTGGGGCGGCACCAAGGGCAGCGGGATCGGGCGTGAGCTCGGGCCTTGGGGGCTTTCGGGGTATCAGTCGGTGAAGCATGTGACGCGGTGTTTGGGGTGACTTTTAGGCGTCCCATTTAAGGGAATGGGTAGGCTGGCAGGTGTTCTGCGAGTTTTTCAGCGCCAATCGGCGAACACCTGCCCACCTTCACGCAATTGCATACAGAACCCCATCGCGGGGCAAGCCCGCTCCCACTCCGACATGTGCAAGCGGTAGGAGCGCACTGGCCCCGCGATTGGCCTTATGCCGGTTCGTCGGCCTGGCGCCCGTTCTCCTGCACCAGCACCATGCTCGCCGGCGACGACAGGGCGATGCCTTCCTCACGCAAGCGCCCGAGGATAGTGAACAACAGGTCGCTGCGCGTGCCCGATACCTGTCGAGGCGAAGCGACATAGCCGCTCACCCCGATGACCATGCCACTGCTGGTCAGATCCTTGAAGGTCACCGAGGTGGCCGGCGCGTCGAGGATCGACTCATGCTCCTTGTACGCCGCCAGCAGTACCTCGCGCACTTTCGCAGGGTCGGTCTCCAGCGGCAGCGTCAGGGTGATGCCCACCACCCCCAGGGCATTGGCCATGGTCACGTTGCGCACGTTCTGCGAAATGAACTGCGAATTGGGCACGATCACCGTCGAGCGGTCGGACATCTGGATTTCCGTGGCGCGCACGTTGATCCGGCGAATATCACCCTCGACACCGGCCAGGCTCACCCAGTCTCCCACTTTCACCGGGCGCTCGGTGAGCAGGATCAGGCCGGAGATGAAGTTCTGCACGATCTGTTGCAAGCCGAAACCGATACCCACCGACAGCGCACTGACTACCCAGGTCAGGCTGGTCAGGTTGATGTGCAGGGTGGACATCACCAGCATGGCCAGGAACAGGAAGCCCAGGTAGCCCACCAAGGTCACCAGCGAGGCGCGCATGCCGGCGTCCATGTCGGTTTCCGGCAGCAGGCGTTCGCTCAGCCAGCGCTTGACCACGCGAATGGCGAACCAGCCACCGAGGAAGATCGCCACGGCCAGGAAGATGTCCTGGGGCACGATGTTCAGGTTGCCCAGCACTTTGCCACCGGTGCCGTCCCAGTCCGCCAGGCTCAGCAGCAGCTCGCCCGGGCTGGTGCCCGATGGCATGAATATCAGCAACGCGGCGGCGAACAGCAGCAGTGTGCGGCCGATGCCAGCCAGCACCGTGCTGGCCTGGGCCTGGTGGCGTTGCTGCAGACCGAGCGCCGAGGCCAGCGCCAGGCCACCTGGCTGACGCGGCGACAGCAAGGTTTCGCACAGGTCGCCGAACACGGTCACCAGCAGGTAGGCGCAGGTCACCACCACACTGACCCACAGCAGCTTGGCGGTGAGGAAGTAGGCCAGCGTCAGGTAGCCAGCGAGCAGGGTCAGCAGGATAGCCGCCACCCAGACCACGATCACGAACGGGATCAACCCGGCCAGGCCCTTGGGACGCTCAAGGTCGTGCAAGCGATGGGCACGGCGATAGCGCAGCAGGGCCACGACGAACAGCAGCGACACCACCAGCGCGGTCAGGCCATTGGTGGCCAGGGTCAGCGCCAGGCTGGTGCCGATCACGCTGTTGATGCGTTCCTGGGTCAGCAGCACCATCAGCGCCAGGGCCAGCACTTTGGGGAACCAGCCCAAGGCGCTGGCCACCTCGTCGGCGATCGGCGGCAGGCGCCAGGACGGGCGCTGCAGCATCAGCATGGCGCGGCCCAGCCCCGAGATGAAGGCACTGAAGATCACCAGCGCAAGAATATGGTTAGTCAGGCTGGCCAGGTCGGCGCCAAGCTCCGCGCTGCTCTCCAGGCCCCAGCGCAGCAACGACACGGAGCCGGAGATAGTGCCCAGCGTAGCCAGGCTGACGCTCAGGGCCAGGGCGCTGCGGCGCAGACGGCCTTCGGGCAGCCAGCGGATCATGGCATCGGCCAGCAGGCGCTCCAGCAGCCGCCGCACCAGGGTCCAGACCAGCACCGCCGCCACCAGCGCGGTGATGAACAACCAGCGGTGTTCGGCACTGAAGGCGCTGGCCATGGCGTCCGACACCTCGCCGCGCAGGTCGCGCAGGCGCGCCACGTCGTCATCGGTGGGGCGGATCAGGCTCGACCAGAACGCCGGGCTCAACGGGCTGGCGGCGCGGCTGGTGATCTGCGAGTTGAACAGGCTGCGGCGCAGGTTGACGATCTGCGTGGACAGGTCACGGGCCGACTGCGTCAGCGTGGTGGCGTCCTTCTGCTCGGCGACCACCTTGTTCTTTTCGTCAGTGAGCTGCTTGCGCTGGCGGGTCAGGCTCTCGGCCTCCTCGGCCACGGGTGGGCCGAGCACGTTGAGCTGGTCGTCCAGGCGCTGCACGTCGGCGGTGCGCTGGGTGGCCAGCACATCGGCCTGGCGCTGCACCTGCAGGGCCGACTGGCGCAACTGCGCGAGCAGATCGTCGTTGGCGTTGCTGGTAACGCCCTGGCGGATCTGGTCGAGCCGCTCGCTCAACTCGTCCAGGCTGGCGTTCTCGTCCAGCACCTGCTGCTCGGCCACGGCCAGGCGCGATGCCGGCGTGGCCGGGGCAGCCCAGGCCGGGACGGCCAGGCATAACAACAGGGCGAAAATCCCCGCACAGAATCGGTCAAGGCTGACACGCCTCATCGAATGTTCCTCTACGCAACTCGACAGGGCGTGAATTCTACTCGGTCCGCGCGCTCAGGAGAGTGCCGTCTCTCGGTCCAGCAGTTGGCGCTTGCGCTCGATACCCCAGCGGTAGCCACTGAGGTCGCCGTCACGGCGCACCACCCGGTGGCAAGGAATCGCCACGGCGATCGCGTTGGCCGCGCAGGCCTGGGCCACCGCCCGCACCGCCTTGGGCGCGCCGATGCGCTCGGCGATGTCGGTGTAGCTGACCGTGGTCCCGGGCGGCACCTCGCGCAGCGCTTGCCAGACCCGCTCCTGGAACGCCGTGCCCTGCACATCCAGGGGCAACGCCAGGCCCAGCGCCGGCGCCTCGACAAAGCCGATCACCTCGGCCACCAGCCGCTCGAAAGTGTCATCGCCGCCGATCAGCCGGGCCTTGGGGAACTTGTCCTGCAGGTCCTTGAGCAAGGGCTCGGGCTCGTCACCCAGCAGGATCGCGCAAATGCCCCGCTCGCTCTGGGCGACCAGGATCGCCCCCAGCGAGCACTGGGCCACGGCAAAGTGGATGGTGGCACCCTGGCCGCCGGCACGGTACTCCCTCGGGCGCATGCCCAGCCGTTCGGCGGCGCTCTCGTAGAAGCGGCTGTTGGAGTTGTAACCCGCGTCGTAGATGGCCTCGGTGACGCTGTCGGCGGCATCCAGGCGCTCGCGTAGACGCTGGGCGCGAAAGGCCGAGGCGTAGGCCTTGGGGGTCAGGCCGGTCTCGGCCTTGAACAGCCGATGCAGATGGAAGGGGCTGACGTTCAGCTCGCTGCCGAGCTGGTCGAGGTTGGGCGCGGTTTCACTGGCCTCGATCAGGCGGCAGGCGCGGGCTACCAGGTCGGTGCGCCGACTGCCCTGCGCGGCCTTGCAGCGTTTGCAGGCGCGGTAGCCAGCTGCCTCGGCCTGGCCGGGGTCGGCAAAGTACTCGACATTCTCGCGCTTGGCCAGGCGCGACTTGCAGGCGGGCTGGCAGTAGACGCCGGTGGTGCGCACGGCATAGACGAAATGGCCGGTCGCGGCGGTGTCGCGGGACTGCACGGCGTGCCAGCGTTCAGCGTCGGTGGTGTAGGTGGTCGGGGCGTGGTTCATGGCGCCTCTCCTTGGTTCGATGCGCTGAGCTTGGCGGCTTGGCCGACAGTGAACACTCCGAATCTTGCGTTATCTTCAACGAACCCGCGATAGGGCCGTGCAGGCGGATGACACTTCAAGCCCGCCACAGGTACCAGGCCGCCACGGTCCGGTACGGGCTCCACGCCCCGCCCAAAACCCGCATCTGCGCGGGCGTCGGCGCCTTGTCCAGCCCCTTCATGCGCCGATACCCCTCGCGCACGCCGAAGTCGTCCACCGGCAGGATATCCGATCGCTCCAGGCTATAGATCAACAGCATTTCCACCGTCCAGCGCCCCACTCCGCGCAACGCTACCAGACGCTCGACCAGTGCGGCATCCGACATATGCAGCGCCTCTTCCCGGCTGGGCACCACACCCTCCACACGCGCCTGGGCGATGCCGTGAACCGTGGCAATCTTGCTCGCGGATAGCCCACAGGCGCGCATCGCCTCCGGCGTCACCGCCAGCAACTGTTTGGGCGAGGGAAACGCTCCTTCCGGGAACAGCGCCAGCAATCGCCCGAGGATCGCCTCGGCGGCCCGCGCGTGCAACTGCTGGTAGGCGATGGCCCGCACCAGCGCTTCGTAAGGCTCGCGCCCGGGGGTAGCCCGATGCAGACAGGGCCCCACGGCGGCAATATGCCGCGCCCAGTGCGCATCCTGCCCGGCCAGCCAGGCAACGGCAGCGTCAAAGGCCTGCGGGGAAAGATCTGCAAGGATCATCGTTGGCATTCGCATGGATACGATCTCCCAGCCTAGCCCAACCGTTCATCGGTGAAACGCTCAATCTTGCGCATCTAATCGCTGGCATACCATTGATCCGCCAGTAGCGCCGCGCATAGAATTGAGAACCATTAACAATCACATTATCCGGGCAGGCTCTCCAGACGATGCAGATCGAAGACACGCTGAAACCGGCCGAGGTCGATCTGCTCTATCAGGCCCATCATCGCTGGCTGCGCGGCTGGCTCGGGGCCCGGGTGGGTTGCCGGGAGAACGCCGCGGACCTGGCCCAGGACACCTTCGTGCGCCTGCTCAAGGCGCGCCAGGCCTCGCCACTCAAAGAGCCACGCGCCTACCTGAGCAGCATCGCCCGTGGCCTGATGATCGACCAGTTCCGCCGTCGCGCCCTGGAAAAGGCCTACCTGGAAAGCCTGGCCAACCTGCCGGAACAAGAGGCGCCCAGCGAGGAGCAACGCCTGTTGATCCTCGATACCCTCGAACGCCTCGACCTTGCCCTGCAACGCCTCAAGCCCCGGGCCCGCCAAGCCTTCCTGCTGGCCCAGCTCGACGGCCTCAGCCTGGCACAGATCGCCCAGCGCCTGGACGTTTCCCGGGCCACCGTGGAACGCGACCTGGCCAAGGCCCTGGGCGTCTGCTACCGGATGCGCCATGCCGACGCCTGACCAGATACCGACCCAGGCCCAGGTCGACCAGGCCATCGAATGGCTGGTCAAACTGCGCTACGACAGCCCCGGCCCACGTACCGAACAGCAGTTCCAGCGCTGGCTGGCCAGCCACCCGCAGCATGCCCAGGCCTGGCAGCGGGTCAGCAGCCTCGGTGACGAACTGGCCAGCCTGCCAGCCGAGCTGAGTCGGCAGACCCTCGCCGGTACCGAGCGCCGACGCATGAGCCGGCGCGACCATCTCAAGCTGCTGTCGGTATTGGCACTGGGCGGCGCCGCTGGCTGGGCGGCGCGTGAACCGCTGGGCCTGTCCGGCTGGATGGCCGACAGCCGCACCGCCACCGGCGAGCGCCGTGAACTGCTCGGCAGCGACGGCAGCCTGATCCGCCTGAACACCGCCAGTGCCATCGACCTGCGCTACAGCGCCGACCAACGCCGGCTGACCCTGCTGCGCGGCGAAGTCAGCCTGGACAGCAACGTCAATGACAACCGTCCGTTCAGCATCGACACCCCGGTTGGCACCCTCGGCACCCAAGGCGGCCAGCTGCTGCTGCGCGAGAACGACCAGGGCCTGCTGGTGGCCGTGCGCCGAGGCGAGGTGACGTTGTTCCCCGCCTCCAGCGCCGCACATTCGGTCAAGCCTGGCGAGGTGCTGCAGGTGTTCGCCCAGGGCGACTATCGGCCCGCCACCGTGCATGGCGACCCCTGGGGCTGGACCGACGGCGTACTGAGCGTGCAGCAGATGCCCCTGGGCGAGTTCATCGACGAGCTGTCGCGCTACCGCCCCGGCTTATTGCGCTGTGCGCCGGAGGTGGCCGGGCTGAAGGTTTCCGGCACCTACCAGCTGGCCGACACCGATCAGGTCCTGCTGCTGGTCGCCCGCAGCCTGCCGGTGCGCGTCGACTACCGCACACGCTATTGGGTAAGCATCGGCGCCGCCTGAACAATTGATGAAAATAAATGAGGTGGAATCTCATTCTCGTCCGGCCTGAAGGAAAACAAGCCCGAACAGTGGTCTGACAACCTTCAGGAGCGCTTCATGATTCACCCGTGTTCCCCTCGCAATGCCACCCTGCGCCATGCCATCCACGCTGCCGCCCTCGGCCTGGGCATGGCCTGCGCTGGCGTGCTGCCGACAGTCGCCGTCGCCGCGCCCGCCAGCCAGAGCCAGCAGCGCGACTGGAACATCCCGGCCGGCCCGTTGGCTGCCGCGCTGGACCAGCTGGCGCGCCAGGGTGGGCTGAACCTGTCGTTCGACGCCGGCAGCCTGCAGGGCAAGGCCACTCAAGGCGTGCAGGGCCGGCATGACAGTGCGCAGGCATTGCAGATTCTGCTGCAGGGCAGCGATGTGCAAGTCCAGCAGGAAAGCGACAAAAGCTTCCTGCTGATACCTGCCCTGGAGGTGGGCGATGCCCTGCAACTGGGCGCCACCAGCATCTCCAGCAACCGCCTGGGCGAGACCACCGAGCACAGCGGCTCCTATACCACTGGTGCGGTGACCATCGGCAAGACGCCGCAGAGCATCCGCCACACCCCGCAATCGGTGACCGTGGTCACCCGCCAGCGCATCGACGACCAGAACATCACCAACCTCACCAACCTGCTCGAGCAGACCCCTGGGGTGGTGGTCAACCTGACCGACAGCGAGCGGGTGCAGTACTACTCACGCGGCTACCAGATCGACGCCATCCAGTACGACGGCGCCACCGTGGTGCAGAGCAGCGGCGGTGGTTCGTTCATCCAGAGCGATTCGGCGATCCTCGACCGCGCCGAGGTGTTGCGCGGCGCCACCGGCATGCTGCGCGGCGCCGGCAACCCCTCCGGCACCGTCAACCTGGTGCGCAAGCGCCCCACCTATGAGTTCCAGGGCGAAGGCAGCGTCACCCTCGGCACCTGGGATGCCCAGCGCTACGTCGCCGACCTTTCCGGCCCCTTGACCGAAACTGGCAACGTGCGTGGCCGGGTGATCGCGGTGCATGACGAGAAGGACCACTTCCAGCAATCGCGCCAGGAGCGCAAGGATGTGCTGTACGGGGTCATGGCCTTCGATCTCGACGACAGCACCACCCTGACCACTGGCCTTGAGTGGACCCAGCTCGACGCCACCGGCGCCTGGGGCAACCTGCCGGCTGACTACGACGGCTCGCCATTGCCGTTCGGCCGCAGCACCTACCTGGGCGCCGACTGGAACCGCTGGAACCGCAGCAACCTGCAGACCTTCGCCGAGCTCGAGCACCGTTTCGACAACGACTGGACGCTCAAGCTGATGGCCCAGCGCACCCACTTCGAGCTGGACGACAACGGCTTCAAGCAGACCTACTTCAGCCGTGCCACCGGCACCGCCAACCCGACCCGCAACCCTTACCTGATGAGCTACCAGGTCACCGAAGGCGATGGCGGCGAGAGCCTGCAGAACAACCTCAGTGCCACCCTCAACGGCCCGTTCGACCTGCTCGGTCGCAGTCACGAGCTGATGCTGGGCGTCGAACGCATCCGCAACGACTCCTACGCCTCGGCCACCAACAATGTGCAATCGGGCGTGTTCGACATCCGCACCTGGGACCCGAAGACCAGCCTGGCCAACCCGAGCATCGACATCACCGCCCACCCGGTGCGCACCCGCACCACCCAGGAAGGCGCCTATGCCACCTGGCGCATCTCCCTGGCCGATCCGCTCACCGCGATCATCGGCGCCCGCGCCAACTGGTACGACTACGAGCAGGAAAACAACACCAAGGCCAACGGCAAGTTCAGCGTCGACAACGAGATCGTGCCGTACGCCGCGCTGATCTACGACCTCAACGAGAACTTCAGCACCTACGCCAGCTACACCGAGATCTTCAACCCGCAGACCAACACCGATGCCGCAGGCTCCGTGCTCGAGCCGGTCACCGGCGAAGCCTACGAGACCGGGATCAAGGGTGAGTTCTACGAGGGCCGGCTGAACACCTCGCTGGCGTTCTTCCGCATCTACCAGGTCGGCAACGCACTGGACGACCTCAGCGGGCCGAACCCGTGCCTGCCCAACTACACCAGCGGCTATTGCAAGGTCGCCGCGGGCAAGAACCGCAGCCAGGGCTTCGAGCTGGAGATTTCCGGCGAAGTGCTGCCGGGCTGGAACATGACCGGCGGCTACACCTACAACACCACCGAATACCTAAAGGACACCACCGGCAACAACGGCAACCCGATCCGCACCACCGACCCCAAGCGCATGCTGCGTCTGTTCACCAGCTATCGCCTGCCGGGTGAGCTGCAGGCCTGGACCGTGGGCGGCGGCGTGCAGGCGCAGAGCGCCATCTACAACCGCAGCGGCACAGCCGAAGCTTCGCAGTCGGGGTATGCGGTGTACAACGCGATGGTGAACTACCGCTTCAACGACAACTATTCGTTGCAGTTGAACGCCAACAACCTGTTCGACAAGAAGTACTACCGCCAGGTGGCGCCAACGCCGACCGGGTACTACTGGGGCGACCCGCGCAATGTGTCGGTGACCTTGCGCGGAACGTTCTGAGCTGCCGCGCGATGGCTGGGGTCAGTCCGCCACCGCCTGAAGCTTGCCCGCCCGGCGATAGGCCTGGCGGGCGAAGCACACGAACAGCCCCGCCATCAGCGCCAGCGCCATGGGCAAGCCATGGGGCGCCACGTCCATCGCCGCGCCGCTGACCAGCGGCCCAACCAGGCTGCCGACGCCCCACAGCAAGCCGACGCTGGCGTTCGCCGTGACCAGGTCCTGGCCTTTGAAGCGCTGCCCGATCAGTACCAGCGCCAAGGTATAGATGCCCCCCGCCACCGCGCCGAGCACCACCAGCAGCGGCCATAGCAGCCAGGTCATCTGCAGCAGCCAGGGCAAGGCGATGCCGATACTCATCGCCACCAGCCCGCACACCAGGTGCAGCCCGGTACGCTCGACCCGGTCGGCGAGCCAGCCCAGCGGCAGCTGGAAGAGCATGTCGCCGGCGAACACCACGGTCACCATCAGCGCCGCCACGCCCACGGCGAAACCATGGCTGGTGGCGTACACCGGCAGCAGCGACAGCACCACGGCATCGAAGAACGAGAAGAACAGCACCGCCACGCACAAGGCCGGGGCCACACGGAAGAAACCGGCCAGGCCGAAGCTCTTGGCGTCTTCCTCATGCTCGACATGATCGTTGGGCACGGTGAACAGGATGCACAGCAAGGCCAGGCCATAACAGAGGGTGACCACGCCGGTCAGCCATGGGCTATTGGCGCCCAGCAGCGCCAGCAACGCTGGGCCAAGTACCTGGAAGCCGGTGAAGCTGGTGGCATACAGCGCCATGATCTTGCCGCGGTTGTGCTCCGGGCACAGCTCGTTGACCCACGACTCGCCAAGGATGATCGCGATGCCCATGCCGATGCCCAGCCCAAGGCGCAGCAGCGCCAACCACAGCATCGAGTCGAAGGCCCACTCGAGCAAGGCGATGCTCAGGGTGCACAGGCTGAAGCTGAGCAGGTAGATGACGCGGCGGGTCAGGTACTTGCAGCAGGCATCGACCATGAACGCCGAGAGCATCATGCCCGCCGCCGGGATCGCCGAGATGATGCCGATCTCCAGCGTCCCCGCCCCCGCCTCGTGCAGGCGCAACGACACCAGCGGCAGGCTCGCCCCGAGGCTGAAACCCACCACCGACACGGCGAACAACAGGCCCGCCAGCAAACGCATGTTCATGTACCACTCCTTGCAAGCCGGCGCGCAGGGGCTCTGGCCCTGGCCGACTGGAAAATCCGCTGAAAGATGTTCGAACGCAGACGCCCGCCGTCACGCCGGGAAGGCGCGCTACGCAGGGGCGCGGATCAGTTCAGGGCAAGGTGTGGCGAGAAGGTGAAGGCGAACAGCACGCTGCGTCGACGCTTGAGCACCGTGTCGCTCGGCCACGCGCGGCGCGCTGTCGGGGCGACAGGCTGGCGGTGTGGGCGAAAACTACGGGTACGGCGCATTGCATCGGCTACGCAGGAATTGAGGAGGCGGCACTCTAGGCCAAGGTGATCCGGACCGTCAATCGCCACAGTGGCTTCGCCCTCTCTGTGGATGCCGCCGCGCTACAACGCCCGCTGAAAGTCTTGAGCGGAGAAGTGGTGATTTTTTAAGACTTTCCCCATTCCCTGTAGTCCATTTCCCAAACATACTCCCAAGCCCTTTCAAGCCATTGCGGTGCTCTGGGTTGGCCTCTAGTCTCGGGCGGTCGCTGCACATTCAGCGATCGACTTTGACAGGTCGACTAGTCAAACCAAACGGCTTTGCCTTCTATGGCTGCTGTGCATGGGGCACTTCATGTGCGCCGGGTTTTGGTTTGCCTACCGGTCTGTCAACCCATGTACAGCTGCCACCCTCTTGTTTGACAGCAAGCGTGTAGTGGCCCACTTAATAGGCTAACCAACATGCTAAAGATCGTCCCCGATCCACCCCACAACCCTCACTCTCTCGAAGACACCCTCATCCAGGCCACCGAGTACGCCCTGTGCGCCTTGACCGTGGCCCATCATGCCGTGCAGCTCAAGCCCAAGTCGCCGGCCGCCGTGTTGATGATGGCGTCGATGCATGAAATGGAGTCGCTGCGTGTGTTGCTCGAAGCGGCATTGATCCAGGTGCAGATGCCGGCACAGGCGCCGACGCTGCATTAGGCACCGACCATTTCAGGGAGAACAATCATGACCACAGACGACATCCACACCACCGTCGGCAAGACCAAGTTCTACCAGGGCGAAGGCATGACCGAACCGCTGTTCTGCATCGAACCCGGCATCCCTTGCCAGCACGCCCGCGATCAGGCCTCGGAGTTGATGGGCTGCGTGCGCGACCTGACCATCACCGGGATCATGGAAGAAAAGCCCCAGCTGCTCTGGGCGTCGTATTACCTGAGCGCGTTGGCCAAGGCGCTGATGGATGATGCCGAGCTAGGCATGAAGCGCTGACACCTCAAAAGCATCGCGCAGGCAAGACGCCTGAGCGCACACGTCTGGGCGCCGGCTTGTCGCGGCGGCGAAAGGGGCGCACAGCGCCCCTACCCTCTCAGCGCTTGCCGGTGGAAGGCAAGAACACCGCCAGCAATCCAAACAACGGCAGGAACGAGCAAACCCCGTACACATACTCGATCCCACGCAGGTCGGCCACATACCCCAGCAGCGCCGCGCCGATCCCGCCAAACCCGAACATCAGCCCGAAGAAGATCCCGGCGATCATCCCGACATTGCCCGGCACCAGCTCCTGGGCATACACCACGATGGCCGAGAACGCCGAAGCCAGGACGAAACCGATCACCACGCTGAGCACGGTGGTCCAGAACAGGTCGGCATAGGGCAGCGCCAGGGTGAACGGTGCCACGCCCAGGATCGAGAACCAGATCACCGCCTTGCGCCCGATGCGGTCGCCGATGGGCCCGCCAAAGAAGGTGCCCGCCGCCACCGCGCCGAGGAACAGGAACAGATGCAGCTGCGAACTGGCCACCGACAGCTGGAACTTCTCGATCAGGTAGAAGGTGAAGTAGCTGGTGAAGCTGGCCATGTAGAAGTACTTGGAAAACACCAGCAGGCCCAGCACCACCAAGGCCATGATCACCCGCTGGCGCGAGATGCCGTGGGTGGCCTGCACCGCCTTGCGCGCCTTGGCCTGGTTCAGGTGCTCCTTGTACCAGCGGCGCAGCATCAGGGTCACGGCAAAGAACAACAGCCCGGCCACGCCGAACCAGGCCACGTGGGTCTGACCGAAGGGAATGACGATTGCCGCCGCCAGCAAGGGGCCAAGGGCGGAGCCTGCGTTGCCGCCAACCTGGAAGCTCGACTGGGCCAGGCCGAAGCGCCCGCCCGAGGCCAGGCGGGCAATGCGCGAGGTCTCCGGGTGGAAGGTCGAGGAGCCGATGCCCACCAGCGCCGAGGCCAGCAGGATCATCGGGAAGCTGCCAACGAAGGCCAGCATCACGATGCCCACCAGGGTGCACAGGGTGCCCAGCGGCAACAGGTTCGGTGTGGGCCGCTTGTCGGTGAAGAAGCCCACCCACGGCTGCAATAACGAGGCAGTGATCTGGAAGGTCAGGGTGATCAGGCCGATCTGGGCGAAGCTCAGGTTGTAGTTGGCCTTGAGCATCGGGTAGATCGCCGGCAGAACCGCCTGGATCAGGTCGTTGATCAGGTGCGCCAGGGCGCAGAAACCAATGATGCTCATCACCAGCGGCGTGGCCGGGTTTGCCGGGCTACTCGCGCTGGAAGTCGGTGTGCTGCTGATGGCCATGGGCTGGATGTCCGTCTGCGGGTTGGGATCCGATTATCGTGAAACAAATAGATACGAAGCTACCTTTTTATTTACGCGAGCCTTCCATCCGACACGTACTTGTAAATAATTCTCAATATATTTAGCATCCTTTCTCCTCTTCCCTGTGAACGCTGGGCAAAACCGCCCGCCCTCTGCGAGCAGACCGATCCCATGAGCCCGATGCCCGCCTTGCAGCCCACGCCCGACCCCGAGCAGGAAGCCCTGGGCTGGTTCTCACGCCTGCGCCAACCCGGCTGTGACGAGGCCCTGCGCCAGGCGTTCGCCAGCTGGTGCCAGGACCCGCTCAACGCCAGGGCCTATGCCCAGCTCGAAGCTTACTGGCAGCAGTTGCAGGTGCCGGCAGCCCGGCCACGACCACGGGTCGCCAAGGTGCGCCGCAGCCGTGCCGGGCTGTGCCTGGCGCTGCTGTTCCTGATGCTGGTGGCGGCACTCGCCTGGATTTACTGGCCGCTGATGCAGCGCCTGGGCAGCGAATTGCACACCGACAGCGGCGAACGCCGCAGCGTGCGCCTGGCCGACGGCTCGACCCTGCACCTGGACAGCGCCAGCGCGATGAATGTCGACCTGCGTGGCCGCACCCGCCAACTGCACCTGGTGCAGGGCCAGGTCTACCTGGAGGTGAGGCTCGATGGCCGGGCCATGGAGGTGCAGGTCGATGACACCCGGATCCAGGTGTTCGGCACTCGCCTGCAGATCGCCCGCCATGCCGAGTACGACGAACTGGTGGTGCTCAGCGGCAAGGCCGCGGTCCTGCAGGGCGGTGACCAGCGCATGGTCAGCGCCGGCGAACGGGTGACGTTCAGTGAATCCCGCATCAATTCCGTCGAGAAGATCGACGCCAAGCTGGTCGATGCCTGGCGCAACGGTCAGTTGAAGGCCCGGAACCTGCCGCTGGGCGAAATATTGGAGCGCCTGGCCAACTACCGTGGCCAGCGTGTCTGGATGATGAACGAGCCAACGGCCTACCAGCGGGTCAGCGGTGATTTCGACCTCGACCACCCGGCGCAGAGCCTCGAGCGCCTGGCCGCCGATCAGCAATTGCGCCTGCACAACCTGTTTGGCCACTGGCTGATCGTGCGCTGAAGCGCCCTTCTCGGCTAAGCGTTTGAAAGGTTGGAAAATTTTTTTGAAAACGTTGTTGACAGGATCGCGATTCGAGCTAATAATGCGCGCCAAGTTGGCTACATAGCTCAGTTGGTTAGAGCATAGCATTCATAATGCTGGGGTCCGGGGTTCAAGTCCCTGTGTAGCCACCACCTTTTAAAAGGGCTTATCGAAAGATAAGCCCTTTTTCTTTGCCCGCGAAAACGTTACTTCACTCCCGCCACCACCACGGCCAACCCCAGGCCGATCAAGGCCACCCCGATTACCCGGTCAACCGTGCGCTGACGCTCGATCATCGCCGCACGCAATCGCGCACTGGAGAAGAACACCGCCACCAGGCTGAACCAGGCCCAATGGGCGAACGACATGAACGCACCATAGGCGAAGTCCAGCGCCAGCGGGCTGCCCGGCCGCACTACCTGGGTATAGGCGCTGACCACGAACAGCATGGTCTTGGGGTTCAAGGCGTTGGTCAGAAAGCCCGTGCGCAACGCGCTCGCCACGCTGGACGCACCTCGCGACAGGCCGTCTAGCTCAATGCGCGTGGTATTGGTCAGCGACTTGTAGCCCAGGTAGAGCAGGTAGCCCGCCCCTACCACCTTCATGGCCAGGAACAGTGTGGGGGTTTGGCTGATGATCACGGCAATGCCAAGCACGGTGTACAGCACATGCACCTGCACACCCAGGGCGATGCCCGCCGCAGCGGCGAGACCGGCCGTGCGGCCTTGCGCGTAACTGCTGCGGGTAACCATGGCGAAGTCGGCACCAGGACTGATGACGGCCAGGATGGTGAACAGGGCAACGGCGATGAGTTCGTTCACAAACAGGGATCCTCGATGAAAATTCACGGAAGATGGGATTATCCTGTTACCTGGAACGAGTAAAAATCGATTTATAGTCTGGCTGATCTGCTAGTTTTACTCACCTATCTGCATTGAATCGACTGGCCTATCGCGGGGCAAGCCCGCTCCCACGCGTGGGAGTGGGCTCGCCCCGCGATAAAGCCGGAACAGGCCAGCCCATGAAACTGCCTCCCCTTACCGCCTTTCGCTACTTCGACATCGCCGCCCGCACTGAAAGCTTCGTGCGCGCCGCCGAGCACCTGCACGTCACCCACGGCGCCGTCAGTCGCCAAGTGCGCCTGCTCGAGGAAAGCCTCGGCGTGGCACTGTTCGAACGGCGCAACCGGGCAATCTTTCTCACCCCCGCCGGGCGCGAGCTGCACAGCACCACCCAGTCGATCTTCGAGCAATTGGAGGGCGCCGTGCAGCGCCTGCAACAGCAGGCTGAAGACAACGTGCTGGTGGTCTCCTGCGAGCCGACCATCGCCATGCGCTGGCTGATCCCGCGCCTGCCGCGCTTTCACGCCGCACACCCCGACCTGCAACTGCACCTGGTGGCGGCCGGCGGGCCGGTGGACTTCGCCCGTGGCGGCATCGACCTGGCACTGCGCCGGGACGACTTCCACTGGGATCGTCAACTGCACAGCCTGAAAATCTGCGATGAATGGATCGGGCCGGTAGCAAGGCCAGACCTCAACGGCCAACGCCTGCTCCATAGCAGCACTCGCCCCGATGCCTGGGCGACGTGGCTGCGCCTGAGCGGCCAGCACCTCCCGCACAGGACACGCAGCGACTTCGAGCACTTCTACCTGTCGCTGCAGGCCGCCAGCGCCGGCATGGGGATGGCCATCGCCTCGGCACTGATGGTGTGCGATGAGCTGAGCAACGGCCAGATGGAGGCCCCTTTCGGCTTTTTGCGCGACGGCTCCAGCTATCACCTGCTTAGCCCGCTACCACTGGACGACGGCAGCAAGCGCCAGCGCTTCGCCCAGTGGGTCGGTCAGGAATGTCGTATCTGCCTCGCTCACCTGGGCTTGCTGCAGAACGACGAACCGGCCCCGCCATCGCCGCCCCAGGTGCGATAGCCGGCCGTGTCGATATGGATGCGCCCCGAGGGGTAACGGCCAAGCCCCATGTTCCAGGCCCGGCCGTGCTGCTGCCAGAAACGACACAGCGGGTTCGGGTCGGCCCAGGACGGCAGCAGCAGGTCGACGGCGAAGGCGCGCATGTGCGCGCTGCTCGGCGCGCCGCCGGCACAGGCATTGAGCCGGGGATCGCGGTAGGCCGACACCACTTCGAACTGACGCAGGACACCCTGCTGGTCCAGGGTCTGGATCAAGGCCAGCGTCGAGCGCACCGCCGGCCAATGGCTCGCCGGCGGCACCGCGAAGGGTGAAGCCTGGCACAGGCGCCAGTCCGAGGCCGAGCGCAGCAACTGATGGATCGGCACCACGCCATACAGCCGGGCGTCCACCAGCATTTCACGAAACCGGCGGTTCTCGTGGTCCCCGGCCCACTGGGCGAACATCCACACATCGCGTTCATCGGCCTGGACCGTACCCAGCCCGATCAGCGCGCTAGCCAATAGCCATATCCTGGCGCTTTTCATTCCCCCACCTCTTCATCCACCATGGGCGGTCCGCCGTCCTGGCGGCCACTGACAAGGAGTTAAGCATGCACAAGATTGCTGTATCGGGCCTGGCCGCCCTCGCCTTCAGCGGCCTGGCCATGGCCGACGCGCAGATCGACCTGGGCGATGCCCAGCGGGTCACCCGGTTGTTCGCCTACCCCAACAACTGCAACGTGATCTGCTACCGCGACTGGTCACTGGAGAAGACCGTCGAGCACTACCTCACCCAGAGCGTGCAGCGCGACGGCTATGCCAATGCCAAGGTCACGGTGAACCGCGACAACGACAAGCTGCACGCCAGCATCACCGACGTACCGGCGAGCTACGCCGAGCCCTTGCGCAAGCTGCTCGACAGCGGCGAGCTGGCCTACCAGGGCGCCACCCGCCTCAACCAGAAAGGCGGCTGGGACTATAGCTGGTACCTGTTCCTGCCCTTGGGCATGGCCCTGGAGAATCGCCGCAGCATCGAGTTGCTGCACTTCCCGCCGGACTATTCGCTGACCCGCTACCAGGACTACCTCAAGTCCAACACCACCGACCGCTGGGCGGAGCTTCTGACCTTCAATGGTGTCGAGGCTACCCAGACCCCGGCCTACCAGACCATCGTCGACATCGCCCCGATCGCCGCGCCGGCCAGCGCCGGCAAGGACCTGGAAGGGGTCTACAGCTACTTCAACGACTACCAGGTGCGCATGGTCAAGGAAGTGGCCCTGACCCACGATGGCAAAGGCGCCTTGCCGATGGTCGCGTTCGGCGCGCCGGTACGGGCCTGGATCCAGCAACAGTATGGGCCGAAGGTGAACGTGCTCGGCCTGGTGAGCATCAGCCCCGAGGCCAACAGCGCCAAGGTGCCCGTGCTCGGCGCCAACCACCCGAGCGCGATCTGGTACGCCGCCGACCCGAAAAGCTACGACGGCGACCAGGACAAGGCCGACGCGGCCGGTTTGAAGATGATGGGCCAGGACCTCTCCGCAGCCTGCTGGCAGGCCGGCATGGGGCGCAACCCCCAGGCCGATGCCAAGCTCACCCTGGATGCCTGCACCAGCAAGTGGCAGGTCACCCAGAAGAAGCAGACCTGCGAACTGTTCTATCGCACCATTCGCGAGATGACCCCGGAGCAGGCGGCAGCCAAGTGCAATACCGGGGCGGTGACGCGCAGCTTGCGAGATCTGCGTAAACCAATCGAAGTGCAGCACCCAGAGATCTGAGTCACTTGCACAAGGGGCCGCGTAGCGGCCCCAACACAAGACAGCGTGCGAAATCAGTCTTCGAGCAGCGTACAGGCCATCACCAGCGCATCTTCCCGCCCACCCGCCATCGGGTAGTAGTCACGGCGCCGACCGACTTCATTGAAGCCATAGCGCTCGTACAAGCGATACGCCGACTGGTTGCTGGCGCGCACTTCCAGGAAACACTCGCGACCATTGAGCTGGTAGGCCCGCGCCATCAGGTGTTCGAGCAGGCGCAGGCCCAGGCCACAGCCCTGGTTTTCCGGCTTGACGGTAATGTTGAGCAGGTGCGCCTCATCGATGATCACGTTGATCACGCCGTGGCCGACCTGCTGCTGGCCGTCGAACATCAGCCACACTTCATAGGACTTCAGTGCATCTTGAAAGATGCCGCGGGTCCAGGGATGGCTGAAGGCGGCATATTCGATCTTCAGCAGGGTATCCAGATCCGCCTCGGTCGCCGGGCGGAAACTGATCGAGTCACTCATTCAACACATTTCCAGCGCGCCATCAGCTGGCGCATGGCTTTCCAGACGTCCGCCTTGCGCTGCGGCTCGTCCATCAACAGTTCAAGGCCGGGCAAGGCCCAGGCATCGCCGAGCAGGTCGACCTTGAGTTCTCGGTAATAGGCTTCGTCGTCGGCCTGGCCGGCGAAGCGAATGGCCGGCAGGCCGATCAGCCACAGGCAGGCGCACGGCGCCTCTTCCAGGCGCGCGGCGATAAAGCCCTGGACAAAGTCCCGGGCGGCGTCCGGGCCCTGGTCCATGTTGCCGCGCATCAGCAACGGCCAGCGTACTGGCTCGCCAATGATCTGCGGGGCGTCCGGCAGGCCGGCGGCGCGTAGCATGTCCTTGAGCAGCAGGTAGGACGGGTCGCGACTCTGGAACGGCTGGCCGGTGGCCAGTTCCACCAGCAGCAGACAGTCGCCGGCACGCAGCAACTGCAGGGCGAAGCGTGGCGGTGGCACAGGCGCCGGACGCGGCGCGGGGAGCTCTGCCTCGGCCTCGACCGGCTTGGCGGCGGGTTTCGGCGCACTGCCCGGGCGCGGGATCTCGATCTTCGGCCTCTCGGCACGCGCCTGAGGGGCTGCCGGGGTGGCGCTCGGCGCAGCTGCAGGAGCGGCCGGTCTCACCTCGAAGTCAACCTCATCGACCGGCGCCACCGGTAACAGCAGCTCTGGCCGCGACGGCGCGGCGAACGGCAGTTCGGCGCGCGGCAGCCAGTGCACCACTTGCATGGCGGACAGGTAGGCGCGGCGGCGGGACTCGATCAGCAAGGCGCGGGTATCCGGTGGACGAAATCAGGCAGGCATTCTAACGCCGTTGCCCAGGATGCGCCGCAACAGATTGTCAGCCATCGCGGGACAAGCCCGTCCCCAAGGCCCCTGGTGGGCCGGTGAATCCCCCCTTGAGCCTCAGGGTTATCCCCATAACAGACCAAGGGGTGAAATCCTCCCCCCCAGATGCAGTACAATCGCCGCTTTTATTTGGCAACGAGTCGACCCGCCAATGATCGAACCCAAGCGCGTCCTGCGCGCCCTAGCCGAACACTGGGCCTTGATCGAGCCGCTGTGCGAGCGCTTCGACCAGGGCACCCTGAGCCTGGTCGAGCTGCGCCAGCAACTGGCCCGCCAGCAGGTGGAAAGCACCCCGCAGGACATCACCCAGCTGCTTGACGTGTGGATCCGCCTGGACATCCTGGTCCCGGTGGCCAAAAGCCCCAACCGTTTCGAGCTCAACGCGCAGATCCACGACTTCCTCGCCTACCTGCGCCGCGAGCACCGGCTGGGCCTGTGCCTGGAGATCGAGGCCTACCTGCGCCACCTGGAGCGCCTGGCCGGGCATATCCAGGACGCCTTCGACAACCGCGACAGCGACGACCTGGCGCGCCAGCTGCGCCTGCTCGACATGCGCGTGCGCGATGTACTGAAGAAGCTCGACAACGACGAGCAGGCGCTGGTGGCCGTGGCCGAGCGGGCCAAGACCAGCAACCGCCAGATCCCCCTGCGCCAGCGCTACGCCGAAGTACTGGCGACCTGGGACGAATACGTCGAGCCGATGATCCAGCTGGTCAACGCCGATGGCGCCTTCGAGCAGGGCGTGCGCAAGGTCGAGACCGTGCTGCTGCGGCTGCTGGGCGAGCAGGCGCGCCTGGGGCATCTGGTCGACGACGACATGCTGCTGCGCACCCACGCGCGCATCCTCGAGATGCAGACCAGCGCCCAGCTGACCCTGCGCCACGCCCGCGAACTGCTGCTGCCGCTGCGTGAAGAGGCGCGCCGGCACAACGCTGTTACCCGAGGCGCCGCCCTGGCCCTGTCGGTGATCCGCAAGAAGGGCATCGACGCCGTGCCGCAGGCGGCCATGCCGATGTTCACCCGCCCGCAGAGCACCTTCCTCGGCAGCGCCAGCCAGGTCGAGGCCTACGTTTACGCCCTGGCCCGCTTCGAGCCCAAGCCCGCGCGCTTCCCCAAGGCGCACAAGACGCAAAAGGGCCCGCTGCCCCGCGCCCCGCGCACGGTCAAGGAAATGCTCGAGCGTTGCGAAGACGCCCTGCCGCTGCCGGACCTGATGGTCTGGTTGCTGGAGCAGGAGCCTGAAGGCGCCACCGACGAACTGCTGTACTGGTTCTCGCGCCTGTCGCGCGAGAAGCGCTTCAGCCGCGAGCGCCTCGATCGCCAGCAATACCTCACCCGCGAACACCTGGTCAGCCTGCGCTCCTTCGCCCTGACCTCCAGCCGCGACAAGCCGGCGACCACGACCGAATCCACCGCGAGCCCCACCCATGCATCTTGATCTTTCCGAACTGTCCCAGCTCGCGCCGATCTTCCGCGAGCTGTTCAAGGGCTTCCACGTCAGCCGCCGCGACCCGGAGCTGTACGCCCAGCTGTCGAACTTCCAGGACCAGTACCGCACCCTGTTCAAGGCCCTGGGCTTCGAGCTGGTGTGCGATACCCGCGGCTTCTACTATTTCGTCCCCGAGCAGGCCGCCGCGCAGGTCAACAAGACCGCCCAGCGCCTGTCGCTGTTCACTTTCATCCTGGTCGAGCACCTCGCCGACCAGGGACGTGACCCGATGGCCGTGCTCGACGGTGGCAGCATCGGCCGCGACGAACTGCCGTCGCTGCTGGACAAGTACCGCGACCTGTTCCTGCAGGCCGAAGTGCAGACCGTCGACGAGCTCGAAGAAAAGATCATGCGCCGCATGAGCCAGCTCGGCTTTGCCCATGAGGAAGGCGGCATCTACCGCTTCCTGCCGCCGATGCACCGTTTCCTCGACGTCTGCCTGTCGGTCCAGCAGGACCGCGACCTGGCCGCCACCCTGCACAGCGACCTGCCGCTGCCGGTACCCGTGCTGGTGGTGGAAGAGACGCCCGAAGAACTCAACCGCACCGACGACCCGCTCGACCTCACCCCGTTCGACGGCGAGGAAAGCGAAGAGGATGCCCTGGCCCGGGCGATCCGCGAAGAGCAACAGGAGATTGACGCATGAGCCAGGAACGCTACGGCATCCGCCGCTTCGCACTGCTCAACACCGCCGGCTACAGCCTCGGCCTGTTCCCCCTGGAACACCCGCTGTCGGTCTATGGCGCCAACAACCTGGGTAAATCGGCGTCGATCAACGCCCTGCAGTTCCCGATCCTGGCGCGCATGTCCGACATGAGCTTTGGCAAGTACAGCCTGGAGCAGTCGCGGCGCTTCTACTTCGCCAGCGACACCAGCTACATCCTCACCGAACTGAACCTGCCCCACGGCCCGCACGTGATCGGCGTGGTCGGCCGCGGGCCGGGTGGCGGCTTCGGCCACCAGTTCTTCGCCTACCAGGGCGAACTGGACCTGGCCCACTACCAGAAAGACGATACCTGCCTGCGCCAGAAAGAGCTGTTCACCAACCTCGAGCGCCATGGCCTGAAGGCCTACGAGCTCAAGCCGGACGAACTGCGCCGGCTGCTGGTCGGCGGCCACACCTCGGTGCCGCTGGACCTGACACTGATCCCGCTGCGCTCGACCAGCGAACAGAGCCTGAAGACCTTCCGCGCGCTGTTCATCAACCTGCTGCACATGCGCGAAATCACCGCCGCCAAGCTCAAGCAGCTGTTCCTCGACGCCTTCGAACACAGCCTGCGTTCAGGTAGCGTCGACTACATCGCCGCCTGTGAAGAGGCGTTCCGCGACGTACGCCGCATGGAGGGCGACTACAACGCCCTGGTGGCTGCCGGCCCGCTGGTCGAGGCCCTGGCCGGCGGCGTGGCCCAGCGCGACATCCTGCGCGGCAAGCTGCACCGCATCTCGCCGCTGCTCGACAACCTGCTGGGCACCTGGCAGGAATACGCCATGGCGCGCAAGGAAGAGCTGGTAATCCAATCCGAGCACTACCGTGGCGAGCAGGACCGCCTGCAGAACGACCAGCGCGGCGGCACCCAGGAGCTGATGCGCCTGGAGCGCGAGATCACCGGCATCCAGCGCTGGCTGGGCGAGCTGTCGGTGCTCAAGCACCGCTTCGCCCTGGTCACCGACGTCAAGGTACTGGAGCAGCAGCTGCTGGCCGCCAAGGACGCCCACGATGAACTGGCCGGCGCCCTGGCCCAGTCGCGGCAGTTCTCCGCCGAGGACCTCGACGAGCGCGTGCGCGACCTGGAAAAACGCGTCAAGGCGGTCAAGCAGCAGCTCGACCACGCCGACAACAACAGCTACGCCCGCCTGCGCGAAGAGTTCTCGCAGCAGGACGTGGACCGCCTGATGCGCCTGTTCAACGGCGCGCTGTTCAGCCTGCCGATGGGTGACCGCGGCATCGAGCTGGACGACAGCGACGTGTGGGTGAAAACCCTGGAAGGCGTGCTCGACCGCTTCAAGGGCGAGCGCTTCGAAGTGCCAGGCCTGTCCATCGACATCTCGCACATTGACCCACCCGCGTTGCAGGCCTTGGCCGACCGCGCCGCCCTGCGCGACCAGAAGGAACGCCTGGAGAAAGAGCTCAAGCAGCTCAAGACCCAGCAAGCCGTGGCCCTCGACCGCGCCGCCAGCAAGGCGCAGACCGAGGCGCTGTACCAACAGGTGCTGGACGCGCAGAAGGCCCTGGAGGACTTCCGCCGCACCGAAACCCTGGCCGCCGAAGAGCCGGAAAAAATGGAGCAGTTGGGCCAGCTGGAAGCGGCCCAGGACGAGCTCAAGCGCTCCAGCGACGCCTTCACCGAGCGCGTCCAGCAGCTGTCGGCCAAGTTGCAACTGGTGGGCCGACAGATCGCCGACCTGGAAGCCAAGCAGCGCACCCTGGAAGACGCCCTGCGCCGTCGCCAACTGCTGCCGGCCGACCTGCCGTTCGGCACGCCGTTCATGGAGGCGATCGACGACTCCATGGACAACCTGCTGCCGCTGCTCAACGACTACCAGGACAGCTGGCAGGCCCTGCAGCGCGTGGACAACCAGATCGAGGCGCTGTACGCCCAGGTGCGCCTGAAGGGCGTGGCCAAGTTCGACAGCGAAGACGACATGGAACGCCGCCTGCAGCTGCTGATCAACGCCTACTCGCACCGCACCGAGGAAGCGCTGACCCTGGCCAAGGCCCGCCGCGCCGCGGTCACCGACATTGCCCGGACCCTGCGCAACATCCGCAGCGACTACGACAGCCTCGAGCACCAGCTGGCGCTGTTCAACCGCGAGATCAACAAGCGCCAGGTGTCGAACCTGGAGAGCTTCCGCGTGGTGCTGGCACCGAACAAGGAAGCGCTCAAGCACATCGACCAGATCATCCACAGCGCCGGCCAGTACGAGGAAGGCGAGACCCTGTCGGTGTTCGACCTGACCCAGAGCGCCGAGCAGGATCACAAGAACGAAGAGGCCAAGGAGTACCTGGCGCGGCTGGTGGCGGCCAACCACAACCAGCTGGGCCTGAAGGACCTGTTCGAACTGGCCTTCGAGATCACCAAGATCAACAGCCAGCCGGTGATCCACGCCGACATCGATGGCGCCGCGTCCAACGGCACCACCATGACCATCAAGGCGCTGACCAACATGTATCTGTTGCTGCACCTGATGGACCGCGACCTGGCCGGGCGCATTCGCCTGCCGTACTACCTCGACGAAGCGGCGGACATCGACGAACGCAACCAGGCGGCGCTCCTGGAAACCAGCCAGCAGTTGGGCTTCGTGCCAATCCTGGCGAGCGTGAAGCCGCAGGTGTCGGCGCGGGTGGCAATCGATCTGGAAGGTGGCAGCGGGCCGAATGGCATCTACATCGACGAGGCGGACTGGAAGTACATCAGCCGTCGCGATGAGGTGAAGGCGATCGTGCGCGAGGATGAGGCCGAGGAACTGGCCTGATTAGGTGTATGGGGCCGCTTTGCGGCCCTTTCGCCGCGGTTCGTCGCCACGACAAGCCGGCTCCCACGGGAATTGAGGCTGACAAGGTCTCTGTGGGAGCTGGCTTGCCAGCGAAAGGAGGCCGAAGGCCTCCCAATATTCAGGCGGCTATCGCTGCGCCCAAGGCACAATCGGAATCGCCGTCACCGCATTCTGCGGGCTGCCTTCGATCACGCGGTCGCTGTACACCAGGTACACCAACGTGTTGCGCTTCTTATCGAGGAAACGCACCACCTGCATGGTCTTGAACACCAGCGAGGTGCGTTCCTTGAACACCTCCTCGCCATCCTTGAGTTCACCCTTGAACTGGATCGGCCCAACCTGACGGCAGGCAATCGACGCCTCGGCACGGTCCTCGGCCAGACCCAACCCACCTTTCAGGCCGCCGGTTTTGGCCCGCGACAGATAGCAGGTCACGCCATCGACCTTCGGGTCGTCGAACGCCTCGACCACGATGCGGTCATTCGGCCCGACGAACTTGAACACGGTGGATACCTGGCCGATTTCCTCGGCCCCGGCCAGCATCGGCAGCGCCAGCGCGGCGGCGGCAATCAATCCTTTAAGCACTTGCATCTCCTTCAGACCAACACCAGGTTGTCGCGGTGCACCAGCTCGGGCTCGGCGCTATAGCCCAGCAGGCTCTCGATGGCATCGGACGGCTGACCGATAATCTTCTGCGCCTCCAGGGCGCTGTAGTTGGCCAGGCCACGGGCCACTTCCAGGCCGTCGGGGCCGACGCAGACCACCATCTCGCCACGGCGGAAGCTACCTTGCACGGTCTTCACGCCGACCGGCAGCAGGCTCTTGCTCGATTCGCGCAGGGCCTTAACGGCGCCAGCGTCGAGCACCAGGGTGCCACGGGTCTGCAGATGGCCGGCCAGCCACTGCTTGCGCGCGGCGAGCATGCCGCGCTCGGGCGACAGCAGGGTGCCCAGGCGTTCACCGGCCTTGAGGCGGTCGAGCACGCGCTCGATACGGCCACCGATGATGATGGTGTGCGCGCCGGAACGGGCGGCCAGGCGCGCGGCGCGCAGCTTGGTCTGCATGCCGCCACGGCCCAGGGCGCCACCGGTGCCGCCGGCCACGGCGTCCAGCGCCGGGTCATCGGCGCGGGCTTCGTAGATCAGCTGGGCCTCGGGGTTGTTGCGCGGGTCGGCGTCGAACATGCCGTCACGGTCAGTGAGGATCACCAGCAGGTCGGCTTCAACCAGGTTGGCCACCAGCGCCGCCAGGGTGTCGTTGTCGCCAAAGCGGATTTCGTCGGTGACCACGGTATCGTTCTCGTTGATCACCGGCACCACGCCCAGGTCGACCAGGGTACGCAGGGTGCTGCGGGCGTTGAGGTAACGCTTGCGGTCGGAAAGGTCGTCGTGGGTCAGCAGGATCTGCGCGGTGTGCTTGCCGTGCTCGCCGAAGCTCGACTCCCAGGCCTGCACCAGGCGCATCTGGCCAAGCGAGGCGGCGGCCTGCAGCTCGTTCATCGCGCTCGGTCGCGTGGTCCAGCCCAGCTGGCTCATGCCCGCCGCCACGGCCCCGGAGGAGACCAGCACCAGTTCCACGCCCGCTTCACGCAGGGCCACCATCTGCTCGACCCACACCGCCATGGCGCCCCGGTCGAGGCCCTTGCCGTCGGCGGTCAGCAGCGCGCTGCCGATCTTCACGACCCAGCGCTTGGCGCCAGTCACCTTGCTTCGCATCTTCTCTTCCAACCTATGTCGAATCTGTAGATACCTTGGATACAAAAACGCCGCTCCAGAGAGCGGCGTTTAGTGTACTGCAACCGATCAGTCGCGCACGTAAATGATTTCCGGGCCGTCTTCGTCGTCCTCGAAATCATCCCAGTCGTCATCGTCGCCGATGTCGTGCACGCTCTTGACGCCGGTGCGACGCAGGGTGCGGGCGTCGTCCAGGGCCTGCAGCTGGGCACGGGCTTCGTCTTCGATACGCTGGTCGAGCTCGGCCAGCTCTGCGGCGTAGGCCGGGTCGTTGGCCAGGCGGTCGGCGCGGTCTTCGAGATAGCGCATCAGGTCATGGCTGAGCTTCTCGGTGCCCTGCTTGGCGATAGCCGAGATCACGTACACCGGGCCATCCCAGTTCAGGCGCTCGACCACTTCCTTGACGCGCTCGTCACGCTCGTCGTCCATGATCATGTCGGCCTTGTTCAGCACCAGCCAGCGCTCACGGTCGACCAGCGCCGGGCTGAACTGCGCCAGCTCGTTGATGATCACCTCGGCGGCGTCGGCCGGGCTGCTGCCATCCAGCGGCGCCAGGTCGACCAGGTGCAGCAGCACGCGGGTACGGGCCAGGTGCTTGAGGAAGCGGATACCCAGGCCCGCGCCTTCGGAGGCGCCTTCGATCAGGCCGGGGATGTCGGCGATAACGAAGCTCTTCCAACGATCGACGCTGACCACGCCCAGGTTCGGCACCAGGGTGGTGAACGGGTAGTCGGCGACCTTCGGCTTGGCAGCCGAGACCGAGCGGATGAAGGTGCTCTTGCCGGCGTTCGGCAGGCCCAGCAGACCGACGTCGGCCAGGACCTTCATTTCCATCTTCAGGTCGCGCTGGTCGCCCGGCTTGCCTGGAGTGGTCTGGCGCGGCGCACGGTTGGTGCTCGACTTGAAACGGGTGTTGCCCAGGCCGTGCCAGCCGCCTTGGGCGACCATCAGCTTCTGGCCCGGGGTGACCAGGTCACCGATCACTTCCTGGGTGGAGGCGTCGATCACGGTGGTGCCGACCGGCACGCGCAGGAACAGGTCCTCGCCCTTCTTGCCGGTGCAATCTGTGCTGCCGCCGTTCTGGCCGCGCTGGGCCTCGTGGTGGCGGGTATAGCGATAGTCGACGAGGGTGTTGAGGTTCTCGTCGGCCACCATGTACACCGAGCCGCCGTCACCGCCGTCGCCGCCGTTGGGGCCACCGTTCTCGATGAATTTCTCGCGGCGGAAGCTCATGCAACCGTTGCCGCCGTCACCGGCCTTAACCCGGATCGATACTTCGTCTACAAACTTCATTCAAAACCGCCTCTCGTCGGACGACGAGTCGAAAACCAGAAAACCATGAGGCTCTTGCAAAGATGAGCGCGGCGGCCCCGTACGAACCAGAAACCAACGCCGGCAGCCCATTCAAACAGCTTTGCAAGAGGCTCACCACAAACGAAAAAGCCCCGTCGCATGACGGGGCTTCTGGAGCGACGTCGCGATTAAGCGGCGACGATGCTCACGTAACGGCGCATGAACTCGCCTTTCTTCTCGAACTTGATCACGCCTTCGATCTTGGCGAACAGGGTGTGATCCTTGCCCATGCCAACGCCGTAGCCAGCGTGGAATTCGGTGCCGCGCTGACGGACGATGATGTTGCCAGGCTTGATGACCTGACCGCCATACATCTTCACGCCAAGGCGTTTCGATTCTGAGTCGCGACCGTTACGAGTACTACCACCAGCCTTCTTGTGAGCCATGGTTCAATTCTCCAATAAATTCAGGGGATCGGGGCGATTAAGCCTGGATACCGGTGATTTTGATTTCGGTGAACCACTGGCGGTGGCCCATGCGCTTCATGTGGTGCTTACGACGACGGAACTTGATGATGCGAACCTTGTCGTGGCGGCCTTGCGAAACGACTTCGGCCACTACTTTAGCACCAGCAACAACTGGAGCACCGATGGTGACTTCTTCACCGTTGGCGACCAGCAGAACGCGATCGAAGGTCACGGATTCGCCAGTGGCGACTTCCAGTTTCTCGATCTTGAGGAATTCACCTTCAGCGACTTTGTACTGCTTGCCGCCGGTAACGATTACTGCGTAAGACATGGTATTTCTCCGATAATCCTGCTCACCCAGCGCTTTATATGATGAGTATTGGCTGGCATGGCTGCACAGGGCTGGAACGGCCCGGTGCAATTGCGTAAGGCAGGTGCTGCCCAGGAAGTTAGGGTGCGCGATTGTACGCAACCCCATAAATGCTTGCAAGTACCGGCCCGGGGCCACGGCCACCGCGCCTTGACACACCGGTACCTGCGACCTAGCATGCCGCGCAACCTCAATGGAGCAGCCGATGCAACCCCAAACCTTCTACCGCGCGGTAGCTGATGACTTCAGCGCCGTCGACGAGATCATCAAGAAGCAGCTGACCTCGCGCGTGCCGCTGGTATCGAAGATCGGCGACTATATTACGTCCGCCGGCGGCAAACGCCTGCGCCCACTGCTGGTGCTGCTGTGCGGCAAGGCCCTGGGCCGCGAGGGCGACGACCTGCGCCTGCTGGCGGCGACCATCGAGTTCCTGCACACCGCCACCCTGCTGCACGACGACGTGGTCGACATGTCCGGCATGCGCCGTGGCCGCTCCACCGCCAATGCCCTGTGGGGTAACGCGCCGAGCGTGCTGGTGGGCGATTTCCTCTATTCGCGCTCGTTCGAGATGATGGTCGAGCTGGGCTCGATGCCGGTCATGCAGATCCTCTCCAAGGCCACCCGGGTGATCGCCGAAGGTGAAGTGCTGCAGCTGTCGCGCGTGCGCGACGCCAGCACTACCGAGGAAATCTACATGGACGTCATCCGCGGCAAGACCGCGATGCTGTTCGAAGCCTCGACCCACAGCGCCGCGGCCCTGGCCGGCGCCACGGACGCGCAGCGCGAAGCCCTGCGCACCTTCGGCGACCACCTGGGGGTGGCCTTCCAGCTGGTCGACGACCTGCTCGACTACAAGGGCGACTCCGAGACCCTGGGCAAGAACGTCGGTGACGACCTGGCCGAAGGCAAGCCGACCCTGCCGCTGATCTACACCATGCGCGAAGGCACCGCGGAGCAAGCCGCGCTGGTGCGCCAGGCGATCCAGAAGGGTGGCCTGGAGGACCTGGAGCAGATCCGCATCGCCGTCGAGGCATCCGGCGCCCTGGACTACACCGCGCAGATGGCCCGCGACTACGTCGCCCGCGCCATCGCCTGCCTGGAAGTGCTGCCGGCCAGCGAGTACCGGGATGCACTGGTCGAGCTGAGCGAGTTTGCAGTAGCGCGTACGCACTGATACATCGCATCACCCCTATCGCGGGGCAAGCCCGCTCCCACGCCAGCACATCATGGCGTGGGAGCGGGCTTGCCCCGCGATGCTTTTGTGCAGGAAATCACTAAACCCTATACAATGTGCGCCTTTACCCGCCTGTACTTGAAAGGAAAAGCCGTGAGCACTCTGCCACCCTGCCCCCAATGCAACTCCGAATACACCTATGAGGATGGCACCCAACTGATCTGCCCCGAATGCGCCCACGAGTGGTCGGCCAACGGCGAAGCCGAAGCCGCCAGCGACGACGTGGTGAAAAAGGATTCGGTCGGCAACGTCCTGCAGGACGGCGACACCGTTACCGTGATCAAGGATCTCAAGGTCAAGGGTTCGTCCCTGGTGGTCAAGGTCGGCACCAAGGTCAAGAACATCCGTCTGTGCGACGGCGACCACGACATCGATTGCAAGATCGACGGTATCGGCGCGATGAAACTCAAGTCCGAGTTCGTGCGCAAGGTCTGATCGCCTGCCCTACGGGGCTGCCCAACGGGCGGCCCTGACAGATCCTGCAACAGGATCGCCGGGACCATTCGGAAGAATTCTTCCAATAGTCTCTTGCTATTTTGATAATAAGAATTATTCTCATTGGAACCGCTATCCAAGGAGAGTAGCCATGACCTATCTGATCGACGCCTGGCTCGACCGCCCCCACCCTTACCTGCGTATCCTGCATCGCGAGACTGGCGAAGTCTGCGCCGTGCTCGAGGAAGACGCGCTCGATGAACTGCGCGACCAGGGCGACCTGGACCTCATGGGGCTGAATTCGAGTGAGCCAGGAGTGCTCAAGGAGCTGGTGAGGAACCTGTTCCTGTTTTGCTATGCGCGGGCATTGCGCCCGGGGGGAACGGATTGGAACTGAATTTAGCAGGCCTGCCCCCATCGCCGGCAAGCCGGCTCCCACACTGATCGCAACGACCTAAGGTCTTGTGCTGTTCCTGTGGGAGCGGGCTTGCCCGCGAATAGGCCGCAGAGCGGCCCCGAAGGTATTACAGAACGTCGAGCAGCTCGACGTCGAACACCAGGGTGCTGTGCGGCGGGATGCTGCCGACGCCCTGGGCGCCGTAGGCCAGCTCGCTCGGCACGTACAGGCGCCATTTGCTGCCGGCATTCATCAGTTGCAGGGCCTCGGTCCAGCCGGCAATCACGCCGCCAACCGGGAATTCGGCAGGCTGGCCACGATCGTAGGAGCTGTCGAACACGGTGCCGTCGATCAGGGTGCCGTGGTAGTGAGTACGCACGTTGTCTTCGCGGGACGGCTTGGCGCCGTCGCCTGCGGTCAGCACTTCGTACTGCAGGCCCGAGGCCAGGGTCACGATGCCTTCACGCTTGGCATTGTCAGCCAGGAATTCCTTGCCGGCGGCAGCGGCGGCTTCGGCCTTGGCAGCAGCTTCGGCCTGCATCACTTCACGGATGACCTTGAAGGCCGCCGACAGGTCTTCTTCGCTGACGCGGCTGTCGGCGCCGTTGAAGGCGTCGGTCAGGCCGGCGACGATGGCGTCCAGGTTGACGCCCGGTGGCGGGTTGTCGCGCAGCTGGCCACCCAGCTGACGGCCGATGCCGTAGCTGACGCGGGATTCGTCGGTGGACAGATTGAGTTCGGACATTGGCGTGCTCCGCTTGAGGGCGCACTGCATCCGCGCCCTGATGAAAAGGGCGAGCAGCCTAGCACACTGGCGCCGCGCGAAGCAGCTACCAGGCCGAACGCTGGGAAATCGGGACTTTGAGGTCTTCTTCCGGGTGCGTGCCCATGCCGCACATCTCGTCCTGCACGGACCAGTGCACCAGGTTCAGCGACAGCTGGGGGATCGATTGCAAAAGCAGGCGCGCATCCTCGACCGAATGCACGCGCAAGCGTTGACCACGCGGGTCGTCGAGTGGGTGGGCGCGGCCCTTGACCCGGGCCTCGAGCAGGTAATCACCGCCTTCGATGGCGATCAGGTTGAGTTCGTCGACATGGCCAGCCCTGGCCTCGGTATTGAGCTGATGCAGGTTCATGGGCGCACCTCGCTGCGGGAACCACGCATGAGTGCTCATTTTTTGTACAGACCTGCTAAAAGTACAAGCCACCATCCGTCAGGAGCTGAAAAGCATCGCGGGGCTAGCCCGCGATGAGAGCAGACGATCAGTGCTTGGTGATGCGATCCAGGTAACCCATGACGAATGCCGAAATGACGAAGGTCATGTGGATGATCACATACCACATCAGGTAGTCGGTGGAGATGTTCTGCGCATCCATGAACACCCGCAGCAGGTGGATCGAGGAAATGGCGACAATCGACGCGGCGACCTTCATCTTCAACGACGAGGAATCCATCTTGCCCAGCCAGTTGAGCTTTTCCTTGCTCTCGTCAATGTCCAGCTGCGAGACGAAGTTCTCGTAACCGGAGATCATCACCATTACCAGCAGGCCGCCAACCAGCGACATGTCGATCAGCGACAGGATCACCAGGATCAGGTCGGCTTCGGCGAGGGTGAAGACATTGGGCAGGACATGGATGATTTCCTGGAAGAACTTCAAGGCCAGTGCCAGCAGGCCCAGTGAGAGGCCGAAGTAGATCGGGGCGAGCAGCCAGCGCGAGGCATACATCGCGTTTTCGAGGATACGTTCCATGGACAGTAGGGGACTCGTGAGGTGACTGGAAAAGCGAGCGCGAGTATATCCAGCCACCTGTGACAGCAAAAGCCTGCGGTCAGTTGCCGCAGGCCCGATACATCCTCGATACCCTATCGCCGGCAAGCCGGCTCACACAGGTCAAGTGTGTGGCAGCTTGCGGGCAATGAGATCATTGGATCAGGTTTCGGGATGGAACTGATAATCCCCAAGGTTCCGGCAACGTTCACCATTGATCCGACGCAACTGCGCCTGCAGGTGCAGGCACCAGATCTGCGGATCTTCAGCGACCTGATAGCCATGAAGGGTAAGGCTGTCGACGATGGCGTTCATCACCGATTCGGCCACCATCGGCCCATGGAAAGGGCCCTGGGCCTTGATCGCCGAGGGTTGTTCACCGGCCATGCCGGCGGCGAACAGCAAGGTCCACATGCCATTGTCCCCGGCCAGCGGACGGATGCTGCATTCGATGCGGGTCACCAGGCCCAGGCACTGGCGGGTGAGGCTGAGGTTGCGCATGGCGGCGTCCCCTCTGTAAAGCCCTGTTCAGCCTGAAACCATCAGGCTGTTTCCATCCTGAACCCTGACAACGTCCTTAAGTTCCACTGTAGCCGAGCCGAGGCGAAAGTTGGAAAACTGGCGCTGAACGGTAGCACTTCGCCTCCAGCGCCAGTTTATTGACTTAGGCGGGCTTGGCCTGGGCGATGACCTCCTCCAGGCGCTCTTTCTCGGCTTCCTTGATTTCTTCCTCGCTGATCATTTCGGCAATCACCCGCAAGCGCTCGACCACCCGGGCGTTGACACTACCCTCGGCGAACTCGCCCTTGTCATCCATCTCACCAGCCTCCTCGCCAACCAGCAGGCTCAAGGCTTCGTCGGCCTGGCTTACGGCATAGACATGGAAGCGACCGGCCTCGACCGCCTGCACCACCCGCTCATCGAGCATCAGCGTGGCGACGTTGGCACGCGGGATGATCACCCCTTGCTCACCGGTCAGGCCACGGGCTTCGCAAAGACGGAAGAAGCCTTCGATCTTCTCGTTGACCCCACCGACCGCCTGCACCTCGCCAAACTGGTTGATCGAACCGGTAATGGCGAAACACTGCTTGAGCGGGGTGCGCGACAACGCCGAGATCAGCGTGCACGCCTCCCCCAGCGAGGCGCTGTCACCATCGACGTAGCCGTAGGATTGCTCCAACGCGATGCTCGCAGAGATCGCCAGGGGGAATTCCTGGGCATAGCGGCTGCCCAGGTAGCCGGTGAGGATCATCACACCCTTGGAGTGGATCGGCTGCCCCAGGTTGACCTCGCGCTCGATGTCGACGATGCCGCTGCCGCCCGGGTAGACGGTGGCAGAGATGCGCGCCGGCATGCCGAACGCCGAATCTCCGACCTCGAGCACGGTCAAGCCGTTGCACTTGCCGATTGCCGCGCCTTCGGTGTCGATCAGGATGATCCCGGCGAGCATGTCGTCGAGCACCCGCTGCGACACCCGTCCGGTGCGCTGGGCCTTGGCCTTGAGCGCCCGCTCGATGTGGCCGGCGTCGGTCATGCTCTCGCTGGCCAGCTGGCGGATGAAGTCGGCCTCGCTGACCAACTGGAACAGGTCGCCAATACGCGCCGACAAGCGCGACTGGTTCTCGGCCAGGCGAGCACTGTAGGTGGCCAGGCGCGCCACCGCATCGCTGGTCAGCGGCGCCATGCCTTCCTCGTTGGTGCGGGTGCGCAGCAACTGGGCGAACTGCTCCAGGTTCTCGTCGACCATGGGCATGTCTTCATCGAAGTCCACCAGCACCCGGAACATCTCCTGGAAATCCGGGTCATGGTCCTGCAGCGCGTAGTACAGCTGGCGCGAGCCGATGATCACCAGCTTGACGCTGAGCGGGATCACCTGCGGCGTCAGGCTCACGGTGGCGACACGGCCCAGTTCACCCAGCGGCGACTCCATCTTCAGTTTGCGCGACTGCAAGGCACGCTTGAGCGCGTCCCAGACAAAGGGCTCGCCGAGCATCTTCTCGGCTTCAAGAATCAGGAAGCCGCCATTGGCGCGGTGCAACGCACCGGCGCGAAGCTGGCGATAGGAGGTGTACAGCGCCCCCTGGTCGGTGCTGTATTCGATGCGACCGAACAGGTTGTCGTAGGTCGGATGCGGCTCGAACACCACCGGAGCTCCACCTTTGCCCGGGTGGCCGACCACCAGGTTGGGCGCGTACTGCTCCTCTAGCATCTTGCGCGCCACCGCGTCGGTCTTGCTGTCATCGACCAGTTGCTCGACCACGGTGCGCAGCAGGTTCAATTGCAGCGATTGCAGGTAGGCGCACACCGCGGCGTTTTCCGCGTACTTTTCCGACAGCGGCGCCAGCAGCGGCTGCAGGGCGAGGGTGATGGTCTCCTCGTTAAGCTGGCGCAACTGGTTGTTCGATTCACGTTTCCATTGCGGCAGGCTGGAGAGCTCCTCGTTCAGGCGCTCCTCGAGTTCGGCGATGTCTTCGTGGAAGCGCTCGCGCAACTCCTCAGGCAGTTGGGCGAATTCGGCTTCGTCCAGCGCCTTGCCATCGGCCATGGGGGTAAAGGCGACATTGCTGCTGTCGCGGTACAGCGCCACGTCCTTCTCCAGCGAGGCACGCTCGATCACGTCCAGCGCCCGGTCATAGCGCTGGTTGAAGGCGCGGTCGATGGCGCTCTTCTTCTGCTGGTAGGAAGGGTGCTCGAACACCGCCGGGAACGTGGCCAACAGGTTGTCGATCAGGCCGTTCATGTCGGCGAGGAACGCCTGGGCGCTGCCAGCCGGAAGTTCCAGCGCGCGTGGCTCGCGGGAGTCCTCGAAGTTGTTGACGTACAGCCAGTCGGCCGGGGTGTGCTGGCGCTTGCCCTCGGCCTTGAGGTAACGCTTGACGAAGGAGAACCGGCCCGTGCCGGGCTCGCCCATCACATACACGTTGTAACCGGGGCGCGGCATCGCCACGCCGAACTGCAGGGCCTCGACGGCACGCTCCTGGCCCAGCACACCACGAAACGGCTCCAGATCGTCGGTATTGGAAAAGGCAAACTGTTCAGCGGAGAAACGCCGGGTCAGGGCTTCTGGCGCGAGACGCAGGCGCGAGGCGACAGGATCGGGCATTGGGTTTCCTTACTTCGGCGGGGCGGATGAAAGGCATTCTGGCGCTGCCAGCGCGCAGCGGCAAGGCTCCGTGGGACTTTATGTCACAGCCCAAGCCAGGCAATCACGCAAGCAATTTTTCGCAATAAACAACGCAACCTTTGGATCGTGCCTAAACTCCAAGCTGCGCAGGGGGATGGAAATCCTCCCGCCCTGGCAACCGCGTTGCCAGAACCCTGACCATTGGTACGTCACTTGAGAAAGAGAACAACGCTATGAAACGGATTCTTCTGGGTACTCTGTTCGCCGCTGTCTCGATCAACGCCATGGCCGAAGCGCCAGGCGGCCCGAACTGCGGCTGGGGCAACCTGCTGTTCGAGGGCCAGCGCGGCACGCCGGCCCACTTCCTGGCCTCCACCACCAACGGCACCTCCGGCAACGCAACCTTCGGCATGACCTCGGGCACCAACGGCTGCTCGACCAAGGCCGCACTGACCTATGGCGGCAAATCCTGGTTCGCCATGAACGGCATGATGAACGAGCTCTCCGAAGACATGGCCCAGGGCCAGGGCGAAGCCCTGACTACCTACGCCGTGGTCCTCGGTGTGGCGCCTGAAGACCGCGCGCATTTTGCCGCCGTCACCCACGAGCACTTCCAGCAGATCTTCAGCAGCGCCGACGTGACTGCCGAGGCTGTCCACTCCAACACCCTGGCGGTGCTCAAGAGCGATCCGCAACTGGCCAAGTACGCCACCGAGGCCTGAGTACCACGCCTCCCGCCCCGGTACCGGGGCGGGTTTGGCGCTTCACCTTCGGCATCATCAGGATGTAGTTGCCCGACATGCTCAAACGCCTCGCTTCCCTGGCGCTGATTGTCAGCGCACCGCTTCATGCCACCCCACAGCTTGACCCGGCCCGCGTCCAGCAGTTGGCGGCCACGCCATACTGGATCGCCATCGGACACTACGAGACTGCCAAGCTTGGTGGTTGGCGCAGCTATGTGGACGACCCGCGCTTCTTTCTCGCCGAGGATGGCGCGCACCACCCGGATCAGGAGCTGCAGGCCACGGTCGCCGCGCTGTATGCCCCGGCCAGCCTGGGCGACAAGCACGCCCAGTGCGTGTTCCCCGCGCGGACCCGCTGGCTGCGCGAACAACTGGCCCTCACCGATCTGCCGAGCCCGGCCTGCCAGGAATTCGATACCTGGTACAAGTCGATCGACCCGCACAGCGCGGCGCTGATCTTCCCGGCGGCCTATCTCAACAGCCCGTCGTCGATGTTCGGCCATACGCTGCTGCGCATCGACCAGTCCAATACCCGGCGTGACGACACCACGCTGCTGAGCTACGCGATCAACTTCGGCGCCTACATCGAGGGCAGCGACAACAGCATCCTCTATGCCTGGAAAGGCCTGATGGGCGGCTATCCCGGGCTGTTCGCGATGATGCCCTACCAGGAAAAGCTGTCCGAGTACCGCAGCCTGGAAAACCGCGACCTGTGGGAGTACCAGCTGGACCTGACGCCCGAAGAGACCGGGCGCATGGTCGAGCATGTGTGGGAACTCAAGCAGATCAAGTTCGACTATTTCTTCTTCGACGAGAACTGCTCCTATCGTCTGCTGGAGCTGTTGCAGGTGGCACGCCCCAGCCTGGACCTGACCTCGCAGTTCCCGCTGACCGCCATCCCTACCGACACCGTGAAGGCGGTGAAACAGTCCGGGCTGGTGGCGGACGTGCGCTACCGCCCGTCCCGCGAGCGTGAACTGCTGGCCCGTGCCGAGCCGCTGGACCATGAAGAAAAGCAGCAGGTGCTGGCCATCAGCGCCGACACCGCGCAGTTGCAAAGCCCCTCTTTCACCGCCCTGCCCCGTGACCGCCAGGCGCTGGTGCAGGATGCCGCCTATCGCCTGGAACGCTACCGCGCCAATGGCCAGGAACGTGATCCGGCCCAGGCCGGCCGCAGCTATGAACTGCTCAGGGCGATCAACCGCAACCCGCCGCCGCCATTGCAGATCGAGCGGCCCGGCCTGCCGGAGGACGGCCACCAGTCGCGCACCTGGCAACTGGGGGTGGGTACCCGCGAGGACCGCGCCTACGCCGAGTATGGCCTGCGCATGGCGTACCACGACCTCAACGACAACATGGACAGTTTCCCCCTCGGCGCGCAGATCGAGATCCTGCAACTCAAGCTGCGCCAATACGAGGGCAACGACTGGCAGGTACAACGCCTGGACCTGGCCACCATCCGCTCGCTGACACCGCGCAACGAACTGCTCAAGCCCTGGTCGTGGCAGGTCGCCGGTGGCCTGGAACGCGTGCCGGGCAAGCATGACGACGAGGTGCTGGTCAGCCATGTCAACGGCGGCGCCGGCGGCACCTGGCAACTGGGTGACGACTTGCTGGGCTTTGCCCTGGGCACGGTGCGGGTCGAGCATCACAACGACTTCGCCGAATTCATCTCGCCCGCCGCCGGGTTCAACGGCGGGCTGTTGTGGCGCAACCCGCTGGGCAACCTGACGCTTGAGGCAAAGGGTGATTATTTCACCAACGGCGAAGTGCGGCGCAGCGTGAGCCTGAACCAGCAGTGGGAGATTAGCCGCGACCTGGGCTTGCGGTTGAGTGCCTCGCGACAGTTCAGCCACCTGGCCACGGCGCAGAACGAGGTGATGCTGGAGTTGAAGTGGTATCAGTACTGAGCACCTGGGCCGCTTTGCGGTCCCAGTCCCGGTGCAATCCTTCGACAGCGTTTTGACATCGTGCCAACAATTCCCGACCTAGACTTTGCGGTATCAATCCGAGGGTCCTGTGGTCATGTCGCGGTACTGGTTAGGCTTGTGCTTCTTGCTGCTGGCGGGTTGCGAAACCACCCATGAACAGATGGTCAACCAGGGCTACCCGCCCGCCTACGCCGACGGCTTTCAGGACGGTTGCAGCAGCGGTCGCCAGGCCGCCGGGCTGATGGCCGGGGACTTTCGCAAGGATGTCCCGCGCTACCTGCACAACCGCCAGTACGAAAGCGGCTGGGACGACGGCTTTCGCCAGTGCCACGCCATGCAGTCCAACGAAGACCTGCGCGAGTATCGCGAACGCTATTGGGACGAGCGTGACCGCGACTGGCAGCAAGAGAAGGATCAAGGCGCCGCACGCGCCTATCGCCGCAATTGACGTCGCAAACGGACAACTATTGAAACCCGCAGCCTGCCACCATGGTCTCCAGCACAAGGAGGCCAACCATGAGCCGAGCATTCGTCAATGAAGACCAGGCCGCCGCCCAGGCCAGCCAGCCGGTCGAGCGCCTGGTCAGCGATCAGCCCAACTACGTCACCGCCAACGGCCTGGCACAGTTGCAGCAGCGAGTGGCCGCGCTCAATGCATTGCACGCCGAGCTGCAGGCCGAGGGCGATACCGACAAGCAGCGGCTGGCCGATACCGAGCGTGACCTGCGCTATTTCACCGCCCGGGTACAGAGCGCGCAGGTGGTACCTGCTGCAACGTCCACGGAGAAAGTGCAGATCGGCAGCCTGGTGCGGTTCGTCGATGAGCATGACCAGGAGCATCAGGTGCAACTGGTGGGCGAGGATCAGGCCGATGCCGCCCAGGGATTGGTCAACTGGGGCTCGCCGCTGGGGCGGGCGCTTCTGGGGGCCGGGCCTGGAGATGAAGTGTTGTGGCGACGGCCAGCGGGGGACCAGATGATCGAGGTGCTGGCCATTCTGGGTGAGTGCTGAAATCACCGCAGCCGCTTCGCGCCCCTTTCGGCGCGAAGCGGCCCCAGGTTATCGAATCAGACCACGCCCTGGGCCAGCATCGCGTCAGCTACCTTGACGAAGCCGGCGATGTTGGCGCCCTTGACGTAGTTGATGCTGCCATCGGCCTCTTCGCCATAGTGCACGCAGGCATGGTGAATCGACTGCATGATGTGGTGCAGCTTGCTGTCCACCTCCCCGGCCGTCCACAGCAGGCGCATGGCGTTCTGCGACATCTCCAGGCCAGACACGGCCACGCCGCCGGCATTAGACGCCTTGCCCGGCGCGTACAGGATGCCGGCCTCGATGAAGATATCCACAGCCTCCAGGGTGGTCGGCATGTTGGCCCCTTCGGCTACGCAGATGCAGCCATTGCGCAACAGGGTACGGGCGTCTTCGGCGCCCAGTTCGTTCTGCGTCGCGCACGGCAGGGCGATATCGCATGCCAGGCTCCAGGGCGTCTGGCCTTTGCGGAACTCCAGACCGAACTGCTCGGCCAGCTCGCTGATGCGGCCGCGCTTGACGTTCTTCAGCTCCATCACGGCCTCCCACTGGGCGTCGGTCAGGCCGGCTTCGGCGTACAGCGTGCCTTCGGAATCGGACAGCGAGATCACCTTGCCGCCCAGGTCCATGACCTTGCGCGCCGCGTACTGGGCGACGTTACCGGAACCTGAGATCGCCACGCGGCGACCGTCGATGCGCTGGTCGCGGCGCTTGAGCATCTCTTCGGCGAAATACACGCAGCCGTAGCCGGTGGCCTCCGGGCGGATCAGGCTGCCGCCATAGGTCATGCCCTTGCCGGTCAGCACCGAAGTGAACTGGTTGGCCAGGCGCTTGTACTGGCCGAACAGGAAGCCGATCTCGCGGGCACCGACGCCGATGTCACCCGCTGGCACATCCAGGTCGGCGCCAATGTGACGGTACAGCTCGCTCATGAACGCCTGGCAGAAGCGCATCACTTCGGCGTCGCTCTTGCCCTTCGGGTCGAAGTCCGAGCCGCCTTTGCCGCCACCCATGGGCAGCGAGGTCAGCGAGTTCTTGAACACCTGCTCGAAGGCCAGGAACTTGAGCACGCCCAGGTTGACCGACGGGTGGAAGCGCAGGCCGCCCTTGTACGGGCCGATGGCGCTGCTCATCTGGATGCGGTAGCCGCGGTTGACCTGGACCTTGCCCTGGTCATCGACCCACGACACCCGGAACAGCACGGCGCGCTCGGGTTCGACCATGCGTTCGAGAATGCCTGCCTGCAGGTAGTGAGGGTTGGCTTCTAGGAAAGGCCACAGGCTGCGCAGCACCTCCTCCACGGCCTGGTGGAATTCGGGCTGGGCCGGATCGCGCTGTTGCAGTCGGGCCAGGAAATCGTCGACAGATTCGATCATGGTAGACATCTCACCAAGAGAGGGATTGTTTTTGGTTTTTTCGGGAATGTACCAAGAACCAATCGCACTGGAACAGGGCGCAATGTCGTTTTTATGAAATTAATTGGTGCGTTTTCTATAACTGTATACAAGTTTTTCACTGTACTCGTGAACGCGCACTTGCTCCCTGCTCTCCTGTAACGCAGCAACCGCGGGGCAAGCCCGCTCCCACGCCAGCCATCCCAGTGCCTGTACGCCGGGCACAAAAATGGGGCCCCTGAGGGCCCCATCGTTGTGCAGCGAAAACCGGCTTACTGGGCCAGTTTCTTGTGACGCACGCGGTGCGGCTGGGCAGCAGCGTCGCCCAGGCGCTTCTTGCGATCGGCTTCGTACTCGGTGTAGTTGCCTTCGAAGAACACCACGCTGGAGTCGTCTTCGTACGCCAGGATGTGGGTGGCCACACGGTCCAGGAACCAACGGTCGTGGGAAATCACGATGGCGGCGCCCGGGAAGTCCAGCAGGGCTTCCTCCAGCGAACGCAGGGTTTCGACGTCGAGGTCGTTGGACGGTTCGTCGAGCAGCAGGACGTTACCGCCCTCCTTCAGGGTCAGGGCCAGGTGCAGGCGGCCACGCTCACCACCGGAGAGGTCCTTGACGAACTTCTGCTGGTCGCCGCCCTTGAAGTTGAAGCGGCCGACGTAGGTACGCGACGGGATCTCGTAGCTGCCGATGCGGATCTGGTCGGAGCCGTCGGAGATCTGCTGGAACACGGTCTTGCTGCCGTCCAGGTCCTCGCGGCTCTGGTCGACGCAGGCCAGCTGCACGGTTTCACCGATCTCGATGCTGCCCGAGTCCGGCTGCTCCTTGCCCATCAGCATGCGGAACAAGGTCGATTTACCGGCACCGTTACCACCGATCACGCCAACGATGGCGCCCTTGGGCATGGCGAACGACAGGTTGTCGATCAGCACGCGATCACCGTAGCCCTTGGTGACGTTCTTGAACTCGATGACCTTGTCGCCCAGGCGCGGACCTGCCGGGATGTAGATCTCGTTGGTCTCGCTGCGCTTCTGGAACTCCTGCGACTGCATCTCTTCGAAGCGCTGCAGACGGGCCTTTGACTTGGACTGGCGGGCCTTGGCGCCTTTGCGCACCCACTCCAGTTCCTCTTTCATGGCCTTCTCGTGGGCGCTCTGCTGCTTGGATTCCTGCGCCAGACGGTCCGACTTGGCTTCCAGCCAGCCCGAATAGTTGCCTTCGTACGGGATGCCGGCGCCGCGGTCCAGCTCGAGGATCCAGCCGGCGACGTTGTCGAGGAAGTAACGGTCGTGGGTGATCGCCACCACGGTGCCGGGGAAGTCGTGCAGGAAGCGCTCCAGCCAGGCTACCGAGTCGGCGTCCAGGTGGTTGGTCGGTTCGTCCAGCAGCAGCATGTCGGGGGCCGACAGCAGCAGGCGGCACAGGGCCACGCGGCGCTTCTCGCCACCGGACAGGTGCTCGATCTTCGCCTCCCAGGCCGGCAGGCGCAGGGCATCGGCGGCGACGTCCAGCTGGCGCTCGAGGTTGTGGCCGTCGGCGGCCTGCAGGATGGCCTCGAGCTTGGCCTGTTCAGCGGCCAGCTTGTCGAAGTCGGCATCCGGGTCGGCGTAGGCGGCGTAGACCTCATCCAGGCGAGCCTGGGCGTCCTTGATCACGCTGACCGCTTCCTCGACCACTTCACGCACGGTCTTGCTCGGGTCCAGCTGCGGCTCCTGGGGCAGGTAGCCGACGTTGATGTCGGGCATCGGACGGGCTTCGCCGTCGAATTCCTTGTCGACGCCCGCCATGATCCGCAGCAGGGTCGATTTACCCGCGCCGTTCAGGCCCAGCACGCCGATCTTGGCGCCCGGGAAGAACGACAGGGAAATGTTCTTGAGAATTTCCCGCTTCGGCGGCACGACCTTGCTCAGCCGATGCATGGTGTAGACGTATTGAGCCAAAACCAAGCCCTCTATCAGATAGGTAAAGACACGCGCCCCGGCATTGGCCAGGGGATGTGATTACGGGGTCATTGAACAAAGTGGGCCATTCTACGCCAAGTCGCGGCGTTGCACAGATGAGGTAGATGGCGGGACCGCTCGGCGGCCTTCGCGGGGCAAGCCCGCGCCCACGCCGGCACGGGTGGGGCGGGCTTGGCGCGGGCTCAGACGTGCGACTGCCTGGCCTTGCCACGTGGCAGGCGGCAACGGTCCGACTGCTCGGCCAGGCGCGCGGCCCAGGCGGACTTGACGCTGAAGCCGCCACTGCGGGCAGGTTTGCCAGCCGGCTTGCTCACGGCCTTGGCAGGCGCGGCAGTGGGCTTGGCAGTGGGTTGAGCGGCAACCTGTGCGACCGGCTCGGCGGCAGCCTTGGCCGATTTGCGCAACTCGGCCAGCGACGGCGTCTTGTTGGCACTGGCGGCAGCCGCGTCCGGCTTGGCCAGCGAGCGCTGGCAGGTCTTGCAGGATACGTCCTCGGCCACGGCAGTGCTGACCAGCGTCTCACTGCTACGCCCGCAGGCGGAATCGAGGCCATTGGTGGAATAGTGGGTAACCAAAACCGTACATCTCCGATGCGTTGACTATGAAGCGGGCGGCATTCTCGCACAGGTTGCAGGGACTTGCCGAACCGGCATGACCAACTGCCGCCCGGCATCGGACATGCGGACTGGCACTTTGCCATATTTGAAGGCATGCTAGTCGGCTTCCCGCATGCGTCTTATAGTGCGCCCAGCAACCACGGCACGGGCCGTGCATGCCGCGAGAACGCAACCCCTGCCATCGTCAGCCCAATCGCAGGACCCAACGCTTGACCAATCTCACGCAACCGTCATCCCTGCGTCCTGCCGATTCCACGGCCGGCACACACCTGCGTGGCTCGCTCAAGGGGGCTTTGGCCCTGCTCGCCCTGGTTCTGCTGGGTCTGCTGCTATGGCAACTGTTCGCCCAGTTCCGCCATACCCAGGACGACCTGCGCCAGCAAAGCCTGGCCACCAGCGCCGAACTGGCCGACCACCTGAGCCTGAACATGGCGCTGAAGGCCCAGCAATCGTTGAACCTGGTCCAGCCCTACGTCAATCCTCCGGCGCCTGCCGCCCTGCCAAGCCTGCTCGCCACCTTGCAGGCCCGCCTGCCGGCCCTGCGCGACCTGGCCTGGCTTGACGCCACCGGGCAGGTGCGCAGTGACACCCTCGCTGGCTCACCCGACCGTCAGCTGATTGACGACCTGCTGCAACTGAACCAGGGCCGTGCATTTTTCTATGGCAACGATGCCGACAATCAGCGGGTCTACCTGCTGCTGCGCCAGCCGACCGAGCAAGACCGCGGCTACTGGTTGCTGCGCCTGAGCCCCGACCACTACCAGGAGCTGACCCGTCATCTTGACGGCCCCACCCATCCCTTGTGGCTGCTGGAAAACAGCCGCAGCGGCGCGGTCATCGAGCGCCATGGGGACCGGCAGACCAGCGAAGAGCCTTTGCAAAGCGTGATGCTTGCCTTCATCGACAACAGCACCTGGCAACTGCGTGGCCTGTTCGATGCCGGCCTGGCCCGCGACAGGCTGCTGCCGGCGCTGCTCGGCAAATGCGTGCTGGTGCTGTTCTGCGCACTGCTGCCGGTGCTGGCGCTGATCAACATGCGCCGCCGCCAACGCGCCTTGCAGGAAGACCGCCGGCGTTACCAGGAAATTTTCGAGGGCACCGGCGTGGCCCTGTGCGTGCTCGATCTTTCGAGCCTGCCGGGGCAGCTCGACCGCTACCACCTGCGCAACCGCGCCGCGCTCAAGCAGAGCCTGGCCCTGGACACCAAGCTGCGCCGCTCGCTGCTCACGGAGCTGAAGATCACCGAGATCAACCAGGTGGCCCGCCAACTGCTCAACGTCGACTGCCACGAAGGCGCCTGGCAGCGCCTGATCGATGGCAGTGGCGACGGCCGCGACAGTGTCGGCATGCAGTTGATCGACGCGTTGATCGAAGAGCGCCCTCAGCTCGAGCTGGAGGTGCGCCTGCCGGCCCCGCTGGGCGGCGAACTGCACTTGTGGCTGATGGCCCGCCTGCCACAGCAGCGTCGCGACTACCAGGCAGTGATCCTGAGCATCAGCGACATCACCAGCCGCAAGCAGGTGGAGCTGTCGCTGCTCGAACGCGAGGGCTTCTGGTCGGACGTGGTACGCACCGTGCCCGACCAACTCTACGTGCAGGACGTTGACAGCCAGCGGATGATCTTCAGCAACCGCCACCTTGGCCAGACCCTGGGTTACGACCGCGCGGAACTGGCGCAGATGGGCGACCGCTTCTGGGAGATGCTCCTGCATCCCGGCGACGCCGAGCACTACCGCGACCTGCGCCAGCAGCAGCGTGACACCGGCTACGGCCAGTCACTGCACTGCCAGCTGCGCTTCCGCCACCGCGATGGCGGCTGGCGTTGCTACGACATCCGCGAGCAGGTGCTGACCCGCGACAGTGAAGGCCTGGTCACGCGCATCATCGGCGTGGGCAAGGATGTCACCGTGCAGATCGAGGCCAGCGAGTCCCTGCGCGACAGCGAACAGCGCTACCGCATGCTCGCCGAGAGCATCAGCGACGTGATCTTCTCCACCGACAGCCAGTTGCAGCTCAACTATGTCAGCCCTTCGGTGCAGGCGGTGCTTGGCTACCAGGCCGACTGGATCTTCGCCAACGGCTGGCAGTCGATCATTGCCAACCCGGCCCAGCTCAGCGGTGTCTACAACCTGCTCGAGCGCGTCAGCCAGGTGCTGGACGACAGCACGCAATTGGCCCAGTTACGCAGCACCCTGCCCACGCAGTTGTTCCTGTTCGACTGCCTGCGCGCCGACGGCCGCAAGATCCCCATCGAGCTGCGCCTGGTGCTGGTGTGGGACGAACACGAGCGCTTCGAGGGGGTGCTCGGCGTGGGCCGCGACATCAGCCAGCAACGCCGGGCCGAAAAAGACCTGCGCATGGCCGCGACCGTGTTCGAGCACTCCACCTCGGCGATCCTCATCACCGACCCGGCCGGCTATATCGTCCAGGCTAACGAAGCGTTCACCCGCGTCAGCGGCTATGCCGTGGCCGAGGTGCTCGACCAGCTCCCCGGCATGCTCACCGTCGAGCAGCAACAGAACGCCCAGCAAGGCTACGTGCTCAAGCAACTGAGCCAGCGCGGCAGCTGGGAAGGCGAGGTCTGGCTGAAGCGGCGCAACGGCGAGCACTATCCGGCGTGGGTAGGCATCACTGCGGTGCTCGACGATGAAGGCGACCTGGCCAGCTATGTGTGCTTCTTCACCGACATCAGCGAACGCAAGGCCAGCGAGCAGCGCATCCACCGCCTGGCCTACTACGACGCCCTCACCCACCTGCCCAACCGCACGTTGTTCCAGGACCGCCTGTACACGGCCCTGCAACAGGCCGAGCGGCAGAAGGCCTGGGTAGTGCTGATGTTCCTCGACCTCGACCGCTTCAAGCCGATCAACGACTCCCTTGGCCATGCGGCGGGCGATCGCATGCTCAAGGACATGGCCGAGCGCCTGCTGGCCTGCGTCGACGACGACGACACCGTGGCGCGCATGGGCGGCGACGAATTCACCCTGCTGCTGCAGCCCAAGGCCAGCCGCGAGCAGGCGCTCAACCGCGCCATCCATGTCGCCGAGCACATCCTCGACGGGCTGGTCACTCCGTTCGTCCTGGAAAACCGCGAATTCTTCGTCACCGCCAGTATCGGCATCGCCCTGAGCCCCCAGGATGGCAGCGAGCTCAGCCAGCTGATGAAGAACGCCGACACGGCCATGTACCACGCCAAGGAGCGCGGCAAGAACAACTTCCAGTTCTACCAGGCGGACATGAACGCCAGCGCCCTGGAGCGCCTGGAGCTGGAGAGCGACCTGCGCCATGCCCTGGAGCAGAACGAGTTCATCCTCTATTACCAGCCGCAGTTCAGCGGCGACGGCAAACGCCTGACCGGTGCCGAGGCGCTGCTGCGCTGGCGTCACCCAACCCGCGGCCTGGTGCCGCCGGGCGACTTCATCCCGGTGATCGAGGAACTGGGCCTGGTGGTCGACGTCGGTGACTGGGTGCTGCGCGAGGCCTCCCGCCAGCTCAAGGCCTGGCACCAGCAGAAAGTGCGGGTACCCAAGGTGTCGGTGAACATTTCCGCCCGGCAGTTCTCCGACGGCCAGCTGGGCACGCGCATCGCCACCATCCTCGATGAAACCGGGCTGCCGCCGGCGTGCCTGGAGCTGGAACTGACCGAAAGTATCCTGATGCGCGAGGTCAACGAGGCCATGCAGATCCTCGACAGCCTGAAGAACCTGGGCCTGAGCATCGCGGTCGACGACTTCGGCACCGGCTACTCGTCGCTCAACTACCTCAAGCAGTTCCCCATCGACGTACTGAAGATCGACCGTACCTTCGTTGATGGCCTGCCCGAAGGCGAGCAGGACGCGCAGATCGCCCGGGCGATCATTGCCATGGCCCACAGCCTCAATCTTGCGGTAATCGCCGAAGGGGTTGAGACCCACGAGCAGCTGGAGTTTCTGCGCGAGCACGGTTGCGACGAGGTGCAGGGCTATCTGTTCGGCCGGCCGATGCCGGCCAACCAGTTCGAGGCACAGTTCAGCAACGAGACGTTGTTCATGTTCCAGTAGTCGCTGCGCGGCCCCTTCGCCCCCACGCAGGCCTCTTAAGAGCCTGGAAAAAACCGGACCTAGAAGTCAACTCCAGCCCAGTCGCCACGCGGCCTGCAACATGAAGCCCATTGGTCCGCGACTTGATGCCACTTCATATGCCAGCGGCGAATCAATCGGTTAGAATGCTCCCCCAATTCTGCCCGATCCTTGAGGACCGCCATGTTCAGCCGTGATTTGACCATTGCCAAGTACGACGCCGAGCTCTTCGAAGCCATGCAGCAAGAAGCCCTGCGCCAGGAAGAGCATATCGAGCTGATCGCTTCGGAAAACTACACCAGCCCGGCGGTCATGGAGGCCCAGGGTTCGGTTCTGACCAACAAGTACGCCGAAGGCTACCCAGGCAAGCGCTACTACGGTGGTTGCGAGTACGTCGACGTCGTCGAGCAGCTGGCCATCGACCGCGCCAAGGAGCTGTTCGGCGCCGACTACGCCAACGTCCAGCCGCACGCCGGTTCCCAGGCCAACGCCGCTGTCTACCTGGCCCTGCTGTCGGCCGGTGACACCATCCTGGGCATGAGCCTGGCCCACGGCGGCCACCTGACCCACGGTGCCAGCGTTTCCTCCTCGGGCAAGCTGTACAACGCCATCCAGTACGGCATCGACGCCAACGGCCTGATCGACTACGACGAAGTCGAGCGCCTGGCTGTCGAGCACAAGCCGAAGATGATCGTTGCCGGCTTCTCCGCCTACTCGCAAGTGCTGGATTTCCCACGCTTCCGCGAAATCGCCGACAAGGTCGGTGCCTACCTGTTCGTCGACATGGCCCACGTCGCCGGCCTGGTCGCCGCTGGCGTGTACCCGAACCCTGTGCCGTTCGCCGACGTGGTCACCACCACCACCCACAAGACCCTGCGCGGTCCACGTGGCGGCCTGATCCTGGCCCGCGCCAACGCCGACATCGAGAAGAAGCTGAACTCCGCCGTCTTCCCAGGCGCCCAGGGCGGCCCGCTGGAGCACGTCATCGCTGCCAAGGCGATCTGCTTCAAGGAAGCCCTGCAGCCTGAGTTCAAGGCCTACCAGCAGCAGGTCGTGAAAAACGCCCAGGCCATGGCCAGCGTGTTCATCGAGCGTGGCTTCGACGTCGTCTCCGGCGGCACCGAGAACCACCTGTTCCTGCTGTCGCTGATCAAGCAGGAAATCTCCGGTAAGGACGCCGACGCCGCCCTGGGCAAGGCCTTCATCACCGTCAACAAGAACTCGGTGCCGAACGACCCACGTTCGCCGTTCGTCACTTCGGGCCTGCGTTTCGGCACCCCAGCCGTCACCACCCGTGGCTTCAAGGAAGCCGAGTGCCGCGAACTGGCCGGCTGGATCTGCGACATCCTGGCCGATCTGAACAACGAAGCGGTGATCGACGCCGTGCGTGAAAAGGTCAAGGCCATCTGCAAGAAGCTGCCGGTGTACGGCAACTGATTGGCAGACGCCTGAAATGAAGAAGCCCGGCCTTGTGCCGGGCTTTTTCATGTTTGTGCTTCATCGGGCTGGTGCGACATCCGGTACGAGACGTATTTCCACGCGCTGCCCCAAGGCCCTGGCTGCGCTGGCCAGTGTTGCCAAGGTCATGCCAGCGTCAGTCTGATCCAAGGCTCGATCGACCGCCGCCCGGCTGGTGTGCATACGCTCGGCCAAGGCCTTCTTGCTGATCTTTTGCTGCTTCATCGCCTGCGTCAGTTGCCAGGCGATCACCCGTTTCAGCGCAGCCGCCGTGACCTCTTCGAGGATGCCCTCTTCGGCGAGAAAATCATCGAAGTTCGAACCGATATGCGGGTTCATGTAGTTGACCTCCGTAAGCTGGCCTTGCGTTGCCTGGCCAGAGCCAGATCTGCTGAAGGCGTTTTCTGGCTTTTCTTGATGAATCCATGGAGCATGAACATCACGCCATCCATGATCGTGAACAGTACACGGGCAACGACATGCCCCATGTCGATACGGATTTCCCAAAGCCCGTGCTCCAGCTTTCTGACCAAGGGCATGCCAAGTGGCCATCCCAACTGAACGGTCTTGATTTCCATGCCAATCAGATAGCGTTCTTCACGTGCCAAGCCCTTTAGCCACTCCCTCACGGGCTCATTACCCGACGCACTACGGAAGAACTGCACCTTTATTTTTAGATCCGACGCGGCCAAGTGTACCAAAAAAAGTACCTCCTGCAAGCGGCCACCTCGACTGGCCTGATCGCTGAAACGAGGCCAAAAAAATGCCGCCTTACGGCGGCATCGAACAGTCGGCTGTATCTCAATCAGGCGTGGCTCAAAGCTTCGAAACCAGCCCGAATCCTTTCCTCCGGCAGCTCATCGGCAATGAACACCATCACGCTTTCCCGCGGCTCGCCTTCCTTCCACTAGGTGTCCCAGTCGAGCCGGCTCGACTAGATCGGTCTTGCTTAGCAGCAGGCGGTCGGCGAAGTCGACCTGGACTTGGGCAATGCCCAGGGTTCAGGTGCAGCTCGGCACGGGCGGCGTCGACCAAGCTGATATGCCATCGAGGATCTAGCGCTCGCGCAGCTCTTCGTCGATGAAGAAGGTCTGCGCCTACAAACCTTGAACGTAAGTGTTTAACCCTCCGCGATACACCAAGGTATCTCTGACATTCTCCTCGGAAAACTACCTCGACCAAAACACCCGACTTCGGACATACCTAAGTTTCCCTCCAATGCACACTGCTTGCTCCAAACCATTACGGGAAGTGTTTGACATGGCAGTCGCTCGAAATCGATACACCAATTACAGGAGCATGATTCAGCGGTCCGAGACGGATTGGCAGACATCGTATGCCAAGCATCTTTCCGGCTTACAGGTGCAGGTCATTGCCAGGAATCTACTTCAGGACCAGCACGGCAGGACGCTTCAACACTTCTGTACGACGTCCTATCTTGGGCTGGACTACCATCCGGATATCCTCCAAGGGGCGATCGAGGAGCTGGAAAATTCGCGCACCCTGCGTATCGCCAACTCGCGCAACCGCTGCCAGTTCCAAGTACTAGACCAATATGAGGCTGAACTGTCCGACTTATTTGGATGCGAGTCTCTAGCCACATTGTCATGCAGTGCAGCAAGCTCAGGAGTACTACCTCTTGTTGCCGCCGGCATTTTCACGAATGGTGTATCGCCCCATATGGTGTTCGACAAGTTTGCCCACTACTCCCTGAACCATGTAAAAGCAGCCTGTGCGGATGAGACCGAGATCCAGACGCTTCCCCATGATGATATGGACCAACTCGAGAGCATCTGCAGGCAACATGGAAGGGTCGCCTATATTACAGACGGCTACTACAGCATGGGCGGGACAGCACACATGGACGCCTTGTTGTATCTCAAGGAGCGCTACGGTCTGTTCTTGTACTTGGACGACTCTCATGCCCTTTCTACGGCAGGTGTTTCAGGGCAAGGCTTTGTAAGGGGTCAACTACAGGAGCTGGATGAAGGGATTATCATTGTAGCGTCCTTGGGGAAAGCATTCGCCGCAAGCGGCGGTCTGCTCATGTTGGCAAATACACGACAGAAACGTCTGGTACAAAGATATGGAGGTCCTACCAACTGGTCCCAAAGTCTCAATGCCGCTGCTATCGGTGCAGGGCGGGCATCCGTCCGACTTCACTCAAGCCCCTTGCTGAATACGCTACAGCAGCAGTTGAAAAATAATGTCGAACTGTTCGACAAGCTTTTGCCTACGCCTCATGCTGGATCAGCATCCCCCATCAGGCTAATACCGCTTGGAGAGGCTGAATACGCCATTGCTGCGTCGACCTTCCTGGCCAACAACGGCTTCCTCACTTCAGCCGTCTTCTTTCCTGTCGTACCCAAGGATGCTGCAGCGCTGCGCGTTACGCTAAGAGCAGACATGCAGCCTGGTGAAGTCGAGAGTTTCTGCCAGGGTGTCGCTGAGTATCTGAACAGCAACCCTGTCGTCGCCCCTTTACTAAACACTCAGCCATGACCAAACGGCGAATTCTCTACTTCAGTTGCTTAGCCGTACTGTTGTGCCAGTCAGGTATAACCTTCTACCTACCCATGCTCCCAACTATTGCTGATGACCTGAATGCAACAGATGAATTCGCCGCACTCAGCCTGAGCCTGTTTCTTGTGGGAATGGGGACATGCGTAATGCTGTGGGGTCGGTTGGGAGCCACTCTCGGTTCAAGCCGTATGCTGACCTGGACGCTACTCCTCTACGGCTGCTGCACATTACTGCTCGCAGTATCACCAGGTGACTGGGCATTCCTTGTCCTACGCCTGCTTCAGGGAGCGTTGGCGGGCGGTATATCAGTTGCAGCTCGCGCGTTAATGGTCGAGCAGTATGATGGCAAGGATCTGACACGAGCCTACAGCAGCCTTTCACTTTGCTTCGTACTCTCCCTCGGAGCCTCCCAGTTTATCGGGGCTATGATTGCCACACTCACGAACTGGCGGGTGGCCATGCTTGTCGTCGCGATACCTTGCGTACTAATGGCCACAGTGAAGGGGCTGAATGTAACGGCTCACCACAGGGGGCTTCCGTATCGAGCAGGTGAGAGCACCAGCCTCCATAAGCTCATTGTGCAACCGCGCTTCATTCTACCTGTGCTGGCTGGAGGCTTGGGGTACTCCATCATCGTCGTATTTAGCAGTACAGCGCCCTTGCTTCTTCAGCAGTCTTTCAATTGGTCGATGTGGGAATATGGTCTGTTGGGATGGCCAATCAGCATTGCCTATCTGCTCGGCACCCGTCTGGCCAGTAACCTTGCAACCGGTGATAATGAAATACGGATGCTTCGATATTCGAGTGCCTTGCTGTTATTTGGCGCACTCATCATGCTTATTGCATCATCACTGTTGAAGGGTGCGGCGTACGCGATCTGGCTTCCTTATTGCCTGATGCTTGTAGCTCAGGGAATTGCATACCCAGTGAGCCTGTCATTGGCTAGCAGGCAGTCAACGGGAGCTGCGTCCCCCGCCATGGCACTTATTGCTCTTGTTCATCAACTGCTGGCGGCTTTGGCGAACTTGATATCCAGCACCTTGGACACCAGTGCCGTTATGCTGGTTATGTTATGCGTTGGATTGGCATCACTCGCCTGGTTGGCGACTCGCGCCAGCCCCTGAACGCCATCGTTTCTTGCAGGCTGAATATTCTTGATAAATTGCATCAATAGCCAAATTAGGCACTGCTTGAAAAAATGCCGCCAGCAGGCGGCATGAGCAAATCAGATACTTCTGCCCCCTTTAACTCAAGGCCTCAAACCCTGCCCGAATCTTTTCCTCCGGCAGTTCATCGCCGATGAACACCATGACACTTTCCCGCGGCTCGCCTTCCTTCCACTCGGCGTCCCAGTCGAAGCCGTACAGCTTGAGCACTCCCTGGAACACCAAACGGCGATCTTCACCTGCGATATTCAACACGCCCTTGTAGCGCAACAGCTGCTTGCCGTGCTGCTCCAGCAGCTCGTTCATGAAGTCGCTGAGCCGATCGATATCCAACGGCGTTTCGGTGCGCAGCACCAGCGTCGAAATGCGATCCGGGGTGGCGGGTTTGAGGACCGGGCGCAAGCTGGGCCCGGGGCTGATGCCCAGGTCCGGGTTGAGGTTGAACCCCCGCACATCGAGCAGCTCGGCCAAGTCGATACGCCCATGCTCGACCACGCGGATCGCCGCCCGGCCATTGATGCGCGCCAGGCGCTCGCGCAGGGCATCGACCACCTGCGGCTCGACCAGATCGGTCTTGCTCAGCAGCAGGCGGTCGGCAAAGCCGACCTGGGCCTGGGCGATGGCCTGGGTCAGGTGCAGTTCGGCGTGGGCGGTGTCGACCAGGGTGATGATGCCATCGAGGATATAGCGCTCGCGCAGCTCTTCGTCGATGAAGAAGGTCTGTGCCACGGGTGCAGGGTCGGCGAGACCCGTGCACTCGATCACCACGCGATCGAAGGCGATCTCGCCGGCGTCCAGGCGTTCGAGCAGCAGGTACAGGGCACGGGTCAGGTCGCCATGGATGCTGCAGCACACACAGCCGTTGGCCAGGGTCATCACCTGCACCGGTTCATCGCCCAGCAGTTGGCTGTCGATGCCTGCCTCGCTGAACTCGTTCTCGATCACGGCGAGCCTCAGGCCGTGCTCGGCCTTGAGCATATGTTTGAGCAGGGTGGTCTTGCCGGCGCCGAGAAAGCCGGTCAGCACGGTAACGGGAATCGGCGTTTGCACGCGGTTGTCTCCTGCAGCTGAAAATGAAAGTGGGAGCCCGGTTGCCCGGGCTCCCACTGGTTCATGCGTGTCGCGGGTTCAACAGCACTTGGGCCCGGACTTGCCACCATAACGCGCTTCCTGGCGCTCGCGGAAGAACGCCTCGTAGCTCATCACCGGCTTGTCCGGGTGCTTGGTCTGCATGTGCTCGACATAGTTGTCGTAATCGGGCATGCCGACCATCAGGCGGGCGGCCTGCCCCAGATACTTGCCCAGTCGACCCAGGTCGTTGAACATCGCGGCATTCCTCTCAAGCGTCAGGCAAAGCCTGGAACGGGGTTTCCTTGTCGCTGCGCTCCTTGCGGCCCCAGGCGGCATAACCGACCTTGAGGGCGAAGAACAGGATGCTGAATACCACCACCAGGAACAGGATCGTCAGGCCGGCGTTGGTGTAGGCGTTGAAGATCACATGCTGCATCTGGCCGATGTCCTTGGCAGGCGCCAGCACCTGGCCGGCGTCCAGCGCGGTGCTGTACTTCTTGGCCAGGGCCAGGAAGCCCACAGCCGGGTTCGGGTCGAACAACTTGATCAGGCCCGCGGCGGTGGTGCAGATCAGCAGCCATACCGCAGGTACCAGGGTGACCCAGATGTAGCGTTGACGCTTCATCTTGATCAGTACCACGGTGCCAAGCATCAGGGCGATACCGGCCAGCATCTGGTTGGAGATACCGAACAGCGGCCACAAGGTGTTGATCCCCCCCAGCGGATCGATCACGCCCTGGTACAGCAGGTAGCCCCACATCGCCACGCAACCGGCGGTCGCGAGCAGGTTGGCCCCCCACGACTCGGTGCGCTTGAGCGCCGGGACGAAGCTGCCCAGCAGGTCCTGTAGCATGAAGCGCCCGGCACGGGTACCGGCGTCCACGGCGGTGAGGATGAACAGTGCCTCGAACAGAATGGCGAAGTGGTACCAGAACGCCATGGTGTTCTCACCCGGCAGCACCTGGTGAAGGATCTGCGCGATACCGACCGCCAGTGTTGGCGCACCACCGGCACGAGCCAGGATGGTGTGCTCACCGATGTCACGGGCGACCGCCTCCAGTTGCTCGGGGGTAATCAGGAAGCCCCAGCTGCTGACGGTCTGCGCCACCGAGGCGACGTCGGCACCGACCACTGCGGCCGGGCTGTTCATGGCGAAGTACACGCCAGGCTCGATCACCGAGGCGGCAACCATGGCCATGATGGCGACGAACGACTCCATCAGCATGCCGCCGTAGCCGATGTAACGGGCGTTGGTTTCGTTGTCCAGCAGCTTGGGCGTGGTCCCCGAGGAGATCAGCGCGTGGAAGCCGGACACCGCGCCGCAGGCGATGGTGATGAACAGGAACGGGAACAGGGTGCCCTTCCAGACCGGGCCGGTACCGTCGGTGAACTGGGTGAGCGCCGGCATCTTCAGCTCGGGCGCGATGATCAGGATACCGATGGCCAGGCCGACGATCGTGCCGATCTTGAGGAAGGTCGACAGGTAGTCGCGCGGCGCCAGTACCAGCCACACCGGCAGCACCGCGGCGACGAAACCGTAGCCCACGAGCATCCAGGTGATCTGCACGCCAGTGAAGGTGAACGCTGGGCCCCACACCGGATCCGCGGCGATCTGGCCCCCCAGCCAGATCGACAGCAGCAGCAGGACCACGCCGACGATGGAGATTTCACCAATGCGGCCCGGGCGGATATAGCGCATGTAGATGCCCATGAACATCGCGATCGGGATGGTCGCGATCACCGTGAACATGCCCCACGGGCTCTCGGCCAGGGCCTTGACCACGATCAGCGCCAGCACCGCGAGGATGATGATCATGATCAGGAAACAACCGAACAGGGCGATGGTGCCGGGGATGCGGCCCATCTCCTCACGGACCATGTCGCCCAGCGAGCGGCCGTTGCGACGGGTGGAGAGGAACAGGACCATGAAATCCTGCACCGCGCCGGCCAGCACCACGCCGGCGATCAGCCACAGCGTGCCGGGCAGGTAGCCCATCTGCGCGGCGAGCACCGGGCCCACGAGCGGGCCCGCGCCGGCGATGGCGGCGAAGTGGTGGCCGAAGAGGATGTGCTTGTTGGTCGGGACGTAGTCCAGGCCATCGTTGTTGAGTACAGCGGGCGTGGCCCGGCGAGGATCGAGTTGCATCACCTTGGTGGCGATGAACAGGCTGTAGTAACGGTAGGCAACCAGGTAGATGGCCACTGCCGCGACGACGATCCACAAGGCATTGATCGCCTCACCACGACGCAGGGCGACCACACCCAGCGCGCAGGCCCCTACGACTGCCAGCGCCAGCCACGGAATGTGGCGTAGCAGGCTATTATTGTTGTTCATGGTTTACTTCCAGCTGGTGGATTGGAAAGACCGCCCATCGAGTCTAGGGCCAGTCAAGACGCATTGCCACACTTGCTTTGGTCTAGAGCCTCTGCGGCCAGATTGCCGTACCTGATGCACATACCAAACTCACTATAGTCAGGATGTCACCCGGAGAAACCACCATGAACGCCCACGACGAACGCCGCCGCTTCCAGCGCATCGCCTTCGATGCCCCTACCGAACTGCGCCAGGGCGAACGTCGCTGGCTGGTGAAACTGCTGGACCTGTCGCTTAAGGGCTTGCTGGTAGAGCGCCCAAGCCCCTGGGATGCCGACCCCACCCAGGACTTCGACGCGATCATCCACCTCAACGACAAGAAAACCCAGGTCAGGATGCAGGTCGAACTGCGCCACGACGAGTCCGCCCGGCTGGGTTTTATCTGCCTGTTCATAGATGTCGATTCGATGACTCATCTGCACCGTCTTGTGGAATTGAACCTGGCAGACAGCACCGAAATGATGCGTGAGCTGCGCGAACTCATCGAAGATTGATATCTCTTAGCTTGCTAATGATCTGGCTGTGACAGCTTTCTTGTCCAGCCAGACAGCTTTCCTGCCTTTACCAGCCTCTTTGTACACACCCCTCTGGAACAGTCTCTCGCAGGTTGGAACGTAATGTGCATCCAGGTTTCAGGCACCTTGGACGCACCCGTTACGGCGCTACAATCAAAACTTTGTATACAATTTTAGTGGCAATTATTTGCACTAGTTGTCTACAGTAGCGACACAACAATAAACAGAGAGCCTGCTCCAATGACCACGTCCCCCAGCACGTCTCCCGCCCCGCGCCCCGAGGACGAAAACCTCGGCCTCGGCGCCAACCTGGCCTACGGGCTGCAGCATGTCCTGACCATGTATGGAGGGATCGTCGCCGTACCCCTGATCCTTGGCCAGGCCGCCGGCCTGGCCCCGGCGGAGATCGGCCTGCTGATCGCTGCCTCGTTGTTCGCCGGTGGCCTTGCGACATTGCTGCAGACCCTTGGGCTGCCGTTCTTCGGCTGCCAGCTGCCATTGGTCCAGGGCGTATCGTTCGCGGGCGTGGCGACCATGGGCGCGATTCTCGGCAGCCAGGGCGGCGGTGGCCTGCCGGCGGTGCTGGGCGCGGTAATGGCAGCCTCGTTGATCGGCTTCCTGATTACTCCGGTGTTCTCGCGTATCACCAAGTTCTTCCCGCCCCTGGTGACCGGCATCGTCATCACCACCATCGGCCTCACCCTGATGCCCGTCGCGGCCCGCTGGGTGATGGGCGGCAACAGCGCATCGCCAGAGTTCGGCAGCATGGCCAACATCGGCCTGGCGGCACTGACCTTCGCCATCGTCCTGCTGCTGAGCAAGCTGGGCAGCGCGAGCATTTCGCGCCTGTCGATCCTGCTGGCGATGGTCGCCGGCACATTGATCGCCTGGTCGCTGGGCATGGCTGATTTCAGCAAGGTCACCGAAGGCCCGATCTTCGCCTTCCCCACCCCGTTCCACTTTGGCATGCCGACCTTCCACATCGCCGCGATCCTGTCGATGTGCATCGTGATCATGGTGACCCTGGTGGAAACCTCGGCGGACATCCTGGCGGTCGGTGAGATCATCGACACCAAGGTCGACTCCAAGCGCCTGGGCAACGGCCTGCGCGCCGACATGGCATCGAGCATCCTGGCGCCGATCTTCGGTTCGTTCACCCAGAGCGCCTTCGCCCAGAACGTGGGCCTGGTGGCAGTGACCGGCGTGAAGAGCCGCTATGTGGTGGCCACCGGCGGCGTGATCCTGGTGGTGCTCGGCCTGCTGCCGATCATGGGCCGGGTGATTGCGGCAGTGCCTACCCCGGTACTCGGCGGCGCCGGTATCGTGCTGTTTGGCACCGTGGCTGCCAGCGGCATCCGCACCCTGTCGAAAGTCAGCTACAAGAACAACGTCAACCTGATCATCGTCGCCGCCTCGCTGGGCTTCGGCATGATCCCGATCGCGGCGCCGAACTTCTACCACAGCTTCCCCAGCTGGTTCGAAACCATCTTCCACTCCGGCATCAGCTCGGCGGCGATCATGGCAATCCTGCTGAACCTGATGTTCAACCACTTCACCACCGGCAACTCGGAAAACCAGTCGGTGTTCGCCGCGGCCTACGAGCGCACCATCCAGTACTCCGACATCTCGGCCCTGCGTGATGGCGACTACTTCAAGGATGGCAAGCTGTTCGACGCCGAGGGCAACGAGGTACCGGTGCTGGAACTGGACGAGCACGGCAACGAGGCGCCCAGGCGCAAGGCGGTTGCCGAACACTGATCGCTGACCAGGACGGTCATCGAGGGGAGCCGACGCGCATCGTCGGCTCCCTTTTTTGTCTGGGCAGATGCGTGGAAGCAAGCCCGCTCCCACAATCGCTCTAGCCGTGCGCCACGAAGTACCGATTCAACACATTCAGGTCCCCGGCCTCCAGCACCCCCGCCAGATAGCGCAGTTGCAACCAGGCCCGCAGGTACTCATGCCGTGCCTGGGCCAGGTCGCGCCGGGCACCGAACAACTGTTGCTCGGCATCCAGTACATCGAGGTTGACCCGCTCACCGCCTTGAACACTCTTGCGCGTGGCCTGCACCAAGGCTGTGGCCGCCTTGACCGCCAGGTCGTAGGCGCGGATCTTCGCCGTGCCACTGGCGCACAGGTTGAACTGTCGACGCAACTGGTTGACCGTGTCGCGCAGTTGCGCATCCAGCTCGAAGCCCGCGGCATCCCGCTGGGCCCGGGCCTGGCGCACCGACGCCGACACGCCGCCACCGGCGAACAGCGGCACGTTCAACTGCACGCCGATGCTGTCGGTGTCGTAGCGCTGGTTATAGCTGCTCTCGGAGCTGGAGCTGGATATACCCTTGCTGGCATAGGCACTCAACGAGGGCAGATGACCGGCCCGCTGACGCTCGATGTTCTGCTCGGCGACCTCCAGCCCATGGCGCTGGCTGGCCAGCTCGGCGTTGCGGGCAACAGCCAGGTCGCGCCAGGGCTCGAAACGCGCGGGCGTCAGTGGCTGGACGCGAAAATCTCCGGTCATCGGCGCCAGGTCATCGACCTCTACCGGCTCGCCGATGATCGCCTGTAACGCCCGCAACGCCGCATCGAGATTGTCGCCTGCCTCGATCTCCTGGGCCTGGGCCAACTCGTAGCGGGCCTGGGTCTCGAGCACATCGGTGCGGGTACCCTCGCCACCTTTGACCAGTTGTTCGTTGAGCGTCAGTTGTTCGGCAAAGGTACGCCGCTGGGCCTGGGCCAGGGCGATCTGTTCATTGGCGAACAGCGCTTCGCTGTAGGCGCCGAACAGCCGCACCATCAGTTCCTGGCCACGACCACGGTAGCGTTCGTCGGCCAGCGCGGCCTGGGCCACGCCACGGCGGTAGTCACTCCAGGCGGCATAGTCGAACAGCGGCTGCTCGAGGGTCAGGGTCGAGCTGTAGCTGCGGTAATCGCGTTGGGTGGTCACATCGCCGAACTGGCTGCGCTGGGTTACCTCCGAGTCGTTGCGGGCACGGTTGTAGCGGTACGACAGCCTCGGCAGCAGACCAGCGCGGCCGATCGCCCGGTTTTCGAGCCCGGCCTCACGCTCGGCGATCGAACCCTGCCAGGTTGGGTCGTTGCGCAGGGCCAGGGCATAGGCATCGCCCAGGTCCAGGGCCTGCGCCGAGAGACTGGTGAGCAGCAGCAACAGGCCTGCGAAACGCAAAGATACCGGCATCACCCTTACTCCTCCGCCAGGGCAACGTGTACCCGGTCAGCCAAAGGCTTGAACAGGTAATTGAGCATCGAGCGTTCGCCGGTACGAACGAAGGCCTCCACTGGCATGCCAGGGCGAATATCCAGGCCCGCCAGTTGCCCAAGGCCCTGCTCGCTGACCTTAATACGTACCTGGTAGTAGGGCTGATGGGTCTTCTCGTCCACCAGGCGGTCTGCCGAGACCAGGGCCACCTCGCCGTCCACCCGCGGCGTGGTGCTCTGGTTGAACGCCACGAACATCAGCTCCACCGGCAAACCGGGGCGCAGGCGGTCGATCATCTCCACCGAGGCCCGCGCATCGACCAGCAAAGGCGCATCGCGCGGCACGATCTCCATCAGTTGTTGACCGCGGGCGATGACCCCGCCATTGGTGAACACACTGAGGCCGACCACCGTACCGGCCACCGGGGCCCGCACCTGGGCATGGGCCAGTTCGAATTCGGCGCTGCGCAGGCGGTTGCCCAGGTCCTCGGCGCTGGCCTGCAGTTCGGCGAGCTGCTGGCGCACCTCGTTCTGGTACTCCTGCTGGCGCTGGCCGATACGCAGCTTCAGCTCCAGCACCTGGCGCCGGGTGCGACCGATGTTGCCGAAGTCCTCGGCGATCGAGCCATTGACCTGGGCTAGCAGACGCTCGCTGTCGAGCAAGCGATTGCGGGCGATATAGCCGTCCCGGGCCAGCTCGCGCAGGCCGCGCAACTGCTCGTCCAGTGCATCGCGCTGGGCCTGCTTGCTGGCAAGCGAACCCTGCAGCCCCTGCAGCGAGGCTTCGGCTCCGGCAATGCTCTCGCGCAGGCCGCCGAGCTCCATGTCCAGCGCCTGGGCCCGGCTGCCACGCAGCTGGCGCTGCCCTTCCAGCACCGTGGCCACCCAGGGGAGGTTCGCCTGGGCCTGCAGGTCTTCGGGATAGGCAAGCGTCGCCCGACCATCGCGCTCGGCCAACAGGCGCGCTTCCCCGGCGCGGGCGTTGACGTACTGCACCCGCAACGAGCCGACCTGGGCCTGGGCCTGGGTCGCGTCCATGCGCAGCAACACCTGGCCGGCGTTCACCGTGTCACCGTCACGCACCAGCAACTGCTCGATCACCCCACCCGTGGGGTGCTGCACGGCCTGGCGGCTACCGGCGACCATCACGCTGCCGCTGACCGGCACGCCCTTGTCCAAGGGCGCCAGCGCGGCCCACAGCAGAAAGCCGCCGAAACCTGCCATCACCAGCCAGCGGCCGACACGGCCCGGCCGGTGTTCATCGAGGCTGAGCAGGCTTGCCTCGGTCTTTTGCATGGAGAGGGCGTGTACGCTCATGAAGTCAGGCTCTTGGCTGGCCGAACGTGACGTTCAGGCCGATGGGGTTGCGGGCGGTGGAGGGGGCGACGGG
>NZ_JBYSYW010000031.1:0-74121 GCF_058783825.1 Pseudomonas sp. FW305-96
GGGAGGACCGCGCTGAACGCCCCATCCTGGGGCGCAGCGCTTGACGGGCATCCATGCCCGTCACCTCCCTCCGCAAGGCCTGCGTTCGGCCTCCTGAAGTCGCGAAGTTACGGGCGGCGCCTGGACTGGCGTAGCTGTCGCTTGCAGGCTATGGGGTTAACCTTTTGATCGCCAAAGGCAAAGGCAAAGGCAAAGGCAAAGTCGCAGCAGCGAGCGTCAAAGGGCGTTGTGGCGAGCCAGGGCCCACTCCACATGTTCGCGTACCAGATCCGAAGGATCATCCCGCCGGGCATTGAGCGCCTCCAGCACGGGGATGGTCGACGGCGCGTTGCCAAGCCCCACCGCGAGGTTGCGCAGGAACCGTTCATACCCCGCCCGGCGCAGTGGCGAGCCTTCGGTGCAGCCGAGAAAACGCTTTTCATCCCACAGGAACAATTCGGCCAACTCGATATTGTCCAGCCCCCGACGGGGCATGAAGTCGTCTTCGGTCGTGGTCTTGGCGAAACGGTTCCACGGGCAGACGATCTGGCAATCGTCGCAACCAAACACCCGATTGCCGATCAGTGGGCGCAGTTCCAGTGGAATGGCCCCGCGCAACTCGATGGTCAGATACGAGATGCAGCGCCGGGCATCGAGCTGATAGGGCCCGACGAACGCCTGGGTCGGGCAGATGTCCAGGCAGGCCTGGCAACGCCCGCAATGATCGCTGCCCTGCACGCCGTCGATCGGCAGCGGCAAGTCGACGAACAGCTCGGCGAGGAAGAAATAGCTGCCCGCCTTGCGGTTGAGCAGCAGGGTGTTCTTGCCGATCCAGCCAAGGCCGGCCTCCTGGGCCAGGGCTTTCTCCAGCACCGGGGCACTGTCGACGAAGGCGCGGTAGCCGAACGGGCCGATGGCTTCCTGGATGCGGTCGGCGAAGTGCTGCACGCGCTTGCGCACCAGCTTGTGGTAGTCGCGGCCCAGGGCGTAACGCGAGATATAGGCCTTTTCAGGGTCCGCCAGGCGCTTGGCCATCTGCGTGTCGCCGGGCAAGTAGTCCATGCGCAGCGAGATCACCCGCAACGTGCCGGGGATCAGCTCGGCCGGACGCGAGCGCTTGTTGCCATGCTCGCCCATGTACTCCATTTCGCCGTTGTAGCCTGCCGCCAGCCAGCGCTGCAGATGCTGTTCGTGCTCGCCAAGGTCGACACCGGCGATGCCGACATGGGCAAAACCGAGTTCGCGGCCCCAATCCTTGATCGATTGGGCCAATGTGGCGATGTCTGGAAGGTCGGCGGACATGGATGAACAAGCATTACAAGCGGAGGTGCGTATAATTCTGCCAGACATCGGAGCCTTTGACCCCATGCCTCAGACCAAACACCCCCCATTACCGCTCAGCAGCCTGACCTTGGCCAGGCTGCCGCCACGTGCCGCTGATGCCCACAAGGGCGATTTCGGCCATGTGCTGGTGGTCGGCGGCGACCTGGGCACAGGCGGCGCGGTGATGCTCAGTGGCGAGGCGGCGTTGCGTTGTGGCGCCGGCCTGGTCAGCGTAGCCACCCGCCCCGAACACGTAGCTGCGGGGCTGACGCGCCTGCCCGAGACCATGTGGATGGGCGTGAGCTCGGCCAACCAACTGATGGCGTTGCTCGAGCGTGCCACGGTGCTGGTGGTCGGCCCTGGCCTCGGCCAGGCCGGGTGGGGGCGCAGCGTGTTGTCGGCGGTGGCCAATGCCCACCGGCCACAGGTGTGGGACGCCGATGCGCTCAACTTGCTGGCACGCACGCCACTGGCACTGCCCAGCGGCAGCATTCTCACCCCGCACCCCGGCGAGGCCGCGCGCCTGCTGGGGATTTCCACCGAGGCGGTGCAGGCCGACCGGCCGGGGGCGGCGCGCAAGCTGGCGCGTCGCTACGCCAGTGTCTGCGTGCTCAAGGGCGCCGGCACGCTGGTGGCCGACCCTGGCGGGCAACTGGCGTATTGCGGCCGTGGGCATCCGGCCATGGCCGGTGCCGGATTGGGCGATGTGTTGACAGGCGTGCTCGCAGCCTTGCTGGCCCAGGGGCTGGACGCCTGGCAGGCCGCGTGCCTGGGGGTGTGGCTGCATGCCTGCGCCGGCGAGCGGCTGGGTGTCAAAGGTAGAGGGCTGGCGGCCAGTGATCTGGTGCCGGTCATTAGAGCGTTATTGGAGGAGCATTCAGCGTGTCAGGCATAACCCTGTTTCTGGGCGACGAGGACGCCACCGTCGCTTTCGGCGCGAAACTGGCCGAAGTGACCAAAGGTCATGGTGTGATTTTTCTCGAGGGCGACCTGGGGGCAGGCAAAACCACCCTGTCCCGCGGGCTGATTCGTGGCCTGGGTCATACCGGCCCGGTAAAAAGTCCGACATTTACCGTGGTTGAACCCTACGAGATTGGTGAGGTTCGCGCCTTCCATTTCGACCTCTATCGCCTGGTCGACCCGGAAGAGCTTGAATTCATGGGCATTCGCGATTATTTCGAGGGCGATGCATTGTGCCTGTTCGAGTGGCCCGATAAAGGTGCGGGCGTTTTGCCAAAGCCCGACCTGACCATTACCATAAGCCCGCAAGCGGGCGGACGTTCGCTGAACCTGTCGCCGCAGGGGGCACGCGGCGAGTCCTGGTGTGCCGTTCTGGCCAAAGAATTCATACAGTAAGTGGGGAAAGGTATGCGCATACGCGCACTGGTCGCTGTTGTTGGGCTGCTGCTGACCGCGGTGACCGTTGACGCTCTGGCCGTCACTCAAGTCAAGAGCATGCGCCTGTGGCGCGCTCCGGACAATACGCGGCTGGTCTTCGACCTGTCCGGGCCTGTGCAGCACAGCGTCTTCACCCTCACCGCTCCTGATCGCCTGGTGATCGACATCAACGGTGCCACCCTGGGGGCGCCGCTGAACGTCTCCACCTCGAACACGCCGATCACCAGCGTGCGTTCAGCTCAGCGCACGCCCACCGACCTGCGCGTGGTGGTCGACCTGAAGAAAGCCGTGTCGCCAAAGAGCTTCACCCTGGCCCCGAACGCCCAGTACGGCAACCGCCTGGTGGTCGACCTGTATGACCAGGAAGCCGACGCCATCGCCGCCAGCAACCCGACACCGCCGCCGACGCCGCAGCCACCGGCCACCACGCCGGCGGTGCCCGTCACCCCGGCGCAGCCGGCGATCAAGTTGCCACCGGCGCCGAGTGGCAAGCGTGACATCGTGGTCGCCATCGACGCCGGTCACGGCGGCGAAGACCCGGGCGCGTCCGGCTCGCGTGGCCAGCACGAGAAAGATATCGTGCTGGATATCGCCAAGGAACTGCAGCGCCAGATCAACTCCGAGAAGGGTTACCGCGCCGAGCTGACCCGCACCGGTGACTACTTCATCCCGCTGCGCAAGCGCACCGAGATCGCCCGCAAGAAGGGCGCCGATCTGTTTGTCTCGATTCACGCCGACGCCGCGCCGTCGAAGGCTGCCTTTGGCGCTTCGGTGTTCGCCCTGTCCGACCGTGGCGCAACCTCCGAGACCGCCCGCTGGCTGGCCGACACGGAAAACCGCTCCGACCTGATCGGCGGCGCCGGCAACGTCAGCCTCGACGACAAGGACCGCATGCTGGCCGGGGTGCTGCTCGACCTGTCGATGACCGCCACCCTCAGTTCCAGCCTCAATGTCGGGCAGAAGGTGCTGGGCAACATGGGCCGGGTCACGCCGCTGCACAAGCAACGGGTGGAACAGGCTGGGTTCATGGTGCTGAAGTCGCCGGATATCCCGTCGATCCTTGTTGAAACCGGGTTCATCTCCAACGCCAACGAGGCGGCCAAGCTGGCTACCCGTAGCCATCAGCAGGCCTTGGCACGTTCGATTCATACCGGTGTGCGTCAATTCTTCCAGCAGAACCCGCCGCCTGGCACTTACATCGCCTGGCTGCGCGACAGTGGCAAGATCGTCCAGGGCCCGCGTGAACACACCGTGCGCCCCGGCGAGACGCTGGCGATGATTGCGGTGCGTTACCAGGTCAGCGTGGCTGGCCTGCGCAGTAGCAACAACCTGAAGACCGACGAGCTCAAGGTTGGCCAGCACCTTGACATCCCCACCACCGCCCTGGCGTCCCAGCAATGAGTGGCGGCTCGCGTATCCAGCTGCTCAGCCCGCGGCTGGCGAACCAGATCGCCGCCGGCGAGGTAGTCGAACGCCCCGCCTCGGTGGCCAAGGAATTGCTGGAGAACAGCCTCGACTCCGGTGCTCGGCGCATCGAGGTCGAGGTCGAACAGGGCGGCGTGAAGTTGCTGCGGGTGCGCGACAACGGCGGTGGCATTGCCCCCGATGACCTGCCGCTGGCGCTGGCCCGCCACGCCACCAGCAAGATCCGCGAACTGGAAGACCTTGAAGGCGTGCTCAGCCTGGGCTTTCGCGGCGAGGCCCTGGCATCGATCAGCTCGGTGGCGCGCCTGACCCTTACATCGCGTACCGCCGATGCCAGCGAAGCCTGGCAAGTGGAAACCGAGGGGCGCGACATGACCCCGCGGGTGCAGCCTGCCGCGCATCCGGTCGGCACCTCCGTCGAAGTGCGTGACCTGTTCTTCAATACCCCGGCGCGACGCAAGTTTCTCAAGGCCGAAAAGACCGAATTCGATCATCTGCAGGAAGTGATCCGGCGCCTGGCGCTGGCGCGTTTCGACGTCGGTTTTCACCTGCGGCACAACGGCAAGACCATCTTCAGCCTGCACGAGGCCGCCGACGAAACGGCCCGGGCGCGGCGGGTCGGCACCATCTGCGGCCCGGGCTTTCTCGAGCAGGCGCTGCCCATTGATGTCGAGCGCAACGGCCTGCGACTGTGGGGCTGGGTCGGTCTGCCGACCTTCTCGCGCAGCCAGGCCGATCTGCAGTATTTCTTCGTCAATGGCCGGGCCGTGCGCGACAAGCTGGTAGCCCATGCGGTGCGCCAGGCCTATCGCGACGTACTGTTCAATGGCCGGCACCCGACCTTCGTGCTGTTTCTCGAGTGCGACCCGACCGGCGTTGATGTCAACGTCCACCCGACCAAGCACGAGGTGCGCTTCCGCGAAGGGCGCATGGTTCATGACTTCCTCTATGGCACCTTGCACCGCGCCTTGGCTGATGTACGCCCGGAAGACCAGCTCGCCGCACCGGCTGCCACCGACGAGCTGGTCCGTCCCAGCGGCTTGCAGGCTGGCGAGTTTGGCCCTCAGGGCGAGATGCGCCTGGCCTCGCCTGTGCTCGAGCAGCCTCAGGGCGAACAGCGCCCTTCGTTCACGGGCGGCGCTGGGGCAGGTTATCAATACCAATACTCGCCTCGCCCTGCGCAGCCGGTGAGTACCGGCGAGGCGCAGGCGGTCTATCGTGAGTTCTACGCGCCACTGGACAATGCCGCAGCCCCGAGCGCGTTGCCGGAAAGCCAAGGCGATATCCCACCGTTGGGCTACGCCCTGGCGCAGCTCAAGGGGATCTATATCCTCGCCGAGAACGCCGTCGGCCTGGTGCTGGTGGATATGCACGCCGCCCATGAGCGGATCATGTACGAGCGGCTGAAGGTGGCGATGGCCAGTGAAGGCTTGAGCGGCCAGCCGTTGCTGGTGCCCGAGTCGCTGGCGTTGAGCCAGCGCGAAGCCGACTGCGCCGAGGAACATGCCCAATGGTTCCAGCGCCTGGGCTTCGAGCTGCAGCGCCTGGGCCCGGAAACCCTGGCGATCCGCCAGATCCCGGCCCTGCTCAAGCAGGCCGAGGCCAATCGCCTGGTGCAGGATGTGCTGGCCGACCTCATGGAGTACGGCACCAGTGATCGTATCCAGGCGCACCTCAACGAACTGCTGGGGACCATGGCTTGCCATGGCGCGGTGCGGGCCAACCGGCGCCTGGCCATCCCCGAGATGAACGCCTTGCTGCGCGACATGGAGAACACCGAGCGCAGCGGCCAGTGCAACCACGGCCGACCGACCTGGACTCAGATGGGCCTGGACGATCTGGACAAGCTGTTCCTGCGGGGCCGATGAAATGAGTGCCAGACCTCCGGCGATTTTCCTCATGGGCCCGACCGCGGCCGGCAAGACCGACCTGGCGATCGAACTGACCAGCAAGCTGCCCTGCGAGCTGATCAGTGTCGACTCGGCGCTGGTCTATCGCGGCATGGACATCGGTACCGCCAAGCCCTCCAAGGAAGTGCTGGCCGCGCATCCGCACCGCCTGATCGACATTCTTGACCCCGCCGAAAGCTACTCGGCCAAGCGTTTCTGCACCGATGCTCTCCAAGCCATGGCCGAGATCACCGCGCGCGGCAAGATCCCACTGCTGGTTGGCGGCACCATGCTCTATTACAAGGCACTGGTCGATGGCCTGGCGGACATGCCGCCAGCCGATGCCATGGTGCGTGCCGAGCTGGAGGCACAGGCGCAGGCGCTCGGTTTGGCCGAATTGCACCGCCAACTGGCCGAAGTCGATCCGGAGTCGGCGGCGCGCATTCATCCGAATGACCCGCAGCGGCTGATCCGTGCGCTTGAAGTGTACAAAGTGAGTGGCGAGAGCATGACCGCCCACCGTCAGCGTCAATACGCGGAAAGTAGCGGCGCAGACGCAGGCGCGGGCGAGCATTTGCCCTATACTGTCGCCAGCCTGGCGATAGCGCCTACAGATCGTCACATTTTGCATCAGCGAATTGCGTTACGATTTTCACAGATGCTGGAACAGGGCTTTGTCGACGAGGTCCGAACGCTGCGGGCCAGAAGTGACTTGCATGCGGAGCTGCCGTCTATAAGGGCAGTGGGATATCGGCAGGTCTGGGACTACCTCGACGGCAAGCTGACTGAGAATGAGATGCGTGAACGCGGTATCATTGCCACGCGTCAGCTGGCCAAGCGGCAATTCACCTGGTTGCGCGGCTGGTCCGACGTCCACTGGCTGGATAGCCTGGCCTGCGACAATCTGTCCCGCACCTTGAAATACCTGGGGACCGTCTCCATATTGAGCTGAGTCCCTGCCAGTTGCCGTCTATTCTTGCGAAGGGGCGGCATAATTTATCGATTTTCTTGATTTTCTATTATTGATCCTTACAGGAGTGCGGCATATGTCAAAAGGGCATTCGCTACAAGACCCTTACTTGAACACCTTGAGAAAAGAAAAAGTCCCGGTTTCGATCTATCTGGTCAACGGGATCAAGCTGCAGGGCCAGATCGAATCCTTCGACCAGTTCGTCGTGCTGCTGAAAAACACCGTCAGCCAGATGGTCTACAAGCACGCCATTTCGACCGTCGTCCCCGCACGCCCGGTTCGTCTGCCAAGCCCGACCGATGGTGAGCACGGCGACAGCGAGCCAGGCAACGCTTGAAAAAAGTAGGAGCCTGCATTGTTCTTTGAGCGCCACGGTGGTGGTGAGCGAGCGCTGCTCGTTCACTTGGAAGGTCAGAACCCTGAGGCGCGCGAAGACCCGCAGGAGTTTCAGGAGCTGGCGCTGTCGGCCGGAGCCGATATCGTTTCGCTGGTAACAGTGGCGCGGCATCAGCCCACCGCCAAGTTTCTGATCGGCAGCGGCAAGGTCGAGGAGTTGCGCGACCTGGTCCATTCGGCCGAAGCCGACCTTGTGATTTTCAATCACACCCTCACGCCCAGCCAGGAACGTAACCTCGAGCGCGTCTTCGAGTGTCGCGTGCTGGACCGTACCGGGCTGATTCTCGACATTTTCGCCCAGCGGGCGCGTACTCACGAAGGCAAGCTGCAGGTCGAACTGGCCCAGCTCGAGCACATGAGCACGCGGCTGGTACGCGGTTGGACCCACCTTGAGCGGCAGAAGGGCGGTATCGGCCTGCGTGGTCCGGGTGAAACCCAGCTCGAAACCGACCGCCGCCTGCTGCGGGTGCGCCTGCGCCAGATCAAGGCACGCCTGGAGAAGGTGCGCAGCCAGCGCGAACAGGCCCGCCGTGGGCGCAAGCGCGCGGACATCCCGTCGGTGTCGCTGGTGGGCTATACCAACGCCGGCAAGTCGACCCTCTTCAATGCGCTGACCGAATCCGATGTGTATGCCGCGGACCAGTTGTTCGCCACCCTCGACCCGACCTTGCGCCGGCTCGAGCTGGCCGACCTGGGGCCGATCGTGCTGGCCGACACCGTAGGTTTCATCCGCCACCTGCCGCACAAGCTGGTCGAGGCATTTCGGGCTACGCTCGAAGAGTCGAGCAACTCTGACCTGCTGCTGCACGTGATCGATGCCCATGAGCCCGAGCGCATGGAGCAGATTGAACAGGTACTGGCGGTGCTGGGCGAGATCGGTGCCGAGAGCTTGCCGATCCTCGAGGTCTATAACAAACTCGACCTGCTCGAAGATGTCGAGCCGCAGATCCAGCGCGATGCCGATGGCAAGCCGCAGCGAGTCTGGGTATCGGCACGTGATGGACGAGGCCTGGAGCTGGTTGGCCAGGCGATTGCCGAGTTGCTGGGGGACGACCTGTATGTCGGGACCCTGTGCCTGGAGCAACGGTTTGCCCGCCTGCGCGCGCAATTCTTTGCCCTGGGTGCCGTGCAGAGTGAAGAGCATGATGAAGAAGGGCGCAGCCTGCTGAGCGTGCGACTGCCCAGGGTCGAGTTGAATCGCCTGGTCAGCCGCGAAGGCATGGAGCCGCAAGTGTTTGTCGAGCAACACACTTTGCAATAAATGCCCGTCGAGGTCGCCGGGCAGCCGTGACAGGCATTCTGTAGCATTGGACGGCGCGCCGTGGGCGCGTCTTTGCTTTATCAGATGGAGAGCGCTATGGCTTGGAACGAGCCGGGTGGCAACTCGAACAATCAGGATCCCTGGGGCGGCCGCCGTAATGGTGGCGGCGGTGGTGGCGACAAGAAAGGTCCACCGGATCTGGACGAGGCCTTCCGCAAGCTGCAGGACAGCCTGAACGGCATGTTCGGCAGTGGCAAGAAACGTGGCGGCGGCGGTGACCGCAATATCGGCAAGGGTGGCGGCTATGGCCTGCTGGGCATCGGCCTGGCGGCTCTGGCGGCAATCTGGCTGTATAACGCCGTCTATGTCGTGGACGAGCAGGAGCAGGCCGTGGTGCTGCGCTTCGGCAAGTACTACGAGACCGTTGGTCCCGGCCTGAATATCTATTTCCCGCCGATCGACCGCAAGTACATGGAAAACGTGACCCGCGAGCGGGCGTACACCAAGCAGGGGCAGATGCTCACCGAAGACGAAAACATCGTCGAAGTGCCACTGACCGTGCAGTACCGCATCAGCAACCTGCAGGACTTCGTGCTCAACGTCGACCAGCCGGAAGTCAGCCTGCAGCATGCGACCGAAAGCGCCCTGCGCCACGTGGTGGGTTCCACCTCGATGGACCAGGTGCTGACCGAAGGCCGCGAGCAGATGGCGGTGGATATCCGCGAGCGCCTGCAGCGTTTCCTCGACACCTACCGCACCGGTATCACTGTCACCCAGGTCAACGTACAGAGCGCGGCAGCCCCGCGTGAAGTGCAGGAAGCCTTCGACGACGTGATCCGTGCCCGTGAGGACGAGCAGCGTGCGCGCAACCAGGCCGAGTCCTACGCCAATGGTGTGGTACCGGAGGCCCGTGGCCAGGCGCAGCGCATCATCGAGGACGCCAACGGCTACCGTGATGAAGTCATTGCCCGCGCCAAGGGTGAGGCCGATCGCTTCACCAAGTTGGTCGCCGAGTACCGCAAGGCACCGGAGGTCACGCGCCAGCGTCTGTACCTGGATACCATGCAGGAGGTCTACAGCAACTCCAGCAAGGTTCTGGTCACGGCCAAGGACGGGCAGAACAACCTGCTCTACCTGCCGTTGGACAAGATGGTCGAAGGCAGCCGTGGCAACAGTGCAGCGCCGGCCAGCAGCGTATCGCCGTCGGTCAATGACGCCGCCGCGCGTGCCGCGCAGGACCTGCAACCACAACCGCCGCTGCGTTCCAGGGAGAGCCGCTGATGAGCAATAAGTCACTGTTCGCCCTGATCGGCGCCGTGGTGCTGGCGATCGCCGCCTGGAACTGCTTCTACATCGTTTCGCAGACTGAACGCGCGGTATTGCTGCAGTTCGGCCGCGTGGTCAAGGCCGATGTCCAGCCTGGCCTGCACGTGAAGGTGCCGTACGTGAACCAGGTGCGCAAGTTCGACGCCCGCCTGATGACCCTCGACGCACCGACCCAGCGTTTCCTGACGCTGGAGAAGAAAGCGGTGATGGTCGATGCCTACGCCAAATGGCGAGTCAAGGACGCCGAGCGCTTCTATACCGCAACCTCGGGTATGAAGCAGATCGCCGACGAGCGCCTGTCGCGTCGTCTGGAGAGCGGCCTGCGTGACCAGTTTGGTAAGCGCACCCTGCACGAAGTGGTTTCCGGTGAACGTGATGCGCTGATGGCAGACATCACCGCGTCGCTGAACCGCATGGCCAGCAAGGAGCTGGGTATCGAAGTGGTCGACGTTCGCGTCAAGGCCATCGACCTGCCCAAGGAAGTCAACCGCAGCGTGTTCGACCGCATGAGCACCGAGCGCGAGCGTGAAGCCCGCGAGCACCGCGCCAAGGGTAACGAGCTGGCCGAAGGTATTCGTGCCGACGCCGATCGTCAGCGCCGAGTGCTGCTGGCCGAAGCGTACCGCGAAGCGGAAGAGACCCGTGGTGATGGCGATGCCCAGGCGGCTGCCATCTATGCCAAGGCCTACACGCAGGACGCCGATTTCTACGCGTTCTACCGTAGCCTCAAGGCCTACCGCGAAAGCTTCTCCAGCAAGAGCGATGTACTGGTCCTGGATTCGAAGAACGAGTTCTTCAGGTTCCTGGACAAGAGCAAGCCCTGATCGTGCTCTCATGAGGGATTCGCCCCGCCGGGCAGCTAAAATGCCTGGCGGGGTGCATCCTGAATGAAAAGGGGTGTATGATGAGTCAGCCGGGAAATTCCCGGCTTTTTTGCGTCTGCAAGGTTGATTGGCAAACGGCCAGTTGACGGTTTGGTCAGGTCGCAAGGCAATTAGAGGGTATTGGCTACGGTGGTTGCGCTGGGATCGGTGCTGCCCGCTGTTGTGCGTCAATGCCTGCTTTACTCACGGCTCGCCAGCTGGCAGGCCGCCCGGACCAGAGGGGAAATGGCGTAATGGCAACGGTAGACCGCTGGCTACTGCCAGATGGCATCGAGGAAGTACTGCCACCTGAGGCGGCGCGCATCGAGATCGCGCGTCGTCAGGTGTTGGACCTGTTCCAGAGTTGGGGTTACGAACTGGTCGTCACCCCGCATATCGAGTACCTGGAGTCGCTGCTCACCGGCGCCGGCCAGGACCTGGACCAGCGTACCTTCAAGGTCGTCGACCCGCAGTCCGGCCGCCTGATGGGTTTCCGTGCCGACTTCACGCCACAGGTGGCGCGCATCGACGCCCACACCCTGCGCCGTGAAGGCCCGAGCCGCCTGTGCTATGCCGGCAGCGTGCTGCATGCGCAGCCGCGTGCCTTGTCGACCTCGCGTAGCCCAATCCAGCTGGGCGCCGAGCTGTACGGCGACGCCAGCCCTACCAGCGATGTCGAAGTCATCAGCCTGATGCTCGCCACACTGCAGCTGACCGATGTCGCCGATGTGCACATGGACCTTGGCCATGTCGGTATCTATCGCGGCCTGGCCCGTGCCGCCAACCTGTCCGGCGCGGTCGAGCAGCAACTGTTCGATGCCCTGCAGCGCAAGGCCGTCGATGAAGTGCAGGCGCTGACCGCAGACCTGCCGAAGGACCTGGGCAACATGCTGCGCGCCCTGTGCGAACTGTGCGGTGGCCGTGAAGTGCTGGCCGAGGCCCGTGTACGCCTGGGCCGTGCCCCGGCCAGCGTGCTGGCGGCGCTGGACGACCTGTTGGCGATCGCCGACCGCCTGGCTTCGCGCTACCCGGACCTGCCGCTGTACTTCGACCTCGGCGAACTGCGCGGCTACCACTATCACACTGGCGTGGTGTTCGCCGTGTTCGTGCCTGGCGAAGGTCAATCGATCGCCCAGGGCGGCCGCTATGACGACATCGGCGCCGATTTTGGCCGGGCACGCCCGGCCACCGGATTCTCCACGGATTTGAAGACCCTGGTCACACTGGGGCGAGCGGAGGTCGTATTGCCTGTTGGCGGCATCTGGATGCCCGACAGCAGCGATGCGGCCCTCTGGCAGATGGTCTGCCAGTTGCGCAACGAGGGCCAGCGAGTGGTCCAGGCTTTGCCTGGCCAGCCGCTGAGTGCTGCCCTCGAGGCGGATTGTGATCGGCAATTGATTCAGCAAGACGGGCGCTGGCAGGTTCTGCCGCTGACCCATTGAGATTCTTCGCCGGCAATGGGCCGGCACCAAGTTTGCGTGAATGAGGACAAATGTAATGGGTAAGAATGTCGTCGTCCTGGGCACCCAGTGGGGTGATGAGGGCAAAGGCAAGATCGTCGATCTGCTGACCGAACATGCTGCCGCCGTCGTGCGCTACCAAGGTGGCCACAACGCGGGCCACACCCTGGTGATCAACGGTGAGAAGACTGTTCTGCACCTGATTCCGTCCGGCATCCTGCGTGAAGGCGTGCAATGCCTGATCGGCAACGGCGTGGTCGTTGCCCCGGATGCCCTGATGCGTGAAATCACCAAGCTGGAAGAGAAGGGCGTACCGGTGCGCGAGCGCCTGCGCATTTCCCCGGCGGCTCCCCTGATCCTGTCGTACCACGTGGCCCTCGACCAGGCCCGTGAAAAAGCCCGCGGCGAAGCCAAGATCGGCACCACCGGTCGTGGTATCGGCCCGGCCTACGAAGACAAGGTGGCCCGTCGCGGGCTGCGCGTCGGCGACCTGTTCCACCGCGAGCGCTTCGCCGCCAAGCTCGGTGAGCTGCTGGACTACCACAACTTCCAGCTGGTGAACTACTACAAAGAGCCGGCCATCGACTTCCAGCAGACACTGGACGAGTGCATGGCCTATGCCGAGCAGCTCAAGCCGATGATGCTCGACGTCACCGCCGAACTGCATAACCTGCGCCGCGCCGGCAAGGACATCATGTTCGAAGGCGCCCAGGGCTCGCTGCTGGACATCGACCACGGTACCTACCCGTACGTCACCAGCTCCAACACCACCGCCGGCGGCATCTCCACCGGTTCCGGCGTTGGCCCGATGTACCTGGACTACATCCTGGGCATCACCAAGGCCTACACCACCCGCGTCGGTTCCGGTCCGTTCCCGACCGAGCTGTTCGACGAGACCGGCGCCACTCTGGCCAAGCGTGGCCACGAGTTCGGCTCCACCACCGGCCGTGCCCGTCGTTGCGGCTGGTTCGATGCCGTGATCCTGCGTCGCGCCATCGACGTCAACAGCATCTCGGGCATCTGCCTGACCAAGCTGGATGTGCTGGACGGCCTGGAAACCATCAACATCTGCGTTGGCTACAAGAACGAGAACGGTGCCGTCATCGACGCGCCTTCCGATGCCGACAGCTACATCGGCCTGGAGCCGGTGTACGAAGAGATGCCAGGCTGGAGCGAGTCGACCCTGGGCGTTAAAACCCTGGAAGAGCTGCCGCAGGCCGCGCGCAACTACATCAAGCGCATCGAGGAACTGGTCGGCGCGCCGATCGATATCATCTCGACTGGCCCGGACCGCAACGAAACCATCGTGCTGCGTCATCCGTTCGCCTGATCAGCTACTCGCTAGCTGACTGAACGCCGCGCCCCCGCAAGGAGGCGCGGCGTTTTCATATGGGGTACGAAGTAGCGGCGGACTTGCCCCGCGCATGGCATCGGCGTGGGCAATTTCGCTGCCATGGATAATTACCTCATACCTTTGGCATTTATACCTGCTGTCTCAGGCACAACCCTTGCTGTAAGAAGTTTCTGTAGATGCCATCAAAGTAATGGCGCCAGAAACACGAGGGTTACAACGTGTCTGCCATCCTTTCACTGTTACGAAGTCGCCTCTTGCGGCCTGTGTTTGTTGCGCTTGGTATCGCTCTTCTGGTGCAGGTACTGGTTGCCGTTGCACTGACGCGGAGCACGGTAACCGCCCTGGAGGCCGATTTGGGGGCGCGCCTGGGCAATGACAGCCAGAAACTGGCTGCCGAACTGGAGCAGGCCGGGGAGGATGTCCGGGCTGGGCTCGACAGCCTTTCCGTCAGTACGCGTCAGCGTTTGAGTGCGGGCCTCTCCAGCCGCCTGCAGGATGAGCAGCAGCAGCTGCGCGCAACGCTGGAGGAAAATCTCAGGGACTCGGCTCATGAAATGGCCGATCTGTTGGCCTCGGTCGCGCCCCGGGCGATCTGGGACAACGACGTGCCGATGCTCTCGGACTTCGCTCGCCGTGCTCAGCGCAATCCCAATGTGCTGTTCGTGATCTACGATGATGCCCAGGGCCAGCACCTGACTCGCTACCTCAACCGGCAGAACCCGATCAACCAGGCATTGATGGAAAAGGGCCAGGGTGAACGGGCGCTGGACAAGGTGCTGGATGCCGCGCGCAAGGATCCGTCGGTGTACTTCGTAGAAGCGTCGATCAACCCCAATGGCGCAGAGATCGGCAAGGTGCTGATGGGCGTGTCCACCGCGGGCATCGACCAGGAGCTCAAGGCCCTGGATCAGCGCTTCGCGGCCTTGATCGCCAGTGGCGAGCAACTGGTCGGGGACAGCCTGGTGGCCGCCGCCGCCGACAGTGGCAAGGCCTTGCGTGCGCGCCTGGAGACAGCCCAGCACAGCGCCACGGCCATGCAGGCCAATACCGCGCAGACCGTGCGTGATGCCGCCGCCGAGCTGCGCTGGCGCATCGGCCTGGGTCTGGTGCTGGTCGGTCTGGGTGTGCTGGTGGTGGTGGCGGTGGTGCTCGGGCGCCGTGTCCTGAGCAAGCTCGGCCTGCTGATCGCCGCGTTGAACGACCTGGCCGCCGGCGAAGGCGACCTGACCAAGCGCGTCAAGCTCGACAGCCGTGACGAGATCGGCGACATGGCCTCGGCGGTCAACCGCTTCGTCGACAAGCTGCAGCCGATCGTCCGCGAGGCTGGCGAAGTGGCGCAGCGTACCGGCGTGGAGATCGACAGCATGGCCCAGCGCAACGCCGGGGCCGATGCCGCCGCCGCGTTGCAGCGCGACGAAGTGGCTGCCAGCCTGCGCGACCTGTCGAGCATGGCTGACGAGGCCCAGGCCGAGAGCCATGCCATGCAGGCGGCATTGCAGCAGGTGGTGGATATTCGCCAGGCGACCGACGAGAACAGCCGTGCCTCGACGCAATTGGCGAGGTTGATCGAGAACCTGGCCGGCGAAGTGCAGACCGGCTCCCAGGTGATCGAGCGGCTGGCCAAGCAGAGCGAGCAGATCGAGGTGGTGCTGACGGTGATCCATGGCATTGCCGAGCAGACCAACCTGTTGGCGCTTAACGCTGCTATCGAAGCTGCGCGGGCCGGAGAGACCGGGCGCGGTTTCGCCGTGGTGGCCGATGAGGTGCGTGCCTTGGCGAGCAAGACGCAGAGCTCGACCGGGGATATCCAGTCGCATATCGCTGCGCTGCAGCAAGGCGCCAAGGAGGCGGTGGCGACCATAAGCCAGGCCGGGCGCCAGGCCAGTGAAGGCTTGCTGGTGTTGCGTGACAATGAGCGGCGCCAGCAATCGGTGCAGACTGCGGTCGAGCAGGTGCATGCGGCGATCGGCCTGGCCACGCGAGCGGCCGAGCAGCAGGCCAGCGGCGCGCAGGCCGTGCGTGGGCGAGTCGAAACCATCCATGCCCAGGCCGAGCGTTCGGCCGAGGTGGTGATGCAGACCACCGCCAGCAGCAAGGTACTGGATGACCTGGCGGCGCAGTTGCGGGCCAGCCTGGGGCAGTTCAGGGCCTGAGGAAAGGTGGGGGCTTCATCGCCGGCAAGCCGGCTCCCACAATTACAGTGCGGGCTTGAGAGCGACGCGGTAGGGGTGGGAGTCGGCTTGTCGTGGCGACGAACCGCGGCAAAAGGGGCGCAACGCGCCCCCAAGGGGAGGCTGTCACGCCTTGTTCAGGTACATCCTGGTAGTCAGCAGATACACCGGCAATCCCGACACCACGATCAGCAACGCCGCATAAGGCGCCGCCGCCGCAAACTCGACGTTGGCGGTATGCGCCCACACCTCGGTGGCCAATGTGGTCATACCGGTCGGGCTGAGCAGCAGGGTGGCGGTCAATTCCTTCATCGCATCCAGGAACACAAGGGCGAAAGCCGCTGCCATTGCCGGGAAGATGATCGGCAAGGTAACCCGGCAGAAGGCCGCGAAGCTGCTGGCACCCAAGGTGCGTGCCGCCTCTTCCAGGGTTGGCGAGGCCTTGTTCAGTGCGGTGCGCACCGGCGACTGTGCCAGCGGCAGGAACAGCAAGGCATAGGCCAGGATCAGCAGCGCCGTGGTCTGGTACAGCGCCGGAACATAGTGCAGGGCAAAGAACACCAGGGTCAGCGCGATCACCAGCCCGGGCAGGGCGTGCAGCAGGTACGGCAACCGCTCGGCCCAGATCGCCAGGCGCCCCTTGTAGCGCACCACCAGAAAGCTGATTGGCAGGGCCAGCAGCACGCAGAAGCCGGCGCCACCCAATGACACCGACAGCGAGGTGCCCAGGGCCTTGCCGATGGCCGCGACCGGGAAGGCCGCCGATGAGCCCACGCTCAGCCAGTAGCCGAGCATGGCTAGCGGAATGCCGCTGCCCAGCACCGCCAGTGCCAGGCAGAACAGCTGGCTCAGAGGCATCCAGCCGCGCAGCCGCAAGGGTTGAGCGCGGCGCGCCACGCCCTGGCCAATGCGCACATGGCGCGCCTTGCCGCGTACCCGCAGTTCCAGCCATAGCATTGCCAGGCACAGCACCAGCAGCACCGCTGAGAGCATCGCCGCGTTGGCGTTGCTGAACTCCAGCTCGAACTGCTGGTAGATCGCTGTGGTGAAGGTCTGCAGGCCAAGGATCGACAGGGCGCCGAACTCCACCAGCATGTGCAGGGCAATCAGCAGCCCGCCGCCGAGCATCGACGGCCACAGCAACGGCAGGGTGATTTTGCGGAACACGCCCCAGCGGCTGCAGCCCAGAGTGCGCGCCGACTCCTCCAGCGCGGTATCCAGGTTGCGCAGGGTGGCGGCCACCGGCAGGAACACCAGTGGGTACTTCGACAGCGCCATCACCAGGATCGCCCCGCCCAGTCCTTCGAAGTCCGAGCTCAGCGACACCCAGGTGAAGCTGCTGACGAACGATGGCACGGCGAACGGCAGGCACAGCACCACGCCCCACAGGCGTCGGCCCGGCAGGTCGCTGCGCTCCAGCAGCCAGGCCAGGGCCACGCCCACCACCAGGCACAGCGCGGTGACGCCGACCATCAGCAGCAGGGTGTTGCGCAGCAAGCCCCACACGAACGGACGCCATAGCAGGCGCAGGGCTTCATGCCAGCCGGCATCCCAGGCCTTGAGCCCGACGTACAGCAATGGCAGCAGGCTCATGGCCACCAGGAACAGCACGGGCAGCACCACCCAGATGGACGGGCGCTTGCGCTTGGGGACGAAGCGCGCCAAGGCGGGTGAGGGCAGGGCGGCAGTCATCAGAGCAGGCCAACCTCACGTTCCAGTTCGATGGCTTCCTCGGCATTGCCAAGGTCGGCCGGCGAGATCTTCGGCGGGCGCAGCTCATCGAACGGCTTCAGGCCACGGTCGGAAACCATGCCTTTATGCAGCGGGTATTCGGCGGTGGTCTGGGTGATCACGCGCTGGCCTTCTTCGCTGGCCATCCAGTTGAGCAGGGCCTGTGCTTCTTTCGGGTGCTTGCTGGCCTTGACCGCGGCGGCACCGGAGATGGTCACCAGGTTGCCCGCGTCGCCGTCGGCCAGGTAGTACAGCTTGGAATCGAGCTTGCCGCGCTCGCGCTCCAGGGCGTACCAGTAGTAGTTGTTCACCAGTACCGCGGCGACTTCGCCTTTTTCCACGGCCTTCAGTGCGACCATGTTGTTGGTATAGGTCTTGCCGAAGGCTTTCAGGCCGGTCAGCCATTCTTCGGTGGCTTCGCGTCCGTGCATCTTGAGGATGGCCACCGCCTGTTCCTGGAAGGCGCCGCTGGTGGGCACGTAGCCGACACGGCCGTCCCATTCGGGGCCGGCGAAGTCCATCACCGTGGTCGGCAGTTCCTTCTCATCGATCTTCTTCGGGTTGTAGACCACCACGCGGGTGCGCGCGGTGACGCCCATCCAGGTGCCGTTGGCGCCCACGTACTCCTTGGGCAGCATGTTCAGGGTGGCGTCGTCGATCTTCGCCAGCAGGCCCAGTTCGCCCAGGTTGTTCAGCGGTGGCGACTCTTCGGTATAGATGATGTCGGCCGGCGAGCGTTCGCCTTCCTCGATGATCTGGCTGGCCAGCTGGTTGCTGCTGCCCTTGCGGATATTGATATGGATGCCGGTCTTGGCCTCGTAGGCCTTGGCGATGGCTTCACCGATTTCCTTGTGCTGGCCGTTGTACATTGTCAACGTGACTGGTTCGTTTGCCAGGGCGGCCGGAGCGCCGATCACCAGGCTCAGGACTGCGGCGGCCAGGGTGCGCATCAGCGGTTGCGGGCGGATCGTCATGCGGGTGCTTCCTCGCTTACGGCTACATATTTGGAAACAATGGTAAACGAAATTGTTTCTCAAATGGGCGCATGACGGGAAATTCATGGGTAGACGAAGGAGGGGGGCTGCCCGGCGACATGAAATCGCAGGCAAGAAAAAACCCACTAGCAAGCTAGTGGGTTTTTGTATGGTGCCCAGGAGAAGACTCGAACTTCCACGACCGTTAAGTCACTGATACCTGAAACCAGCGCGTCTACCAATTCCGCCACCTGGGCACACATTCGAGATTAAAAGATGCTTTACAGCGTCGTTCATCTCTACTACAACTTCGGGGTTGTCCGTCGTTGTGGTGCGCACTATACGGACGCTCCTGATGGCTGTAAAGCCCCTGATCGAAAAAAAATTCAAAAAATTCAACCCGTTGATTCCACGCGCCTATTTCCGTTCGGCGGATACCACGCCGGGGCTGTCCAAGGCTGACATTTCCGGTTTCAATACGCCTATGCCAGAATTCATATCTATATACCCCAAGGTGAACCCCTTCTGATGGCCGATTGGCAATCCCTCGATCCCGAGGCCGCTCGCGAAGCGGAAAAATACGACAACCCTATCCCCAGCCGTGAGCTGATCCTGCAGCGCCTCGCCGACCGTGGCGAGCCGGCTGCCCGCGAACAGCTGGCCGAAGAGTTCGGTCTTTACGAAGAAGACCAGATCGAAGCCCTGCGCCGCCGCCTGCGTGCCATGGAGCGCGACGGTCAGCTTATCTATACCCGGCGCGGCACCTATGCCCCGGTGGACAAGCTTGACCTTATCTGTGGCCGCGTGTCCGGCCACCGCGACGGTTTCGGCTTCCTGATTCCCGACGATGGCAGCGAAGACCTGTTCCTCAGCCCGTCGCAGATGCGCCTGGTGTTCGACGGCGACCGCGGCCTGGCCCGTGTTTCCGGCGTGGACCGCCGTGGCCGCCGCGAAGGTGTGCTGGTGGAAGTCATCTCCCGCGCCCACGAAAGCGTGGTCGGCCGTTACTTCGAAGAGGGCGGCATCGGCTATGTGACCCCCGACAACCCGAAGATCCAGCAGGAAGTGCTGGTCACCGCCGGGCGCAACGGCGGCGCCAAGATCGGCCAGTTCGTGTCGATCAAGATCACCCACTGGCCAACCCCGCGCTTCCAGCCGCAGGGTGATGTGGTCGAGGTGATCGGCAACTACATGGCGCCGGGCATGGAGATCGACATCGCCCTGCGCAGCTATGACATCCCGCATGTCTGGCCGCAGGAGGTGATCAAGGAAGCGCGCAAGTTCCGCTCCGAAGTCGAGGAGAAAGATAAAGAGAAGCGCATCGACCTGCGCCATCTGCCTTTCGTCACCATCGACGGCGAAGACGCCCGCGACTTCGACGATGCGGTGTATTGCGAGCCGCTGGGCAAGCTGCGCATGTTCTCCGGCGGCTGGCGCCTGTACGTGGCGATCGCTGACGTTTCCAGCTACGTGCGCCTGGGTTCGCCCCTGGATACCGAAGCGCAGCAACGGGGTAACTCGGTGTACTTCCCCGAGCGCGTCGTGCCGATGCTGCCCGAAGAGCTGTCCAACGGCCTGTGCTCGCTGAACCCGCACGTCGATCGCCTGGCCATGGTCTGCGAGATGACCATCAACAAGGCCGGCCAGATGGTCGACTACCAGTTCTACGAGGGTGTGATCCACTCCCATGCGCGCCTGACCTACAACAAGGTCAGCAGCATGCTCGAGCATTCCCGCACCCGCGAAGGCAAGGCCCTGCGCGAGGAGTACAGCGCGGTGCTGCCGGACCTGAAGAGCCTGTACGCCCTGTACAAGGTGCTGCTGGCGGCCCGTCACACCCGCGGCGCGATCGACTTCGAGACCCAGGAAACCCGGATCATCTTTGGCGATGACCGCAAGATCGACGAAATTCGTCCGACCGTGCGCAACGACGCCCACAAGCTGATCGAAGAGTGCATGCTGGCGGCCAACGTCGCGACGGCCGAGTTTCTGCAGAAGCACAATGTGCCTGCGCTGTACCGCGTGCACGACGGCCCGCCGCCCGAGCGCCTGGAGAAGTTGCGCGCATTCCTCGGTGAGCTGGGCCTGAGCCTGCACAAGGGCAAGGACCCTTCGCCGAAGGACTACCAGGCGCTGCTGGCGAGCATCGCCGGGCGCCCGGACTTCCACCTGATCCAGACCGTCATGCTGCGCTCGCTGAGCCAGGCGGTGTACAGCGTCGAGAACAACGGCCACTTCGGCCTGAACTACGAGGCCTACACCCACTTCACCTCGCCGATCCGTCGTTACCCGGACCTGCTGGTGCACCGCGCCATCCGCAGCGTGATCCGCTCCAAGGTCGACACCCCGCATGTCAAGCGTGCCGGTGCCATGAGCATTCCCAAGGCGCGCATCTACCCGTACGACGAGAACAGCCTCGAGCAGATGGGCGAGCAGTGCTCGATGACCGAGCGCCGCGCCGACGAGGCTACCCGCGACGTGGTCAACTGGCTCAAGTGCGAGTACATGCGTGATCGCGTCGGCGAGACCTTCCCAGGTGTGATCACTGCGGTGACCGGCTTTGGCCTGTTCATCGAGCTGACCGACATCTATGTCGAAGGCCTGGTGCATGTCAGCGCCTTGCCGGGTGACTACTACCACTTCGATCCGGTGCATCACCGCCTGTCCGGTGAGCGCAGCGGCCGCAGCTTCCGCCTGGGCGACACGGTCGAGGTGAAGGTCATGCGTGTCGACCTCGAGCAGCGCAAGATCGACTTCGAAATGTCGGAGAAGACCGTCACCGCACCGGTTGGCCGCAAGCCACGCGCTGCCGCGCAGCCGGTGGCCGAGCAGGCGCCTGCCGCCGAAGCGAAGATTTCGCCCAAGCCGCGCAGTCGCAAGAGCGAGGCCTCCGAGGCGTACTTCCCGAAAGACGCCGTGCAGCGCAATGCCGAGGTGCGCAAGAGCCGTGAAATGAAGAAGGCGCTGATGGGCGAGGCGCGTGCCAGCGGCCATGCCGGCGGCAAGTCGGAAAAAGGTGGCAAGTCGTCCGGCAAGCCGACCAAGCATCGCAAGGGGCCGCCCAAGTCCGGCGCGCCACGCAAGGGCAAGAACAAGTCATGAGTCAGCTGGAAAAGATCTACGGCGTGCATGCCGTGCAGGCGCTGCTGCAACACCACCCCAAGCGGGTAAAGCAGATCTGGCTGTCCGAAGGGCGCAGTGAGCCACGCATCCAGGCCCTGCTGGAGCTGGCTGCGCAGAACCGCGTCCAGGTCGGCCAGGCCGAGCGCCGTGAGCTCGACGCCTGGGTCGAAGGTGTGCACCAGGGGGTGGTCGCCGACGTGAGCCCGAGCCAGGTATGGGGCGAGGCGATGCTCGACGAGCTGCTCGAGCGCACCGAGACGCCGCCACTGATCCTGGTGCTTGATGGCGTTACCGATCCGCACAACCTCGGCGCCTGTCTGCGCACCGCCGATGCGGCCGGGGCGACCGCCGTGGTGATCCCCAAGGACAAGTCCGCGACCCTGACCGGCGTGGTGCGCAAGGTGGCCTGCGGCGCCGCCGAGGTGATGCCGCTGGTGGCCGTGACCAACCTGGCGCGTACCCTGGAGAAACTCCAGCAGCGCGGACTGTGGGTGGTCGGTACCGCTGGCGAGGCCGAGCAGGAAATCTACCAGCAGGACCTGACCGGTCCGCTGGTGATGATCATGGGGGCCGAAGGCAAGGGCATGCGCCGCCTGACCCGTGAACACTGTGATTTCCTGGTGAAGTTGCCGATGGGCGGCAGCGTCAGCAGCCTGAACGTTTCGGTGGCCACCGGGGTGTGCCTGTTCGAGGCCGTGAGGCAGCGTCAGGTCAAGCGCTGATTCATTGCTCGTGGGGCGGGGTCGTGGGAGCGGGCTTGCCCCGCGATGCGATGGCAAACCCACCACCATCGCGGGGCGGGTCGCCGCATCGCCGCTCCCACGAGCCCCGTTCCCGCAAGAATCACCCGACCTGGCGAATATGTTTCCGGCTGTTCAAATATTCGCCAACCTCCTTGCTTGTCCTTCCCGGCTTCTCTACAATTGCGCCCCTTGCCGAGCTGGCAGGCGCGCATGTGCCTTCTCTCTAGGGCAAGACATACAGTGTCATTCACTCCTTGTCTGACCAGGTTGCTGGCAGACTACTAACCCGTAAGGAGCATTCATGCGTCATTACGAAATCATCTTCCTGGTTCACCCGGACCAGAGCGAGCAAGTCGGCGGCATGGTTGAGCGTTACACCAAGCTGATCGAAGAAGATGGTGGCAAGATCCACCGCCTGGAAGACTGGGGCCGTCGTCAACTGGCCTACGCAATCAACAATGTTCACAAGGCTCACTACGTGATGCTGAACGTTGAGTGCTCCGGCAAGGCCCTGGCCGAGCTGGAAGACAACTTCCGCTACAACGATGCCGTGATCCGTAACCTGGTCATCCGTCGCGACGAAGCCGTCACCGGCCCGTCCGAGATGCTCAAGGCAGAAGAGAACCGCAGCGAGCGCCGTGAGCGTCGTGAACGTCCTGAGCATGCTGATGGCGCCGAAGGCGACGACAGCAATGACAGCGACAACAGCGATAACGCTGACGAGTAATCCACGGACCTTTTGAGGAGCCTATTACATGGCACGTTTCTTCCGTCGTCGTAAATTCTGCCGCTTCACTGCTGAAGACGTGAAAGAGATCGACTTCAAAGATCTCAACACCCTGAAAGCTTACGTATCCGAAACCGGCAAGATCGTTCCAAGCCGCATCACCGGTACCAAAGCTCGTTATCAGCGTCAGCTGGCCACCGCTATCAAGCGCGCCCGCTTCCTGGCCCTGCTGCCCTACACCGACAGCCACGGCCGCTGAGACCGGGTCGTCGACTAAGTAGCAAGGGATAAGCATGCGAGCGTTGGCAAGTTTCATCATGCGCGGTCGTGTGCAGGCCACCCTCGTGGTGGTCATCAGCGCGGTACTGCCGCTGCTGTTCTGGTTGAGTGCCGCTGCCGGGAGCCTTGTGCTCCTGCGGCGCGGGTTCAAGGACGCTTCATCGGTCATCGCCTGGGGCCTTTTGCCAGCGTTGATCATGGGGTTCTTCGGCGAACCGAGCACCTTGCTGGTGCTTTTGGGAACGCTGGGTCTGGCCGCCTCGTTGCGCGCCGGGCATTCCTGGACCCGGGTACTGCTGTCCAGTGTCGCATTAGGCTTGCTGTACAGCCTGATCCTGGATGCGGTGATGCGCGAAACCTTCGAGGTGCTGGCCAAGGCGCTTGAAAAAGCCCTGCCGCAGTTCGAGGGCCAACCAGTACTACCTGGTGAGCTGATCGGCCCTTTGCTGGTCGCTTCCAGTGCGGTAATGCTGCAGCTGTTCAGCCTGCTGGCCTTGATGCTGGCGCGCTATTGGCAGGCTGCGTTGTACAACCCCGGTGGTTTCGGGCGCGAGTTTCGCGAACTGAGGCTGCCGCTGGTACCCATGCTGGTGCTGGTGTCATTGATGGTGTTGGGCCCGTTCATCGGGTCGCAGTTCATCGTCCTGGCCAGTGCGTCCAGCCTGGTGCTGCTGCTCGCTGGCATCGCCCTGATTCACGGGCTGGTGGCACAAGGGCGACTGGCCGGTTTCTGGCTGGTGGGGATGTACGTGACGTTGCCGCTGCTCATGCAGCTGATGTATCCGTTGCTCGTGGTTCTGGCCATTGTCGACAGCCTGATTGATTTTCGCGGTCGCAAGTCCCCTTCACAGGGTGACGACTCCGCGAACGGTGAAGGTTAAAAGTTAAGAGGTTTTACCAAATGGAACTGATCCTGCTGGAAAAAGTCGCCAACCTGGGCAACCTGGGCGACAAAGTAAACGTTAAGGCTGGTTACGGCCGTAACTTCCTGCTGCCATTCGGCAAGGCCACCGTTGCCAACGCCGCCAACCTGGCCGCGTTCGAAGAACGCCGCGCCGAGCTGGAAAAAGCCGCCGCAGAGAAAAAAGCTTCGGCTGAAAGCCGCGCTGCCCAACTGGCCGAGCTGGAAGTGACCATCACTGCCACCGCTGGCGACGAAGGCAAGCTGTTCGGTTCGATCGGCACCCACGACATCGCTGACGCCCTGACCGCCTCCGGCGTTGAAGTGGCCAAGGCTGAAGTTCGTCTGCCGAACGGCACCATCCGTCAGGTTGGCGAATACGACGTAGCCGTGCACCTGCACAGCGACGTTGAAGCCACCGTACGTGTGGTCGTCGTAGCTGCCTAAGCTGCGTAATCGGCTGGTCCCTCGCGGGCCAGGCGGTTAACATCGGGCACGGTCCTGTTTTGCGCAGGCCGTGCCCTTTGTCTTTTTCATCTTCCAGAATTCTTTCGTGGCCATGAACGAGATCACCACCCCCGAACAACTCGACCTGCAAACCGCTGCCCTGAAGGTGCCGCCGCATTCCATCGAGGCCGAACAGGCCGTGCTCGGTGGCCTGATGCTGGACAACAACGCTTGGGAACGGGTGCTGGATCAGGTGTCGGACGGCGATTTCTATCGGCATGACCATCGCCTGATCTTCCGCGCCATCCACAAGTTGGTGGATGCGAACCAGCCGTTCGACGTGGTCACCCTGCACGAGCAACTGGACAAGGAAGGCGTGTCCACCCAGGTCGGCGGCCTGGCCTACCTTGCCGAGCTGGCCAAGAACACCCCGTCGGTAGCCAACATCAAGGCCTATGCCGCGATCATCCGCGAGCGGGCCACGCTGCGACAGCTGATCAGCATCAGTACCGATATCGCCGACAACGCCTTCAACCCGCAGGGGCGTAACGCCGAAGAAATCCTCGATGACGCTGAACGGCAGATCTTCCAGATTGCCGAGGCGCGGCCGAAGACCGGTGGGCCGGTGGGGGTCAACGAGCTGTTGACCAAGGCGATCGACCGTATCGATACGCTGTTCAACTCCGACAGCGACATTACCGGGGTTTCCACCGGTTATACCGACCTCGACGAGAAGACCAGCGGCCTGCAGGCGGCCGACCTGATCATCGTCGCGGGCCGTCCGTCGATGGGCAAGACCACCTTCGCCATGAACCTGGTGGAAAACGCCGTGTTGCGCAGCGACAAGGTGGTGCTGGTGTTCTCCCTCGAGATGCCCGGTGAATCGCTGATCATGCGTATGCTGTCGTCCCTGGGGCGCATCGACCAGACCAAGGTGCGTTCCGGTCAGCTGGACGACGACGACTGGCCGCGGCTGACCTCGGCGGTCAACCTGCTGAACGACCGCAAGCTGTTCATCGACGATACCGCCGGCATCAGCCCATCGGAAATGCGTGCGCGCACCCGCCGCCTGGCCCGCGAGCACGGCGAGATCGCCATGATCATGGTCGACTACCTGCAGCTGATGCAGATCCCGGGTTCGGCAGGTGACAACCGGACCAACGAGATTTCCGAGATCTCCCGCTCGCTCAAGGCGCTGGCCAAGGAATTCAACTGCCCGGTAATCGCCCTGTCACAGCTCAACCGCTCCCTCGAGCAGCGCCCCAACAAGCGCCCGGTCAACTCCGACCTTCGTGAATCGGGTGCGATCGAGCAGGACGCCGACGTGATCATGTTCGTCTACCGTGACGAGGTGTATCACCCCGAGACCGAGCACAAGGGCGTGGCCGAGATCATCATCGGCAAGCAGCGTAACGGCCCCATCGGCTTCATTCGCCTGGCGTTCATCGGCAAGTACACCCGCTTCGAGAACCTCGCACCGGGCATGTACAACTTCGACGACGACGAGTAATCACCGAGCCTATCCCCGGCAGCAGCGCTCCTGTGGGAGCCGGCTTGCCGGCGATAGGGCCAGTGGAAGCTACAGATGAATCCGACCACCACCGTCGGATTTGGTCAAAATTTGTGCTATATTCCGCGCCCGCGATTTTCCTGCACATTAGAACCGGTCACTGACATGCAAGCAGCCAAACCACTCTACGACTATCCCAAGTACTGGGCCGAATGCTTCGGGCCAGCGCCGTTCCTGCCGATGAGCAGGGAGGAGATGGATCAGCTCGGCTGGGATTCCTGCGACATCATCATCGTGACCGGTGACGCCTACGTCGACCACGCATCGTTCGGCATGGCCATCATCGGCCGCCTGCTCGAGGCCCAGGGCTTCCGGGTGGGCATCATCGCCCAGCCGAACTGGCAGTCGAAGGACGACTTCATGAAGCTCGGCGAGCCGAACCTGTTCTTCGGGGTCGCGGCGGGCAACATGGACTCGATGATCAACCGCTACACCGCGGACAAGAAGATCCGTTCCGACGACGCCTATACCCCCGGCGGCCTGGCCGGCAAGCGTCCGGACCGAGCCAGCCTGGTGTACAGCCAGCGCTGCAAGGAAGCCTACAAGCACGTGCCGATCGTGCTCGGCGGCATCGAGGCCTCGCTGCGCCGCATCGCCCATTACGACTACTGGCAGGACAAGGTCCGCCACTCGATCCTGGTCGACGCCAGTGCCGACATCCTGCTGTACGGCAACGCCGAACGCGCGATCGTCGAGGTTGCCCAGCGCCTGTCCCAGGGGGAACGCATCGAGCACATCACCGATGTGCGCGGCACCGCGTTCATTCGTCGCGACACCCCGCAGGGCTGGTTCGAGATCGACTCCACCCGTATCGACCGCCCGGGTCGGGTCGACAAGATCATCAACCCGTACGTGAACACCCAGGACACCCAGGCCTGTGCCATCGAGCAGGCCAAGGGCGACCAGGAAGACCCGAACGAAGCCAAGGTCGTGCAGATCCTCGACAGCCCGAGCGTCACCCGCGAGAAGTCGGTGATCCGCCTGCCGTCGTTCGAGAAGGTGCGCAACGACCCGGTGCTCTATGCCCACGCCAACCGCGTGCTGCACCTGGAGACCAACCCGGGCAACGCCCGCGCCCTGGTGCAGAAGCATGGCGAGGTGGATGTGTGGTTCAACCCGCCACCCATTCCCATGACCACCGAAGAGATGGACTATGTGTTCGGCATGCCCTATGCGCGCATCCCGCACCCGGCGTATGGCAAGGAGCGCATCCCGGCCTACGAGATGATCCGCTTCTCGGTGAACATCATGCGTGGCTGCTTCGGTGGCTGCACCTTCTGCTCGATCACCGAGCACGAAGGCCGGATCATCCAGAACCGCTCCCACGAGTCGATCCTGCACGAGATCGAGGAGATGCGCGACAAGGTGCCGGGCTTCACCGGCGTGGTCTCCGACCTCGGCGGCCCGACCGCCAACATGTACCGCATCGCCTGCAAGAGCCACGACATCGAGAAGCACTGCCGCAAGCCTTCTTGCGTGTTCCCGGGCATCTGCGAGAACCTCAACACCGACCACAGCTCGCTGATCGAGCTGTATCGCAAGGCTCGTGCCCTGCCGGGGGTCAAGAAGATCCTGATCGCCTCGGGCCTGCGCTACGACCTGGCGGTCGAGTCGCCGGAGTACGTGCGCGAGCTGGTCACCCACCACGTCGGCGGTTACCTGAAGATCGCCCCGGAGCACACCGAGCGTGGTCCGCTGGACAAGATGATGAAGCCGGGCATCGGCACCTACGACCGCTTCAAGCGCATGTTCGAGAAGTTCTCGAAAGAGGCGGGCAAGGAGCAGTACCTGATCCCTTACTTCATCGCCGCCCACCCAGGCACCACCGACGAAGACATGATGAACCTGGCCCTGTGGCTCAAGGGCAATGGCTTCCGCGCCGACCAGGTGCAGGCGTTCTATCCGTCGCCGATGGCTTCGGCCACCGCCATGTACCATTCGGGCAAGAACCCGCTGCGCAAGGTCACCTACAAGAGCGAAGGGGTGGAGATCGTCAAGAGCGAGGAGCAGCGCCGCTTGCACAAGGCGTTCCTGCGTTATCACGATCCAAAGGGCTGGCCGATGCTGCGCGAGGCGCTGCAGCGGATGGGCCGCGCCGACCTGATCGGGCCAGGCAAGCACCAGCTGATCCCGCTGCACCAGCCGGCGACCGACACTTACCAGAGCGCGCGGCGCAAGAACTCGACCCCGGCCGGCAGCCACAAGGTGGGCAAGGACCAGAAGATCCTCACCCAGCACACCGGCCTGCCGCCGCGTGCCAGCGATGGCAGCAAGCCGTGGGACAAGCGCGAGAAAGCCAAGGCCGAGGCGTTCGCCCGCAACCAGCAGGCGGCCAAGGAGCGCAAGGAAGCGGCCAAGGGTGGTGGCGGCAAGGGCAAGAAGCCGCGCCAGCCGGTGATTCCGCGCTGAAAGGATATAAGTGTCGAGTGGTGTAGCGAACTTTTTGAGTCAGGTTCGCTCGCTGTCCTCGAGCACTCTTGAGCGGCGCTGGGCCTGGGCCCAGCATGCAGTCAGCGTCAGGCAAAAGGCCGCGAGCATGAAGGCTCCAAGTTCATATGTTTCGATGGACATCCAGGGTCCATTGCGCCCGAAATAGAGCTGCCAGTCACTACTCTGGAAGCTAGCGCCTTGTCCCAGTGCTCGTCCCAGGGCAGGCGTCAGCCAAAGTGAAGGGAGTGCAAGCAAAAGGGCAAAGGCCAGGCAGCACAGGCGTTGCAAGAGACTCAGCGGCATTATCGCCGCTACCACGATGGCGACAGGGAGGGCGCCGACCCATTGACGACTTTCCGAGCCTACCAACATCAGGGGAAGGAAACACACCAGGCTTGCCAGAAGTGCTTTGGGCAAGTACCGGTACTTTCCGAGACCCCAGGCGATGCATCCTGCCATCGCGATGATGATGACGGGGCCGAAGCTGAGGAAGTGCGCCACTAATGGTTTGAAGGGAGCCGCCAGGCTCTGCATAAACATGTAATGCAGGAGCGGCGGCCCTTGGAACCCATTGGTCCAATCGATCAGCAGATACATTGCCACTGCGCTTGCGGCCAGCACCAGCGCAGCGACCAGTGCGCTGGTTGGTCTAACGCTTTTCCAGAAACTGCTGTCGACCACGCTGCGTGCGCCAAGCCATACCACGACGGTGATGCTGGTCACGAGAGCCATGAAAGACAGTGTGCGTAAGGAAATCAGCGCTGTTTGGCCCCCTAGGTGTGCGCTGTGGCTGGCAACTTCATCGTCACTGAGTTGCCCTGCAAGGCTGATGACGAGCGATAAGACGAAGGGTAGGCTCACCGCGAAGAGCAGCAAGGTCAGTCTCGGGCTAAAAGATGTCGCGCTGCTGTGATCGAAATTTCTGGGCATGGCGGCCAGTGCCAGTGGGATCAGGAACAAGCCCGGCAAAACCCAGACTGAATACGCCAGAAGCGTATAGAGTGGGAACTGAAGGCCTCGTGTCCAGCACCATAGGCAAAGACAGCTGACTACCAGTGCGACATTGTCGCTGAGTACCGGATAGTAGAACGGCATAATCAGCAGTGGCCACGCCAGCAACCCAGTAGCCAGCGAAAGAAGTGCAGCCCGTGGAGCGACACCTAGTTGTCTCAGGGTGTCGTGGAGCATGCCGGCAGAAGTTGAGATCAGGATGATGTTCAGAACGGCCTGAGCCGTGCTCAAGGAATTGGCAGGCACACCGAGGGCGGAGGCGCCGATCAACGGTAGAAAGCCAGACATCCGGATGCTGCGATAGGGATCGCCGACGATGGCTTGGCCATGGCCCAGCAATTCTATGTACTGGAGATAAACCTGACCGTCCCAGCCCCTCCCTTCATTGACTGGAATGTGGCCTACGATGCTGTACAGCACCGCCAACAGCAGCGCATAGAGTAGCCCGATCATGAGGCTGCTGGGCATAGAGCGATGCCGCCAGGATCTTAGGACGCGGAACCAGGTAGCCATCACTTTTATTCTTTGCCGATGCGTTTCATGAATGCAAAACTCGAGAGAACGAAATTTATTGGAACAGTGACGAGGATCGCTGCCAGCGGTGCCGGCTCTTGAGGCCAGCCAAGCTGTTCGACCCAGAGCCAGACGACCAGCATGCCTATCAGGTATTGGAGCAGATACAGCATGGGCATCCACGCAACTGACTTGATCCCGCGATGACTTTGGAAGACAAATGTGCGATTCAGTACGTAGGCAACGACAATACCGGTGACGAATGCAACTGAGTAGCTGAGTCGGTAAGGCAAGATACTCAATAGCAGCAGATACAGCGCATAGGTAGCAACAGTGTTGAGCCCGCCGGAAAGAAGAAAGCGTGGAAGTGGATGCCTCAGTAAACCTCGGAGCATTTACCGATCATTCCCTATAGGGGCAGAGCAGCTCGTTGGGCCGTTCACTGGTGGTCGGGACCGAAATGCTCGATACGCATCGGTATCGCAAGGGGCCTGTTCTTGGAGTTTTCGTAAGCACGCCACGCGTAGGAGCCAACGATGCCCAATCCTAGGAGATTGAGGCAGCCGAGGAAGGTGATCATCAGCATGGTCATGGCATAGCCGGGGACTTCGATCATGCCGTGAAGTCTGGCGAAGAGCACGAATACAGCGAATAGCGCTGCCAGTGACGCTCCCCCACCACCGATTCGGACCAGCAAGCGTATCGGCAGGTCGGTGAACGAGAACACGCTGTCCATGAGGTAGTTGAGTTTTTTCCGTACCGTCCACGCCGAACGGCCGTGTTGCCGCTGCCGCCGCACATAGGATACGACCTGGCGTCGATAGCCCAGCCAGAAAATTTGCGAAACGAGCGAGCTGTGGCGCTCTTCCAGAGTCAACAGGGTGTCGCGGAACGTCTTGTTGCAAGCAAAGATGTCTACGCCGCCGGGTGGTATCTCAGGAACCACGTAGCGTCTGTAAAGGCCCCAGAAAACGTTAGCGGCCAGCCGGCTGGGCCAGGGATCGTCGCGGCTTTCGCGTACACCGATGACTACATCCACAGGGCGCTCAAGTAGAACCTTATTCATTTCCAGAACCAGTTGTGGCGGTTCCTGAAGGTCTGCTGCCATTACCGCGAAGCGATCACCCTGGCCTAACTGGAGACCCATGCGAATCGCCATGAACGAGCCGAAGTTGCGTGACAGCAGCGCCAATTGCGAACGCAGGGGCCCAGTGGCCAAACAGTCGCGCAGAATTTGGTAACAACAGTCTGGGCTGCCATCGATGACGAAAACTACTTCCAGCTCACCATCAAGCTGTCGATTCAGCTCACGAAGTGCTTGGAGTAGGTCAGGAATCGAATCTTCGTTTCGGTAGACGGGAATTACCAGCGTCAACAACGGCTGAGCTCCTGAGGGCGCGGCGTGGGAGATGCACTATTTAATCACCAAAATGGTCCATTGTCCGGAGCGATGGTGTGATTTTCCAGATTGATAAACTGGATGATTGCAGATCAACGCACTGGAGGAGAAGCATCCTGGGTACTTATCCGAGTGGCAATTGGCCGACCCACTTCGGCACCACGGGTGCAACGAAGCTGTCCATCCCGTCCAGCAACTCATCCGGCCGCTCCCCGAGCAACAGCATTGCCCGGTGCTGTGGTCGCACGAAGCCTTCCTCGACAATATGGTCGAGGAACCCGCCGAGCTTCGCATAGAACCCATTCACATCCAGCAGCCCCAGCGGCTTGGCGTGATAGCCTAGTTGCCCCCAGGTCCACACCTCGAACAGCTCCTCCAGCGTACCCAGGCCACCCGGCAGGGCGATGAAGGCGTCGCTGAGTTCGGCCATGCGCGCCTTGCGCGCATGCATGCCGTCCACCACCTCCAGGCGGGTCAGGCCCTTGTGGCCGATTTCGGCGTTCATCAGGCTTTCAGGAATGATGCCGACAACCTCGCCACCCGCCGCCATGGCGGCATCGGCGACGGTGCCCATCAGGCCGACCGCGCCGCCGCCGTACACCAGCGTCAGGCCACGGCGGGCGATGGCCTGGCCGAGGGCGACGGCGGCTTCACGGTAGGCAGGGTTGGCACCGATACTGGCGCCACAAAAGACACAAACGGAACGTACAGGCATTGCTTATCTCCCTTTACATGCGCGCACAGGGTAAGGCGCATGCCTGTCGGTTCCAAGGGGATCATTCGGGGCGGGCGAACTCGCAGACCGCCGAACCGGCCGCGCCACAGGCGTAGGCTGCCAGCAGGCTGCGCATCATGCTGCTCAATGTCATGACATTGCTCCTAATTGAGAGGTTGTCTCATCGTCCATTAAGAGGGCATGATGTGCACTTTGATTGGTTGTATACAATCCATTGAACAAATCTACTGGCTGGCGACTTGACACCCCTTGACCCATATCAGGTACGGGCGTTCGGTTTTCAGGCAGTCTCGCAATTGATAAAACCCTGCCAAGGAGATTCATGATGTTTGCGAAAGCTGTAGCGGTATCCCTGCTGACCCTCGCCAGCGCCTCCGTCTTTGCCGCCGACTGCAAGGTGACTGTCGACTCGACCGACCAGATGTCGTTCAACACCAAGGAATTCACCGTCGACAAGAGCTGCAAGACCGTCGAGATCGAACTGACCCACGGTGGCAGCCTGCCGAAGAACGTCATGGGCCACAACCTGGTCATCAGCAAGACCGCCGACATGCAGGCCATCGCCACCGAAGGCATGTCGCAAGGCCTGGACAAGGATTACATCAAGGCCGACAACGCCGCGATCATCGGCCACACCAAGATGATCGGTGCCGGCGAAAAAGACACCTTCAAGCTCGATACTTCCAAGCTGGAAGCCGGTGGCGACTACAGCTTCTTCTGCACCTTCCCTGGCCACATCTCGATGATGAAGGGCAAGGTCGTCGTCAAGTAAGCGACGCCTGACGCAGTACCCTTGTGGGAGCGGGCTTGCCCCGCGATGGCGAAGGTGAAACCACCAACGTCATCGCAGGGCAGGCACGCTCCCACAGTTGTTTCCATAGCCGGATCAAGGGGCGAACGGCAGCTCGCGCTTGTGCTGGGTCTTGCGGTAGGTGGCGACGATGATGTCGAACGCCTCCTGGCTCACCGGCTCACCGTGCAGGAAGGCGTCGATCTGCTGGTAGGTCACGCCGTGGGACGCTTCGTCCGGCTTGCCCGGTTCGAGGTCTTCGAGGTCCGCGGTCGGTACTTTTTCCACCAGCGATTCCGGCGCGCCAAAGCTGCGCGCAATGGAACGCACCTGGTTTTTCACCAGCCCGCTCAGCGGCGCCAGGTCGCAGGCCCCGTCACCGAACTTGGTGAAGAAGCCCATCACCGCTTCGGCCGCGTGATCCGTGCCGATCACCAGGCCCGCACGGGCACCGGCGACGGTGTATTGGGCGACCATGCGCGTGCGCGCCTTGACGTTGCCAACGACGAAGTCGATCAGGGTCGGCGAGCCGTTTTCCAGTTCCTCGACCTCCGCCGCCAAGGCCTTTACGGCTGGCGCGATGTCGATGGTGTGCACCTCGTCGGCCTTGATCACCTCCAGGCAGGCCTGGGCGTCGTGCTCGTCGTGCTGCACGTGGTACGGCAGGCGCACGGCGATGAAGGTATATGCCTTGTCGCCGGTTTCGTCGCGCAGCTCGCTGATGGCGCGCTGCGCGAGCAGGGCGGCGGTCAGCGAGTCGACACCGCCACTGATGCCCAGCACCAGGGTCTTGAGCCGGGCATTGGCCAGGCAGTCCTTGATGAACGCCACGCGCCGGGCCACTTCCTGCTCAAGGGCGGCAGCATCGGCGAATGGCGGCTGCACCTTGAGCGCCCGGGCAATCTCTTGCTGAACGGCTTGCATGGGTTACTCCTTGCTGGGGACTTTGAATACGTGGCGCATGTAAGCGACGAAGTTTTCGTCACGGCACTGCGTCTTGGCGGCTTCGTCGGAGATCTTCGCCACCGGCGAGCCGTTGCAGTCGGTCATTTTAAGCACGATGTTCATCGGTGCCACGCCGGGGATGTCGCACGTCAGGTTGGTACCGATGCCAAAGCTGACGTTGATGCGCCCGCGCAAGGCACGGAAGATTTCCAGCGAGCGGGTCAGGTTCAGGCCATCGGAGAACACCAGGGTCTTGGTCATCGGGTCGATACCGAGCTTCTGATAATGGGCGATGGCCTTTTCCGCCCAGGCCACCGGATCGCCCGAATCGTGGCGCAGGCCATCGAACAGCTTGGCGAAGTACAGGTCGAAATCCTTCAGGAAGGCATCCATGGTGATGCAGTCGGTCAGGGCGATGCCGAGCAGCCCACGGTACTCGCGCACCCAGCAGTCCAGAGCGGCGATCTGGCTGTCGATCAGCCGTGGGCCTAGCTGCTGGTGGGCCATGATCCATTCGTGGGCCATGGTGCCCAGGGGCTTGATATCCAGCTTCCATGCCAGGTCGACGTTGCTGGTGCCGACGAAGCGGCCCGGGAACTCATCGCGCAGCACCCGCACCACGTCTTCCTGCACGCGGCTGGAGAAGCGCCGGCGGGTGCCAAAGTCGGCCACCTGCAGTTCGGCCAGTTCGTCGTCGCTGGCGTGGGCGCGCAGCCAGTCGAACTTGCCATATAGCTGGTCGCGGGCTTCGGCCAGGCGCATGCGCGGGTGCAGGTGGCGGTTGCGCACTTCGCTGATGATGGCCAGCAGCGGCACTTCGAACAGGATCACATGCAGCCATGGGCCTTTCAGGCGCAGGAACAGTTGGTCGTTCTCGATGCCGATGCGCACATAGCGCAGGTTGAAGCGGAACAGGCGCAGGAAGCGCAGGAAGTCCGGCTTGAGGAAGCTGATGCGCTCGAGGAAGGCCAGTTGGCCGTCATCCAGGGTCAGCTCGCTGAGCAGCTCGAGCTGGTTGCGGATCTCGCCCAGGTAGGGGCGCAGGTCCTCGCCGTTGCGGCAGCGAAACTCCCATTCGACATCGGCGTCCGGGTAGTTGTGCAGGACGCCCTGCATCATTGTGAGCTTGTAGAAGTCGGTGTCGAGCAGGTTGTGCACGATGCGCTCGGCGAATGCGCTCTCGCTCATCAGGGGGAAGCTCCAAAGCGGGCAATGGCGGCTATTGTGCCAGCCTTTTGCTTTTGCATGTGCTCACATCGCGGGGCAAGCCTGCTCCCGCATCGCCCGCGATCATGGCCGCGACAGGTAATTTACCGTGCGCCAGCTAGCCTTCAAACAGTGCTCCCTGTAGCAGTCGCGCACCAGTGGTGTGCAGTTCGGTGACGTCCGCTGTTACAGCGCGGTTGCACGTTAACACTTGCGAGGGTTGCAATGATGGCGGGCGATGGTTGCTCCTTGTCTAGGCGTGTGGGTGCCACTTGCCGTGCGGCAGACGGTTGCACGCTCAATAAAGAAAAGGCCGCCGGTCGCCTCTGTTCACCCCTTGTCGTGTGTTTTCCCGGAAGACAAAACCACTGGCACGGCCCTTGCTCGGAGCACAGGGCTGAGAAGTTGTAGTGCCAACCAAAAAAAATATTCTAGGAGCACCACCTCATGTCGCAGACGTTTTACAAGAAAGGTTTCCTGGCACTGGCTGTAGCCACCGCACTGGGTGTTTCTTCGTATGTTCAGGCCGACATCAAGATCGGCGTCGCGGGCCCGATGACCGGAGCCAACGCAGCGTTTGGCGAGCAGTACATGAAAGGTGCGCAGGCCGCGGCCGACGTGATCAACAAGGCCGGCGGCGTCAACGGCGAGAAGATCGTGCTGGTCAAGGGCGATGACGCTTGCGAGCCGAAGCAGGCAGTATCCGTGGCCAACCGCCTGGTCGACCAGGACAAGGTGGCGGGCGTGGTCGGTCACTTCTGCTCCTCCAACACCATCCCCGCTTCCGAGGTTTACGATGAGGCCGGCGTGATCGCCATCACTCCCGGCTCCACCAACCCGCAGGTGACCGAGCGCGGCCTGTCCGCGATGTTCCGCATGTGCGGCCGTGACGACCAGCAGGGCATCGTCGCCGGCAACTACATTGTCGACGTGCTCAAGGGCAAGAAGGTGGTGGTGCTGCACGACAAGGACACCTATGGCCAGGGTCTGGCCGACGCCACCAAGGCCCAGCTGATCAAGCGCGGCGTCACCCCGGTGCTGTACGAGGGCCTGACCCGCGGCGAGAAAGACTTTAGCGCCGTTGTCACCAAGATCCGCGCCGCAGGTGCCGATGTCGTCTACTTCGGCGGCCTGCACCCGGAGGCAGGCCCTCTGGTGCGCCAGCTGCGCGAGCAGGGCCTGAAGGACGTGGCATTCATGTCCGACGACGGCATCGTCACCGACGAACTGGTGGCCACCGCCGGCGGCGCCCAGTACACCAATGGCGTGTACATGACCTTCGGCGCCGACCCGCGCCTGCTGCCCGACAGCAAGGCGGTGGTCGAGGAGTTCCGCAAGAACGGCACCGAGCCTGAAGGCTACACCCTGTATGCCTACGCCTCGGTCCAGGCCCTGGCCGCCGCGTTCAACGGCGCCAAGTCGAACAAGGGCGAGGACGCCGCCAAGTGGCTCAAGGCCAACCCGGTCAAGACCGTCATGGGCGAGAAGAAGTGGGACAGCAAGGGCGACCTGACCGTCTCCGACTACGTGGTCTACCAGTGGGATGCCAACGGCAAGTACCACCAGCTGGAAAAACAAAAATAACAATGGCATCCGGCCCGGGCGCGCGATGCCCCGGGCCGTTGCCCCGCGGTACCTGTCTTTGTCAGTAGATGTGCACAGTTCTGCGCTGCGAGGGCCGCTGCATCCGGGCCCTGCGTGGTCGGCGCTCGTGCAATCTCAATCAGGTGAGATTGCGTTATGGATGGTATTTTCCTGCAGCAACTGGTCAACGGCCTGACCCTCGGGTCGGTCTATGGCCTGATCGCCATCGGCTACACAATGGTCTATGGCATCATCGGCATGATCAACTTCGCGCACGGCGAGGTGTACATGATCTCCGCGTACCTCGCGGCGATCAGCCTGGCATTGCTGGCCTACTTCGGTATCGAGTCGTTTCCGCTGCTGATGCTGGGCACGCTGTTGTTCACCATCGTCGTCACCGGCGTCTACGGCTTCACCATCGAACGCATCGCCTACAAACCCCTGCGCAACTCCACTCGCCTCGCGCCCTTGATCAGCGCCATCGGCATTTCGCTGATCCTGCAGAACTACGCGCAGATCAGCCAGGGTGCCCGCCAGCAAGGCGTACCGACCCTGCTTGAAGGCGCCATGCGTGTCGAAGTGGGCACCGGTTTCGTGCAACTGACCTACACCAAGATCTTCATCCTGGTGGCTGCCTTCGTCGGCATGGCACTGCTCACCTACGTGATCAAGTACACCAAGCTCGGGCGCATGTGCCGGGCCACGCAACAAGACCGCAAGATGGCCTCGATCCTGGGCATCAATACCGACCGGGTAATCTCCTACGTGTTCGTCATCGGTGCGGTGATGGCCGCGCTGGCCGGCGTGCTGATCACCATGAACTACGGCACCTTCGATTTCTACGCCGGCTTCATCATCGGTATCAAGGCCTTCACCGCCGCGGTGCTCGGCGGCATTGGCTCGTTGCCGGGGGCCATGCTTGGCGGGATCATCCTGGGGATTTCCGAATCGTTGTTCTCCGGCCTGATCAACTCCGACTACAAGGACGTGTTCAGCTTCTCGCTGCTGGTGATGATCCTCATCTTCCGTCCCCAAGGCCTGCTGGGTCGCCCGCTCGTGGCTAAGGTGTGAACATGTCCGCTGCCAATACTGCCCCTGCTTCGCAAACCAAGGGTTTCGACCTTAAACGCAGCCTGCTGGAGACCCTCGTCGCCGGCCTGCTGGCCCTTATCGTCTTCGGCCCCGTCGTCGGCGTGGTGCTCGATGGCTACACGTTCAACGCCGAACCCGCCCGCGTAGCCTGGCTGGTCGGCGGCGTGATGGTCGGGCGATTCATCCTCAGCCTGTTCCTACAGACGCCGACCGGCCAACGCATGCTTCAGGGCTTCGACAGTGGCGGCTCGGGCGTGCATGTGCTGGCGCCGAACTACAAGTCGCGCCTGCGCTACATCATCCCGGCGCTGATCGTTATCGCCATCGTGTTCCCGATCTTTGCCAACAAGTACCTGCTGACTGTGGTCATCCTCGGCCTGATCTATGTGTTGCTGGGGCTGGGCCTGAACATCGTGGTCGGCCTGGCCGGCCTGCTTGATCTGGGCTATGTGGCGTTCTACGCCATCGGTGCCTACGGCCTGGCGCTGGGCTATCAATACCTGGGCCTGGGCTTCTGGAGCGTGCTGCCACTGGCGGCCATCGCCGCGGCGCTGGCGGGGTGCATCCTCGGCTTCCCGGTGTTGCGCATGCATGGCGACTACCTGGCCATCGTCACCCTCGGCTTCGGTGAGATCATCCGCCTGGTGTTGAACAACTGGCTGTCGTTCACCGGCGGCCCCAACGGCATGCCGGCGCCGTCGCCGACCTTCCTGGGTCTGGAGTTCGGCCGCCGGGCCAAGGATGGCGGGGTGCCGATCCACGAGTTCTTCGGCTTCGAATACAACGCCAACCTCAAGTTCGTGTTCATCTACGCGGTGCTGTTCCTGGTGGTGCTGGCGGTGCTCTACGTCAAGCACCGGCTGACCCGCATGCCGGTGGGCCGCGCCTGGGAAGCCTTGCGCGAGGACGAGATCGCCTGCCGCTCGATGGGCCTGAACCACGTACTGGTCAAGCTTTCCGCGTTCACCCTCGGCGCGTCCACCGCAGGCCTTGCCGGGGTGTTCTTTGCCACCTACCAGGGCTTCGTCAACCCATCGTCGTTCACCTTCTTCGAGTCCGCGCTGATCCTGGCCATCGTCGTGCTCGGCGGCATGGGCTCGACCGTGGGCGTGGTGATCGCGGCGTTCGTGCTGACCGTGGCGCCCGAGCTGCTGCGCAGCTTCTCCGAATACCGGGTGCTGCTGTTCGGCGTGCTGATGGTGCTGATGATGATCTGGCGACCGCGGGGGCTGATCCGCATCAGCCGTACCGGCGTGGTCCCGCGTAAAGGAGTGGCGCCATGAGCGACGAAGTCATTCTGTCTGTAGACAACCTGATGATGCAGTTCGGTGGGATCAAGGCGCTCAGCGATGTCAGCCTGCAGGTCAAACGCAATCAGATCTTCGCCCTGATCGGCCCCAATGGCGCCGGCAAGACCACGGTGTTCAACTGCCTCACGGGCTTCTACAAGGCCACCGGCGGGCGGATCGAACTGAACGTGCGCGGCAGCCACACCAACGTCATCCAGCTGCTCGGCGAGCGCTTCCGGGCGGCGGACTTCGTTTCGCCGGCACGCTTCGCCAACCGCCTGTACTACAAGATGTTCGGCGGTACCCACCTGGTCAACCGCGCCGGGCTGGCGCGCACTTTCCAGAACATCCGTCTGTTCAAGGAAATGTCGGTGGTGGAGAACCTGCTGGTGGCCCAGCACATGTGGGTCAACCGCAACCTGCTGGCCGGGGTGCTCAATACCCCGGGTTATCGCAAGGCCGAGAGCGATGCCCTCGACCATGCGTTCTACTGGCTGGAGGTGGTCGACCTGGTGGACTGCGCCAACCGCCTGGCCGGTGAGCTGTCCTACGGGCAGCAGCGCCGCCTGGAGATTGCCCGGGCCATGTGCACCCGGCCGAAGATCATCTGCCTGGACGAACCGGCTGCCGGCCTCAACCCCCAGGAAACCGAAGCGCTGAGCCGCATGATCCGCGTGCTGCGCGACGAGCATGACATCACCGTGGTGCTGATCGAGCACGACATGGGCATGGTCATGAGCATCTCCGACCACATCGTCGTGCTCGACCACGGCAACGTGATCGCCGAGGGATCACCGCAGGATATCCGCCACAACCCGACGGTGATTGCCGCCTACCTGGGTGCCGACGAAGAGGAACTGACATGAGCGCGCCCATTCTCGAGCTGAAGGACCTGGATGTGTTCTATGGGCCGATCCAGGCCCTGAAGAAGGTCTCGATGCACATCAACGAAGGCGAGACGGTGAGCCTGATCGGCGCCAACGGCGCGGGCAAGTCCACGCTGCTGATGTCGATCTTCGGCCAGCCGCGCGCGGCATCCGGGCAGATCGTCTATCGCGGCACCGACATCACCCGCAAGTCGTCGCACTACATCGCGTCCAATGGCATCGCCCAGTCCCCGGAGGGGCGCCGGGTGTTCCCTGACATGAGCGTCGAGGAGAACCTGATGATGGGCACCATCCCGATCGGCGACAAGCATGCAGACCAGGACATGCAGCGCATGTACGAACTGTTCCCGCGGCTCAAGGAACGGCGCAACCAGCGGGCCATGACCATGTCCGGGGGCGAGCAGCAGATGCTGGCGATTGCACGGGCGCTGATGAGCCGGCCCAAGCTTTTGCTGCTCGATGAGCCGTCGCTGGGGCTGGCGCCGATCGTGGTCAAGCAGATCTTCTCGACCCTGCGCGAGCTGGCGCAGACCGGGATGACCATTTTCCTGGTCGAGCAGAATGCCAACCATGCATTGAAGCTGTCCGACAGGGCCTATGTGATGGTCAACGGGCAGATTCGCATGACCGGGACGGGGCAGGAGCTGTTGGTCAACGAGGAGGTGCGTAACGCCTACCTGGGCGGGCACTGATCCAGCACTGGGGCCGCAGCGCGGCCCTTTCGCCGGCAAGCCGGCTCCCACAGGGGTGGTGCTTGGCTTGAGGGCCATGCAACCGGAGTGGGAGCCGGCTTGCCGGCGAAGGGGGCTGCCATGCAGCCCCAACCCAAGTCAGTCGAGATGTGGACAAGTTGTCGCATATCTTTCTCGAAGCACTCCATAACCCCCACGCAAGCTATTGTTTCCACAGCTGGAAAACTTTCCACGGATTATGTGGAACCGCCTGTGGAAAACATGGTGGCACCTTGCTCAAGCCCTTGTGTACCGCAGCCTCCAAGGAACTGTTCGTTTTTTGATCAGGTCTTGCTTGTGCATGATTTATTGAGGGTTTTTAGCAGCTGCGCGGTTCATCCACAGCTATCTGAGTTCTGTGGATAAGTCTGTGAAAAAACTTTGGACAGACCGCCGCAGACGGCAGGTTGAAAGCGTTGCGCCATCACGGGCAGATGTCCACAGCAAGCAAAGGTTCCCTGGAACCGACAAGTTGCCCCCAATCTGTGGGGAAAGCCTTGTGGATAAGATGCGCATAGCCTGACGAAAGCCCGCAATCACGGGGCTTTTCAGCGTCTGTACGTTTTTTGACCAGTGGCTGAAACGGTTGTCGACAACGCTTGCGCCGGGCATGCTGCAAGGCCTGCCGAGCACACCCAAGGAGAAGAGCATGACGTCCACCGTATTCATCACTGGCGCGACTTCCGGTTTCGGTGAGGCCACCGCCCGCCGTTTCGCCGATGCTGGCTGGAAGCTGGTGCTCACCGGTCGCCGCAAGGAGCGCCTGGATGCGCTGTGCCAAGAACTCTCGGCCAAGACCGAGGTGCATGGGCTGGTGGTCGATGTCCGTGATCGCCAGGCCATGGAGGCCGCCATCGCCAGCCTGCCGCCGAGCTTCGACAAGCTCCAGGGCCTGGTCAACAATGCCGGCCTGGCACTGGGTGTGGATGCGGCGCAGAACTGCAGCCTGGACGACTGGGAAACCATGGTCGACACCAACATCAAGGGCCTGATGTACACCACCCGCTTGCTGTTGCCGCGCCTGATCGCCCACGGGCGCGGCGCGTCGATCCTCAATGTCGGTTCGGTGGCAGGCAATTACCCGTACCCGGGCGCGAATGTGTATGGCGGCACCAAGGCCTTCGTCGGCCAGTTCTCGCTGAGCCTGCGCTGCGACCTGCGCGGCACTGGCGTGCGGGTCAGCAACATCGAGCCGGGGCTGTGCGAAAGCGAGTTCTCGCTGGTGCGTTTCGGCGGCGACCAGGCCAAGTACGACGCCACCTACGCTGGCGCCGAGCCGATCCAGCCGCAGGACATCGCCGAGACCATCTTCTGGATCCTCAACCAGCCGGCGCATATCAATATCAACAGCCTTGAGCTGATGCCAGTGAGCCAGGACTGGGCAGGGTTCTCGATCGACCGGTCGGCAAAAGGCTGATTCGCCGATGATCGCGGGGCAAGTCGCATCGGCGCACCGCCCCGCGATAGCGTCAGATCAGGCGCTGCAGACCTTCGAGGCAGGTCGCCAAATGATAGGGCGTGGTTGATGGCATGTCATGGCGGCTCACTGCCCCCTCGCCATCGCGGCACTCATGCCAGCCGCCTTCATGCAGGAAGCGTGACTCCAGCGCCGTGAGTTGCTCCAGCAGCCGCGTCTCGCTTCCCGGTCGCAGGGCCAGTGCCCGCAGGTACTCCGCCTGGGCCCAGATACGCTGTGTCGCGTCGATCACCTTGCCGTCCACATCCAGCATCGCCAGTACCGCAGCATCCTTCACGCCGCACTGTTCGGCGAAGTCGAAGGCCCGCTCGATGGAGGCATGCAGCGCAGTACCGCGCAGCAACTCGGAAGTGTCGAGCAGGTAGAACCATTCGAACTGGTGGCCCGGCTCGAACCAGTTATCCACAGCCCCGCGCGGCTTCTCCAGCATCAGGCCATGGGCCGGTTCGACGAACTGCGCCTGCAGCGCTTCGCACAGCTGCAGCAGCGAATCGCGAACGTCGTCGTCCTCACGTACGGCCAGCACCTGCAGGAAGGCCTCGGCCAGGTGCATCTGCGGGTTCTGCAGCGGGCCGCTGCCCAGGTCTGACCAGTCCTCACCCAGGCTGGCCTCGTACAGGCCATCGTCGCGGGCGAACTGCTCGTGGATCACCTCGAGGGCGCCATTGAGCGTGGCTTCCACCAGCCCTTCGCCGACCTTGCCCAGGTAATGGGCGCAGGCGAAGACGATGAAAGCGTGGGTGTAGAGGTCCTTGCGCCGGTCCAGCGGCTTGCCCTGGGCGTCGATGCTGTAGAACCAGCCGCCATGTTCGGCGTCATGGAAGTGCTTCTGCAACGAACGGAACAATGCCGCGGCGCGTTCGGCCGCGCCAGGTTGTTCGATGCGGCTGCTGAACAGGTACAGCTGGCGGGCGCAGGCCATGGCCCGGTAGCGTTGCACCGGCAGTGGCCGGTGCTGGGTGTCCAGGGCTTCGTACGGCAGGGCCATGTCGGCGTTCCAGCCCGGGCCTTGCCACAGCGGCACGATGCGCTCGGCGAAGTGCTGTTGGAAATGGGTCAGTGCGGGACGGGGGTCGGACATGGTGGCGCTCGTGGACGATCGGGCAGGGCGCCATGGTAGCAGAAGTGACAAGGGGTTCGTGGGGCACCGCCGCTGCCACGATCCGGCCTGGGCGAAAATCTCAGCCGGGATTGCCCAGGCCCTGCCAGTGCCGCGCACCGACGAAGATGAAGCGCAGCTGCTGAGTGATCTTTTCCTGTGCCGTCAGCGCCTGTGCATGGCCTGGTTCGGGGCTGTCGATCAGCTCGGGCAGGGTGGCGAACACGGTCTTGACCACCAGGTCGGCCATCACCGCCAGGGCGGCGCCGTCCAGGTGCCGCCAGCGCGGCATGCGCGCAAGGTCGGTGGCCAGGTCGCTGCTGATGTCCTGGCGCAGGCGGGCGATGGCCTGGCGCACCGGTTGCGAGCCGCCGTACTGCTCGCGGGCGAGGAACAGGAATTGCGCGCGGTGGGCGGCGACCACGTCGAGGAAGATGCGCACCGAGGCATCGGTGATGCCACCCAGTTCGAATTCGTTATGGCGCACCAGGCGGATGGTCTGGCGGAAGGTGGTATCCACCTCGGCGACCAGGGCCAGGCCCAGAGCGTCCATGTCGGGGAAGTGGCGGTAGAAACCGGTGGGCACGATGCCGGCGGCCTTGGCCACCTCGCGCAGGCTGATGCTGCCGAAACCCCGGCCGCTCTCCATGAGCAGGCAGGCGGCATCCAGCAGGGCCTGGCGGGTTTGTAGCTTCTGTTCGGCGCGCGGCAGCATGGGGCAGGCTTCTATGACTGTACGGCTGGGCATTCTGGATAGAAAAACGAAGCCCGGTCAATGGACCGGGCTTGGAGGGGAGCAGCTACCGTACGGAGGGTTGTTGTTTTCGGCCATGGCGATCAGCTCACACGGCTGAGTTCGACCAGGCGATCCGAGCCACCCTCGGCTACACGGTTGTTGCGTTCGTTGAGGCGATCGGAACCACCTTCGGCGACACGGTCGTTGCGTTCGATCAGGCGATCGGAACCACCTTCGGCGACACGGTCATTGCGTTCGATCAGGCGATCCGAACCACCCTCGGCGACACGGTCATTGCGTTCGATCAGGCGATCAGAGCCACCTTCGGCAACACGGTTGTTACGTTCGAGCAGGCGTTCGGCACCGCCTTCGGCCACGCGGCCTGCGCGTTCCTGCAGGCGCTCGGCGCCACCTTCTGCCAGGGTGTTCAGTGGTTGGCTGACGGTGATGGCGCTGGAGCGCGATTCGGCGCTCAGGTGCTGGTCTTCGGCTGGCAGGGCGAAGGCGTTGGCAGCAAGTACGGACAGGGTCAGGCTCAGCAGCAGATGGCGTTTCATGATTCGGTGCTCCTCTGGGGGGCTGGAAAGTGGGTACGGAGCCAATGCTACGCCCGGTAACTCCAGAGAAAAGTTCATCAGGATAATGGTAACAATCGACGGCATTGATACTGTGCGTGGAGCGCTCTGGCTCAATGTTTTCGGCGATGCGCCGAGTATTGAGGCACGCCGATTCCCCGGTAACACTGCCACGCTCCGTAGACCAAAAGCTGAGAAAATCGTCAGGAAAATCTTGGTTATCATGCTGCGCGGATTAAACCCGGCGGGTTTTCATCAGTCCGACATAATGAGTGCCATCGTCGCGCCGCCTTCCATGCAGTCAGGAGAATCACGCAATGACGCGCCCTGCCAGAATCATCGTCTGGACCTTCGCCACCCTGGCCACCCTGTTGGCAATCCTGGTGGTGGTGATCGCCACCTTCGACTGGAACCGCGTCAAGCCGCTGCTCAACGAGAAAGTCTCCGAAGCCCTGCACCGGCCTTTCGCGATCAACGGCAACCTCGCGGTGCACTGGCGCACCGAACCCGAGGAGGGCGGCTGGCGTGCCTTCGTGCCCTGGCCGCACTTCACCGCCGAAAATCTCACCCTGGGCAACCCCGAATGGCTCAAGGAACCGCGCATGGTGGGCCTGGAGCGGGTGGATTTTCGCCTGGCGCCGTTGCCGCTGATCGTCCAGCGCATCAGCATTCCGCGTATCGACCTGGTCAAGCCCAGTGCCAGCCTCACCCGCCTGGCCGATGGCCGGGCCAACTGGGTATTCGACTTCGGGCCCAAGGATGAGCACGAGGAGCCGTCGAAGTGGGTGCTGGACATCGGCGCGATCGGCTTCGACCAGGGCAATGTCAGCTTCGACGACCAGACCCTGAAAACCAGCATGAAAGTGCAGGTCGACCCGCTGGGCAAGCCGATTCCGTTCAGCGACATCGTCGGCAAGGCCCGCGCCGAGAAGGCCGGCAACGCCCAGGACTATGCCTTCGGCTTCAAGGCCCAGGGGCGCTACAAGGGCCAGGCAGTGGCCGGCACCGGCAAGATCGGCGGCCTGCTGGCGCTGCAGGATGCCAGCCAACCCTTCCCGCTGCAGGCCGACGTGCGCATCGGCGATACCCATGTCGTCCTTGCCGGTACCCTGACCGATCCGCGCAGCCTGGGTGCCCTCGACCTGCGCCTGAAACTCTCCGGCAGCAGCCTGGGCAACCTCTACCCGCTGACCGGCGTGACCCTGCCCGACACGCCACCCTACGCCACCGACGGCCACCTGAGCGCCAACCTGCATGCCGCCGAGGGCGCGCATTTCCGCTATGAAGGCTTCAACGGCAAGATCGGCGACAGTGATATCCACGGCGACCTGGCCTTCGTCGCCAGCCAGCCCCGGCCAAAACTGTCCGGCAACCTGGTCTCCAATCAACTGCTGTTCAAGGACCTGGCACCGCTGATCGGCGCCGACTCCAACGCCGAGCAGAAGGCCCGCGGCGGCGCCAGCAAGCAGCCGGCCAACAAGGTGTTGCCGGTAGAGGAGTTCCGCACCGAGCGCTGGCGGACGATGGATGCCGACGTGACCTTCGCCGGCAAGCGCATCGTGCACAGCGAGAAACTGCCGTTCAATGACCTGTCTGCCCACGTGATTCTCGAGGACGGCCTGCTGCGCCTGGAACCGCTGCGCTTCGGCGTGGCCGGGGGCAACCTCGATTCCAACATCCGCCTGGACGGGCGCAGCACGCCGATGCAGGGGCGCGCCCAGCTCACCGCCCGGGGCTTCAAGCTCAAGCAGTTGTTCCCCAGCTTCGCGCCCATGCAGACCAGCTTCGGCGAGCTCAACGGCGACGCCGATATCAGTGGCCGGGGCAACTCGGTGGCGGCGCTACTCGGCACTTCCAACGGCGACCTGCGCCTGCTGATCAACGATGGCGCCATCAGCCGCAGTCTGATGGAGATCGCCGGGCTCAACGTGGGCAACTACGTGATCGGCAAGCTGTTTGGCGATGAGGAAGTGAAGATCAACTGTGCCGCGGCCGATGTCGGCATCAAGGAGGGCCTGGCGACCACCCGCCTGTTCGTTTTCGATACCGAGAACGCGATCATCTACATTAACGGCACGGCCAATTTCGCCAGCGAGCAACTGGATCTGAAGATCACCCCGGAATCGAAAGGGTTGCGGCTGTTCTCGCTGCGCTCGCCGTTGTATGTGCGCGGGCCGTTTGCCAAGCCCAGTGCCGGCGTGCAGGCAGTACCGCTGGCTTTGCGCGGTGCGGGGATGGTGGCCTTGGGTGTGGTGGCGGGGCCGGCGGCGGGATTGCTGGCGCTGATCGCGCCGAGCAGCGGCGATGTGCCCAACCAGTGCACGCCGTTGTTGCAGCAGATGCGCGCCGGCAAGGCGCCGGCGGCGGTGAAGGCCAAGAAGTAGGGCCGCTTTGCGGCCCGATCGCTCCCACAGTTATCACCGATCGCCTGTGGGAGCCGGCTTGCCGGCGATTGGGGCGCACAGCGCCCCCAACACTACAAGCCCTGCAACAGATCCGACATATCGTCGGCGTGCTCTTCTTCCTGGGCCAGGATGTCTTCGAAGATGCGCCGCGTGGTCGGGTCTTTATCGCCGATGTACTGGATGATCTCGCGGTAGCTGTCAATGGCGATCCGTTCGGCCACCAGATCCTCCAGCACCATCTCCTTCAATGAACTGCCCGCCACGTACTGGGCATGGGAATTCTTGGTCAGGTTGTCGGGGTTGAAGTCCGGCTCGCCGCCCAGCTGTACAATGCGTTCGGCCAGCTTGTCGGCATGCTCGGCTTCCTGGGTGGCGTGCTCGAGGAATTCGGCGGCGGCGACGCTGGCCTTGATACCGCTGGCCATGAAGTAGTGACGCTTGTAGCGCAGCACGCAGACCAGCTCGGTGGCCAGCGACTCGTTGAGCAGGCGCAGGATCTTCTCGCGATCGGCGTGGTAACCCTCGGTCACCGCGCCTTGCTCGACATGCTGGCGGGCACGTTCGCGCAGGGTTTTCACATCGGTCAGTTCAACGCTCATGTTCATCTCCGAAAGGATCAGGGTGGTCATGGGGTGTCATGCGCCGTGGACGGCGTCGCTGTCTTCCTGGCGTTGCTTGCAGGTCTTGAAACCCTTGGCGTCGACATGGCCGGTGGCGTCGAAGCGCACGTAATAGGGCTGTTGCTGGCCATCGCGGTTGAGGATGTAGTCGTTGCAGGTGCCGCCGTGGGGCAGGTCGCTGACATTCGACGGGCTGCCGCCGATGGCGATGACCTTCTGCATGGTCATGCCGTGCTCCACCTGCTTGACCAGCGGCTCGTCGCGGTAGGTGACGTAGTCCACCGGGTTTTCCGGGCGGCTGCCGCAGGCGGCGAGGGTCGCGCTTGCCAGAAGGATGGCCAGGGTGTGCTTGTACATGGTCCCGCTCCTTGCTCAGGGTCTGTTCTGCTTGGAACCGCGCAGCGCGCCGGGAGTTCGATTGCGAATGACGCAGGGCACGCTGTAGTGTGGGCCGGTCGTCCATGGAAAAGGGCAGGGTGATGAGTCAGGAACTGGCCACGCGTTATCCACTGGTGCTGGTGCCGGGCATGCTCGGTTTCGTGCGGGCACTGCTGTATCCCTACTGGTTCGGCATCGTCCCGGCATTGCGCCGGGGCGGCGCGCAGGTATATCCGGTGCAGATATCGCCGCTGCATTCCAGTGAGGTGCGCGGCGAGCAGCTGTTGATCATCATCGAGGATATCTGCCAGCGGACGGGGGTCGAGAAGGTCAACCTGATCGGCCACAGCCAGGGCGCGCTCAGTGCCCGCTATGCGGCGGCGAAGCGGCCAGACCGGGTGGCCTCGGTGACTTCGGTGGCCGGCCCCAACCATGGCTCGGAGCTGGCCGACCACCTTGAACGCACGGCGCCGGGCGACTCTGCCAAGGGGCGCATCCTCAAGGCCGTGCTGCATGGTTTCGCCGTGCTGCTGGGCTGGCTGGAGACCGGCTGGCGCCGGGATCCGCTGCCGATCGACGTGCATGCCTCGCACCAGTCGCTGACCAGCGCCGGGGTGGCGCTGTTCAACCAGGCTTATCCACAGGGGCTGCCCGAGGTCTGGGGCGGCGAGGGGCCGGCCGAGGTGAACGGCGTGCGTTACTACTCCTGGTCAGGCACCTTGCAGCCGGGCCGCACCGACCAGGGCTTGAACCGCTTCGACGGCAGCAATCGCTTCTGCCGCTTGTTTGCCCGCAGCTTCGTGCGCGAGAAGGGCCACTGCGACGGCATGGTCGGGCGCTTCAGCTCGCACCTGGGCCAGGTGATCGGCGACGACTATCCGCTCGACCACCTGGACATCGTCAACCAGTCCCTCGGCGCGGTGGGCAAGGGCGCCGAACCGGTGCGGCTGTTCACCGAACATGCCGCACGGCTCAAGGCCGCGGGGGTGTGACCGTGCGCCGTACTGGCGTTGTCCAGCGCTCGGCCAGCAGCACGCCGACCAGTGTCAGCAAGCCGCCGACCAGGTGATAACTGGCCAGTTGCTCGTCCAGCACCACGGCGGCGATCACCGCCGTGACCACCGGCAGCAGGTTGAAGAACAGCGTGGTGCGGCTCGGGCCCAGGCGATGCACGGCCTGCATCCATACTCGCGGCGCGACCATCGAGGCCAGCAGGCCGGCATACAGCACCAGGCCGAGGTTGTGGCCGTTCAGCCCGGTCTTCGGTGACAGCACGAACAGCGGCAGCAGCACCAGGATCGCCACCAGCACCTGCAGGTAGAGCAATTGCAGCGGCGGCAGGCGCAGCTGCCATTTCTTCAGCAGGAAGCTGTACAGCGCATAGGCGAGGGTGGCCACCAGCATCATCAGGTCGCCACTGTTCAGGCCCTGGTGCAGCAGCGTGCCGGGCTGCCCGGCCGAGACGACTTCAAGCACGCCGAAGAACGACACGATCGCGCCCAGCAGCGCGCCGTAGCTCAGGCGCTGGCCCAGCCAGGCGATGGACAGGGCCAGTGACATCAGCGGCATCAGCGAGAGGATGATGCCCATGTTGGTGGCGCTGGTGATGCTGGCGGCGAAGTACGCCAGGCTCTGGTAGATGGCCATGCCCAGCACGCCCAGCACGAACACCTTGCCCAGGTGCGGGCGGATCGCCGCGCGGTTTCGCCAGACCTGGGGCAGCAGGAACGGCGTGAACAACAGGCCGGCCAGCAACCAGCGGTAGAAGCCGATCTCGGCCGGGAAGATGGCCCCTGCGGACATCTTGGTGACAACGGTGTTGCCGGCCCAGATGAGGATGGCGATGAGGGGGAAGAGGTAGTTCATTGGGACTCTCAAGTAACGGGTGTCCCCTGCAGGAGCGGGCTTGCCTGGTCGTGCAGGGAGGGTGTGACGGCGGGTATTATCGCTTGTCTGCTTGCATGCCTATACTTCCATCCAGACAACCGACCCCGCGAAGCAGACAGCATGGCCCGCAAGTACCTCGACATTCCGCGCTTCGACCAGCTCCCGGCCCCGGTGTACTTTCGCTACGACGAATTCGGTGCCGACACCCACAGCGCCCCGCACCGTCACCCCTGGGGCCAGCTCAACTACGCGTCCCATGGCCTGATGCACCTGGACGTCGAAGGCCAGCGCTTCATCTCGCCGCCGCACTACGCCGTGTGGGTGCCGCCGGATACCGAGCATGGCTGCTACAACCCCCAGGCCATCGTCTACCGCTCGGTCTACCTTGACCGCAGCTTGTGTGCCGGGCTGCCTGCACAACCCTGCAGCCTGGTGATCAGCGACATCCTCAAGGCGATCCTCGGCGACTTCGCCCGCCGCGACCTGCGCATCGCCCGGGACGAGCGTGACCAGCGCCTGGCACAGGTGCTGCTGGACCAGTTGCACCTGGCGCAGACCCAGACCTGCTACCTGCCGTTCGCCCGCAGCGACAGCCTGCGCCAGGTGCTTGAAGGATTGCATGGCGAGCCCGGCGACAACCGCCCGCTGGCCCACTGGGCCGCGCAGGTGCATGTCAGCGAACGCACCCTGGCCCGGCAGTTCCTGCGTGAATTGGGGATGAGCTTCGGCGAATGGCGTTTGCGCCTGCGCTTTCTGCGCGCCATCGAGGCGCTCGAGGCGGGCACCGCGATCCAGGCCATCGCCTTCGACCTCGGCTACAGCAGCGCGTCGGCCTTCATCGCCATGTTCCAGCGCCAGGCCCAGTGCACGCCGGAACAGTACCGACGGCGGGCGCGGACAGAGATGTAAAAATTCTTGTCTACACTCAGCTGCGACGAGCGCGCATCCGGCGCGCAGGCAAGGAGACCACTCCATGAAGCTGCTGCACGTACCCCTGCTGGTGTTGGGCATGTTGATCGCGGGGCAAGGATTCGCCGCCACCGCGCAACAGGAAAAGATGAAGACCTGCAACGCCGACGCGACCGCCAAGGCGCTCAAGGGCGACGAGCGCAAGGCGTTCATGAGCACTTGCCTCAAGGCCAAGCCTGCCGCCACCCAGCAGGAGAAGATGAAGACCTGTAACGCCGATGCCACCACCAAGGCGCTCAAGGGCGACGAGCGCAAGACCTTCATGAGCGACTGCCTGAAGAAGAAATGACCTGCGCCTATGCCTCTGCCGTGAAGGCTGGCAGACTGCGGGACTTTCCGCTGTCTGCCGTCGAGGCTGTATGACCTTCACCCCCCGCCAGGTCACCCTGGCCAGCTGGATCATCGTCATGGCCGGCCTGTTGCTGGCGCTGCCCCTGAAGCTGCTGCCGAGCCTGCTCGCCGGCCTGCTGGTGTTCGAGCTGGTCAACATGCTCACCCCCAGGCTGCAGCCGCTGATCGCCGGGCAGCGTGCGCGCTGGCTGGCGGTGGCGCTGCTCGGCACATTGGTGGTGAGCACGCTCACCCTGCTGATTGCCGGCGCCTTCAGTTTCCTCCTGCACGAGGCCGAGAACCCCGGCGCCTCGCTGGACAAGTTCATGGGCCTGGTCGAGCGTGCCCGTGGCCAGTTGCCGCCGTTCATCGAAGCCTACCTGCCGGCCAGCGCCGCCGAGTTCAAGGTGGCCATCGGCGAGTGGATCAAGAGCCACCTGAGCGACCTGCAGCTGGTCGGCAAGGGCATGGCGCACATGTTCGTGACCCTGTTGATCGGCATGATCCTCGGCGCCATCGTCGCCCTGCAGCGCATCCCCGACATTTCCCGGCGCAAGCCCCTGGCCGCGGCCTTGTTCGAGCGCCTGAGCCTGCTGGTGCAGGCGTTTCGCAACATCGTCTTCGCGCAGATCAAGATCTCGTTGCTCAACACCTTCTTCACCGGCATCTTCCTTGCCGTGGTGCTGCCGCTGTTCGGCGTGCACCTGCCGCTGACGAAGACCCTGATCGTGCTGACCTTCCTGCTAGGGCTGCTGCCGGTGATCGGCAACCTGATGTCCAACACCCTGATCACCATCGTCGGCCTGTCGCTGTCGATCTGGGTGGCGATGGCGGCGCTGGGGTACTTGATCGTTATCCACAAGGTCGAGTATTTCCTCAACGCGCGGATCGTCGGCGGCCAGATCAGTGCCAAGGCCTGGGAGCTGTTGCTGGCGATGCTGGTGTTCGAGGCGGCGTTCGGCCTGCCGGGGGTGGTGGCGGGGCCGATCTACTACGCCTACCTGAAGAGCGAGTTGAAGCGGGCTGAGCTGGTCTGAGGATCACCGGGGCCGCAAAGCGGCCCCAAATCGATCAGAGCACGCCGTAGCGCTTGCGCGCCTCGATCGCCAGACCGCTGCCGATGCTGCCGAAGATATTGCCTTCCACATGCCGCGCATTGGGCAGCATCGCCGCCACGCTGTTGCGCAGCGCCGGAATGCCGCTGGAGCCCCCGGTGAAGAACACCGTGTCCACCTGGCTTTCGCTCACGCCCGCCTTGGCCAGCAGTTCACTCACGCTGCCGCGCACGCGCTCGAGCAAACCGTCAATTGCATCTTCGAACAGTGCCCGGGTCAGCTCGGCCGACAGCTGCGGCTCGATCCGGCCAAAGTCGATGCTCCGGCTGTCGCGCTCGGTCAGCTCGATCTTGCTGGCCTCCACCTCCATCGCCAGCCAGTGCCCGGCGCGCTGCTCGATCAGCTTGAACAGGCGGTCGATACCCAGGGTGTCCTCGATGTCGTAGCGCATGCTGCCCAGGGCCAGCTGCGACTTCTGCGCATACAGGGCGTTGATGGTGTGCCAGGTGGCCAGGTTGAGGTGGTAGCTGGTGGGCATCAGCGCGCCGCTTTTCATCCGGCTGCCATAGCCGAACAGCGGCATCACACCCTGCAGGCTCAGCTGCTTGTCGAAGTCGGTACCGCCGATGTGCACGCCGCCGGTGGCGAGGATGTCGTCCTGGCGCTCGGCCACCAGGTGGCGCTCGGGCGACAGGCGGATCAGGGTAAAGTCCGAGGTACCACCGCCGATATCCACAATCAGCACCAGCTCTTCACGGCTGATGCCCGACTCGTAGTCGAACGCCGCAGCGATCGGCTCGTACTGGAACGACACGTCCTTGAAGCCGATCTTGCGCGCAACTTCCGCCAGGGTATCCTCGGCCTCCTGGTCGGCGGCCGGGTCTTCGTCGACGAAAAATACCGGGCGGCCGAGCACCACCTGGTCGAATTCGCGGCCGGCATCGGCTTCGGCGCGCTTTTTCAGCTCGCCGATGAACATGCCCAGCAGGTCCTTGAACGGCAGGGCGCTGCCCAGCACGCTGGTGTCGTGCTTGATCAGCTTGGAGCCCAGCAGGCTCTTGAGCGAGCGCATCAGGCGGCCTTCGTAGCCTTCCAGGTACTCGTGCAGGGCCAGGCGGCCATATACCGGGCGACGTTCCTCGATATTGAAGAAGACCACCGACGGCAGGGTGATCTTGCCGTCTTCCAGGGCGATCAGCGATTCGGCGCCAGGGCGGTGCCAGCCGACCGTGGAGTTGGAGGTACCGAAGTCGATGCCGAGGGCACGGGCCGGGGATACGTCAGACATGGAGAAAGCTTCCGGAGGCAAAACGGCCGCGCAGTTTATGCCGTTCTGCGGCTAAATCAAGACCGGTCGTCTGCGATAGCGCAACCCCGGATGAGCCTTGAAAGGCTATGCTTGACCCCAATCTTCAGTAGCAATACGTACATTCACATCGGTGATCCATAGATGGACTTCAAAGACTATTACAAGATACTCGGCGTCGAGGCGAGCGCGGACGACAAGGCGATCAAGGCCGCGTACCGCAAGCTCGCGCGCAAGTATCACCCCGACGTCAGCAAGGAGCGTGACGCCGAGGACAAGTTCAAGGAGGCCAACGAGGCCTACGAAGTGCTTGGCGACAAGGACAAGCGCGCCGAGTACGACGAGATCCGCAAATACGGCGGCCAGCATGGCCGGCCGTTCCAGGCGCCGCCTGGCTGGGAGTCTCGCAGCGGTGGTGGCGGTGGTTTCGAAGGTGGCGATTTTTCCGATTTCTTCAGCTCGATCTTCGGCGCCCGGGGTGGCAACCCCTTCGGTGGCGGCGGTGGCCGGCAACAACGCAGTGCCGGCAGGCGAGGGCAGGACGTGGAACTGGAACTGGCGGTGTTCCTCGAGGAAACCCTGAACAAGGAATCCAAGCAGATCAGCTTCCAGGTGCCGCAGACCAACGCTGCCGGCCAGCGCACCGGGTTCACCACCAAGACCCTGAACGTGAAGATCCCCGCCGGGGTGACCGACGGCGAGCGCATCCGCCTCAAGGGCCAGGGCGCGCCGGGCGTGGGCGGCGGGGCCAACGGCGATTTGTTCCTGACCATCCGCATGGCACCGCACCCGTTGTTCGATGTCGAAGGTCATGACCTGATCATTACCGTGCCGCTGGCACCGTGGGAGGCGGCACTCGGCGCCAAGGTGGCCGTGCCGACTTTGACCGGCAAGATCAACCTGACCATCCGTCCCGACAGCCAGAGCGGCCAGCGCCTGCGGGTCAAGGGCATGGGCCTGTTGAACAAGCAGGGCGAGCGCGGCGACCTGTACGCCCAGCTGAAGGTAGTGATGCCTGCCCAATCCGATGACGCAGCGCGCGCATTGTGGACCCAGCTCTCCGAGAAAGCCGCGTTCAACCCGAGGACTCAATGGAGTAAGTGATCATGAGCAGCACCCTGATCGTTCAACTGGACATGCGTACCCTTTGCCAGGAAGCCGACCTCACGGCCGATTGCGTGATCGAGATCGTCGAGCACGGCATCGTTGAACCTTCGGGGCGAACGCCGGAGGAATGGGTGTTCGACGACCGCGCGCCGGTCACCCTCAAGCGTGCGGTGAAGCTGCATGATCAGCTGGAGCTGGAGTGGGAAGGGGTGGCCCTGGCGCTTGAGCTGCTGGAAGAGGTCCAGCAGTTGCGCAGCGAGAACCACATGCTGCGCCAACGGTTGGGCCGGTTTACCCAGATGTAAACGTTGTGGGGCCGCACGGCGGCCCCTCGGGCTTCACGGCTGTGCCCCAGGATCGAGCATCAATTGCATGAAGGTCAGGTCCAGCCACCGGCCGAACTTCACCCCTACCTGCGGCATCTGCCCGGTCACCACGAACCCCAACCGCTCGTGCAGGCGCACCGACGCGGCATTGCCGCTCTCGATGGCGGCGACCATCACATGCTTGCCACAGCCCCTGGCCCGTTCGACCAGCGCTTCCATCAGCACCGGGCCCAGACCTTTGCCGCGCTGGTCTGCACGGATGTACACCGAATGTTCGACCGTATGGCGGAAGCCCTCGAAGGGGCGCCAGTCGCCGAACGAGGCGTAACCCAGCACGCCGCTGTCATCCACCGCGACCAGGATTGGATAACCCTGCTGCGCGCGGGCCTCGAACCAGGCCAGGCGATTGGCCAGGTCCACCGGGGTTTCGTTCCAGATCGCCGTGGTGTTGGCCACGGCGTCGTTGTAGATGTCGAGGATGCCCGGCACGTCGTCGATCAGGGCGTCGTGGATCTGGTAACTCATGACAGCGTCTCGCAAGGGAAGTGGTTGCAGATTAAATGGTAACCAGGCCGCGCACACCTTCAGCCTGCATGTTTTCGCCGCGGCCGCGCTGGACGATCTCGCCGCGGGCCATGACCAGGTACTGGTCGGCCAGTTCCTCGGCGAAATCGTAGAACTGCTCCACCAGCAGGATGGCCATGTCGCCACGGTCGGCGAGCTTGCGGATCACCGCGCCGATCTCCTTGATCACCGACGGCTGGATGCCTTCGGTAGGTTCGTCGAGGATCAACAGGCGCGGGCGGCTGGCCAGGGCGCGGCCGATGGCCAACTGTTGCTGCTGGCCGCCAGAGAGGTCGCCGCCACGGCGTTGTTTCATCTGCTCCAGCACCGGGAACAGTTCGTAGATGAAGGCCGGCACATCCCGTGCCTCGCGGGCGGGGAAGCGCGACAGGCCCATCAGCAGGTTTTCCTCGACAGTCAGGCGCGGGAAGATCTCGCGGCCCTGGGGCACGTAGGCGATACCGGCCTGGACCCGTTGCTGGGGCTTGAGCGTGGTGATCGGCTTGCCTTCCCATTCCACGTGGCCCTCGCGGGCTGGCAGCAGGCCCATCAGGCAGCGCAGCAGGGTGGTCTTGCCCACGCCGTTGCGGCCCAGCAGGCAGGTGACCTCGCCGACCTTGGCCTCGAAGGACAGGCCGCGCAGGATGTGGCTGCCGCCGTAGTACTGGTGCAGGGTGTCGATTTTCAGCATGTCATGTCCCTGTTGGTTTTTACCTCGCCTGCACCTGCGCCAGCGACCCTTCGGCCAGCACACTCCCCTGATGCAGCACCGTCACATGGTCGGCAATGCTGCCGACGAAGCCCATGTCATGCTCCACCACCATCAGCGAATGCCGGCCCGCCAGCGAGCGGAACAGCTCGGCGGTGAACTCGGTCTCGGCATCGGTCATCCCCGCCACCGGCTCGTCGAGCAGCAGCAGCTTCGGCTCCTGCACCAGCAGCATGCCGATCTCCAGGAACTGCTTCTGCCCGTGGGACAACAACCCCGCCTGGCGCTGGGCCAGGGGCAGCAGCCGCAAGGTGGTCAGCACCTCGTCGATGCGCTGGCGCTGCGCGCCGCTCAAGCGTGCCAGCAGGCTGGCCCACACCGACTTGTCGGCCTTGAGCGCCAGCTCCAGGTTCTCGAACACCGTCAACGCCTCGAACACCGTGGGCTTCTGGAACTTGCGGCCGATGCCGGCCTGGGCGATCTGGCATTCGCTCATGCGGGTCAGGTCGAGGGTGTCGCCGAAAAACGCGGTACCCGAATCGGGGCGGGTCTTGCCGGTGATCACGTCCATCATCGTGGTCTTGCCGGCGCCGTTGGGGCCGATGATGCAGCGCAGTTCACCGACGCCGATGTACAGGTTGAGGTCGTTGAGCGCCTTGAAGCCATCGAAGCTGACGCTGATGCCTTCCAGGCTCAACACCGTGCCGTGGCGGGTGTCCAGCCCGGCCTCGCGACGCCGGCCCAGGCCGATGGCTTCGCGACCGCTGCCGACCTGGTCGAAGATCGGTTCCAGCATGAATTCCGGGTGCACCGGGGGCACGCTTCTCATGGCTGGCTCCTTTTCTTCAGCAGGCCGACCACGCCCTTGGGCAGGTAAAGGGTGACGAGGATGAACAGCGCGCCGAGGAAGAACAGCCAGAACTCGGGGAACGCCACGGTGAACCAGCTCTTCATGCCATTGACCAGGCCGGCGCCGAGCAGCGGCCCGATCAACGTGCCGCGCCCGCCGAGTGCCACCCACACGGCGGCCTCGATGGAGTTGGTCGGTGACATCTCGCTGGGGTTGATGATGCCCACCTGCGGCACGTACAGCGCCCCGGCCAGGCCGCACAGCACGGCGCTGAGCACCCACACCAGCAGCTTGAAGCCGCGTGGGTCGTAGCCGCAGAACATCAGGCGGTTCTCGGCGTCGCGCACGGCAGTGAGCAGGCGCCCGAACTTGCTCTGGGTCAGGCGCCAGCACAGGTACAGGCTGGCCAGCAGCAGACCGACTGTCAGCAGGAACAGCACCGCCCGGGTGCCCTGGGCGGCGATGTCGAAACCGAGGATGGTGCGGAAGCTGGTGAAGCCGTTGTTGCCGCCAAAGCCGGTCTCGTTGCGAAAGAACAGCAGCATCCCGGCAAAGGTCAGGGCCTGGGTCATGATCGAGAAGTACACACCCTTGATCCGCGAGCGGAAGGCGAAGAAGCCGAACACCAGCGCCAGCAGCCCCGGTGCCAGCACGATCAGGCACAGCGCCCAGGCGAAGTGCTGGGTGCCGGCCCAGTACCAGGGCAGCTCGCTCCAAGACAGGAAGGCCATGAAGCCCGGCAGACCATCACCGGCCGCCTGGCGCATCAGGTACATGCCCATGGCATAGCCGCCAACGGCAAAGAACAGGCCGTGGCCCAGCGACAGCAACCCGGCGTAGCCCCACACCAGGTCCAGGGCCAGGGCGACGATGGCGTAGCAAAGAATCTTGCCGACCAGGGTCAGGGTATAGGCCGAGACCTGCAAGGCCTGCCCGTCGGGCAGCAGCGACAGCAGCGGCAGGGCCAGCAGTACCAGGACGACAACGGCGCCGACGGCCAGCGACACCCGGGTGCCGGCCTTGCGCGTAGCAGTGACAATCAATGGCTGGTTCATCAGTCGATTACCCGTCCCTTGAGGGCGAACAGGCCTTGCGGGCGCTTCTGGATGAACAGAATGATCAGCGCAAGGATGAGGATCTTGCCCAGCACCGCACCGATCTGCGGCTCCAGCAGTTTGTTGGCGATGCCCAGCCCGAAGGCCGCCCACAGGCTGCCGGCCAGCTGCCCGGCGCCGCCGAGCACCACCACCAGGAACGAGTCGATGATGTAGCTCTGGCCCAGGTCCGGGCCGACGTTGCCGACCTGGCTCAGGGCCACGCCGCCGAGCCCGGCGATGCCCGAGCCGAGGCCGAAGGCGAGCATGTCCACGCGCCCGGTGGACACCCCGCAGCAGGCTGCCATGTTGCGGTTCTGGGTGACCGCGCGCACGTTCAGGCCCAGCCGTGTGCGGTTGAGCAGCAGCCAGGTGAGCAGCACCACGGCGAGGGCGAAGCCGATGATCACCAGGCGGTTGTACGGCAGCACCAGGTTGGGCAGCACCTGGACGCCGCCGGACAGCCAGGCCGGGTTGCTCACCTCGACGTTTTGCGCGCCGAAGAGCAGGCGCACGGCCTGGATCAGGATCAGGCTGATGCCCCAGGTGGCCAACAGGGTTTCCAACGGGCGGCCATACAGGTGGCGGATCACCGTGCGCTCCAGGGCCATGCCGACCCCTGCGCTGACGGCGAATGCCACCGGCAGGGCGATCAACGGGTAGAACTCGATGGCACTCGGAGCGTAGCGCTGCAGCAGCACCTGAACCATGTAGGTGCTGTAGGCGCCGAGCATCAGCATCTCGCCGTGAGCCATGTTGATCACCCCGAGCAGGCCGAAGGTGATCGCCAGGCCCAGCGCGGCCAGCAGCAGGATCGAACCCAGCGACAGGCCACTGAAGGCCTGGCCGAGCAGCTCGCCGACCAGCAGCTTGCGCTGTACCTGGGCCAGGCTGGTTTCGGCTGCGGTGCGCACGGCGGCGTCGGGTTCGGCGCCGGGTTGTAGTAGCGCTTCGAGGCGGGTGCGGGCCAGCGGGTCGCCGGTTTCGCCGAGCAGGCGCACGGCGGCCAGGCGTACCGCGGGCTCGTTGGCGCCCAGTTGCAGGTTGGCCAGGGCCAGGCCGAGGGCAGCGTGCACGGCGGCGTCGGGTTCGCTGGCGAAGCGCCGGTCGAGGAAGGCCATTTGCGCGGGTTGCGCGCTTTTTTGCAGTTGCTGGGCGGCGGCCAGGCGCACGTTGGTCTGGTCGCTGAGTAACTGATGGCTGGCCAGGGCGTTGTCGATCAGGCCGCGCAGGCGGTTGTTCAGGCGCAGTTTGCGCGTGTCGTTTTCGGCGATGCGGCCCTGGCGCAGGTTGTCCAGTAGCGGCAGGCGTGCGGCGTCGGGTTGCGCGGCCCAAGTTTCGAGCAGGCGCGCCTGTTCGGCGGGCTTGGCGCTGAGGAAGAATTCGCCCTCGCTGGCTTGGGTGGCCAGGGGCAGTAGCAGCAGTAATGTCAGCAGGAGTCTGAGCATGCGAGGCGTCCTGGAAAATCGGCAGTGGATTCATCGCGGGGCAAGCCCGCTCCCACGCCGATCTCGTCAGATGATGGGGGCGGCGTGGGAGCGGGCTTGCCCCGCGATAGCGTCAGTTGCCCTTCACCGCATAATCCGGCCGCTTGTCATTCCCCGGAATGAACGGGCTCCAAGGCTGCGCCCGCAGCGGCTGCTCGGTTTCCCACACCACACTGAACTGCCCGTCATCCTGGATCTCGCCGATCATCACCGGCTTGTGCAGGTGGTGGTTGGTCTTGTCCATGGTCAGGGTGAAGCCCGACGGTGCCTTGAAGCTCTGCCCGGCTAATGCTTCACGCACTTTGTCGACGTCTGTGGACTTGGCTTTCTCGGCGGCCTGCGCCCACATGTGGATGCCCACGTAGGTGGCTTCCATCGGGTCGTTGGTCACCGCCTTGTCAGCGCCTGGCAGGCCCTTGGCCTTGGCGTAGGCCTTCCAGTCGGCGACGAACTTCTGGTTCACCGGGTTATCCACCGACTCGAAGTAGTTCCACGCGGCCAGGTGCCCCACCAACGGTTTGGTGTCGATGCCGCGCAGCTCTTCTTCGCCCACCGAGAAGGCCACCACCGGTACGTCGGTGGCCTTCAGGCCCTGGTTGGCCAGTTCTTTGTAGAACGGTACGTTGGAGTCGCCGTTGACCGTGGAAATCACTGCCGTCTTGCCGCCGGCGGAGAACTTCTTGATGTTGGCAACGATGGTCTGGTAATCGGCGTGGCCGAACGGCGTGTACACCTCTTCGATGTCCTTGTCGGCCACGCCTTTGCTGTGCAGGAAAGCGCGCAGGATCTTGTTGGTGGTGCGCGGGTAGACGTAGTCGGTGCCCAGCAGGAAGAAGCGCTTGGCGCTGCCGCCGTCTTCGCTCATCAGGTATTCCACCGCCGGGATCGCCTGCTGGTTGGGCGCCGCACCGGTGTAGAACACGTTCGGCGACATCTCTTCACCCTCGTACTGCACCGGGTAGAACAGCAGGCCGTTGAGCTCTTCGAACACTGGCAGCACCGACTTGCGCGACACCGAGGTCCAGCAGCCGAACACCACCGCGACCTTGTCCTGGGTCAGCAGCTGGCGGCTCTTTTCAGCGAACAGCGGCCAGTTGGACGCCGGGTCGACCACCACCGGTTCGAGCATCTTGCCGTTCACGCCACCCTTGGCGTTGATCTCGTCGATGGTCATCAGCGCCATGTCCTTGAGCGAAGTCTCGGAAATGGCCATGGTCCCGGACAGCGAATGCAGGATGCCGACCTTGATGGTCTCGGCGGCCTGGATGCTCCAGCTCAGGCCCATCGCGGCGACCGATGCGCTGAGGGTGAAGGCCTTGATCAGACTGCGTCGCTTCATGTGCTCACTCCGATGTGATGGTGGGGGTTGGCCAGGTCGGAGATTGCAAAGGCTGTGCCGGGCGTTGGAAGGTGCGTGATAGAGCGGCTGTGCGACGAATCGGGGCGCGGGGAGGGGCCAGGATGGTGCTTGCTGCACAGGCCTGCACAGGATTGGGGCCGGGGGCGATGAACACTTTTGACACATAAGCGGTACTTGAGTACCGTGCCGCACCGCAGTAGTTTCTGCGGTTCGGGATTGGCGTCCCGGATACAGAGAGCGGGCACTTTCAAAAGTGTCCTGCATGGCTGCACCCGTTATGGGCGGAGCCGTGTGTGGGAGCCTTCGGGCTCACCGGCTCTCTCTGTCCGGCACGCCAACCCGCACGGCTCCGTCCACCCATATTGGCGTGTGGGTGCGGAGCGTCATTACGGAGAGCCGCAAGGAGATGCACCATGCTCAAGAAGATCGTTCCAGATCCACCGTTCGTATTTATCGAGATCGCCACCTTTCATCGAGAGGTGCAGCCATGAACCAGGAATCGCTGGTCAACCTCACCCCGCGCAAATCACGTCCGGTCACCGCCAGTTCCCACTTTGGCACCTGCAATCACGCCCACGCGCCGATGCTCTCGGTACAGGCCGGGGTCGATAGCGAGGATGCGCTGGTGTGCGCCGTGGCGGCGTTGAAGGCGGCCTATGAGACCAATGCCGCGGCATTGGAGAAGGCCGCAGATCCGTTGCGCAGTTTGCTGACGGCGACGGAGAACTCGCTGGAGAAAGGCCTGGCGCTGGCCGAAGCCGTGCTTGAAGGGTTGGAGCAAGGCTAGCGGGCCTCATCGCGGGGCAAGCCCGCTCCCACGCCGACCTCACACGGCAGGCGTGGGAGCGGGCTTGCCCCGCGATGGGTTCAGGATCAGTTGTTCGACGCCCCACGCACGGCGGTACGCGGCTGACGCCTGCTACGCACAAACTGATAGGTCACCGCCAGGATGACGAACCAGATAGGTGTCACCACCAGCGCCGAGCGGGTGTCGGCCTCCAGGCTCAGCAGCACCAGGATGCCGGCGAAGAACACCAGACACACGTAGCACATGAAGCGCCCGCCGGGCATCTTGTAGGTGGATTGCTCATGCAGCGCCGCGCGCTGTTTGCGGTAGCTCAGGTACGACAGCAGGATCAGCGTCCAGACGAACATGAACAGCACCGCCGACACCGTCGTCACCAGGGTGAAGGCTTCGATCACATTGGGTACCAGGTAGATCAGCACCGCGCCCAGCAGCAGGCAGGTGCAGGAGAAGTACAGGCCGTTGGCCGGCACCGCGCGGCGCGAGAGTTTCTCGAACGCCTTGGGCGCATCGCCCTCCTGGGCCAGGCCGAACAGCATGCGGCTGGTGGAGAACACGCCGCTGTTGGCCGACGAGGCCGCCGAGGTCAGTACCACGAAGTTGATGATGCTCGCCGCCGCTGGCAGGCCGGCCAGCACGAACAGCTCGACGAACGGGCTCTTGCCCGGCACCACGTCGCGCCATGGGGTCACGGCCATGATGGCGATCAGCGCCAGCACGTAGAACACGATGATACGGATCGGGATCGAGTTGATCGCCCGCGGCAGGGTGCGCTCGGGGTTCTTCGCTTCGGCGGCGGTGGTGCCCACCAGTTCGATGCCGACGAAGGCGAACACGGCGATCTGGAAGCCGGCGAAGAAGCCCAGCAGGCCGTTGGGGAACATGCCGCCGTCATTCCACAGGTTGGTCAGGGTGGCGGTGTGCCCGCTCGGCGACTGGAAGCCGGTGATGACCATGTACAGGCCGGTGGCGACCAGGCCCATGATGGCGATGATCTTGATCAGGGCGAACCAGAATTCCATTTCGCCGAACATCTTCACCGTCACCAGGTTCAGCGACAGCAGCAGGGCCACGCAGCTCAGCGCCGGTATCCACTGCGGCAGGTCGGGGAACCAGAATTGCGTGTAGGCAGCAATGGCGACCACGTCGGCGATGCCGGTGACCACCCAGCAGAACCAGTAGGTCCAGCCGGTGAAGTAGCCGGCCCAGGGGCCGAGCAGGTCGGCGGAGAAATCGATGAACGACTTGTAGTTGAGGTTCGACAGCAGCAGCTCGCCCATGGCGCGCATGACGAAAAACAGCATGAAGCCGATGATCATGTACACGAAGATGATCGACGGGCCGGCCAGGCTGATGGTTTTGCCCGAGCCCATGAACAGGCCGGTGCCGATGGCGCCGCCAATGGCGATGAGCTGGATGTGGCGGTTGGTCAGGTTGCGTTGCAGGTGCTGCTCTTCGGAGGGTGTCTGGGAGGTCCGGGTCATAGGCTGCATTCCATTGAGGGTCAGTCTTTTTGTGAGCGAAAGCCGAGTAGGCTATCACGTCGCGTTCCAATCGCGGGTGTGGCAGATCGGCACGATCTTGGCGGTACGGCGCGGTGCTCGACATGACTGGAGTCAATGGTTGCATGGGCTGGCCTAATCGCCGGCAAGCCGGCTCCCACAGGGATCGCATCCACCCTTGTGGGAGCCGGCTTGTCGGCGATCAGGCCGGAACAGCCAAGCAAGGCTCAGGCCCGGGCCAAGGCCCGTTGCCGCACCACCAGGCTATCCACCACCCACATCACCACCATGGACAACCCCACCAGCGGGAAGGCGACGCCCAGCAACAGCATCACCCCCACCGCCGTCTTCCAGCGCGGTAGGTCATGGCGCAGCGGCGGCACGCCGAGCCCACCGGCCGGTTTGCGCTTCCACCACATCACCAGCCCGCTTACCGAACCCAGCAGGATCATCAGGCATACCAGCAGGATGACGAGCTGGTTCAACGGCCCGAACATCTTCCCTTCGTGCAGCATCACCCCCAGCTCCGTGGCGCGGGCCACCGGGCTGTAGTCCTGCCAGCGCACGTCGGCCAGTACTTGGCCGGTGTACTGGTCGACATGCAAGGTTGCGTCGTTGCGCGGATCGTCGGCGAACACTGCGATGGTGAACACACCGTCGGCCGTGGTCGGCAGGGTGATGCTGTAGCCCGGTTCGACCTTGCGCAGGGTGGCGACCTCCTCGACCTGCTGCAGGCTCACCTGCGGCGCCGCCGGGGCGTGATCCATCATGTGGTGCCCGGCATGCTCGGCATGGGCGCCGGACACCGGCATCGGCGTGTTCTCCATCGCCCACGGCACGGTCTGGCGGTGGGCGCTGTTGAGGTCGCGCGCTTCTTTATCGGACTTCGGCACGTCGTTCCACATGGCCGCCGGGAAGCGGTTCCACAGGTCGGCGTACTGCTTGCCCCACAGCCCGGCCCAGGTCATGCCGCTGAGCAGCATCAACAGCAGCAGGGCCGAACCCCAGAAGCCGGTAACGGCATGCAGGTCGCGCCACAGCAAGCGGCCGCGCGCGCTGAAACGTGGCCACAGCACGCCCGCGCCGCTGCGCCCGCGTGGCCACCAGAGATAGAGGCCGGACACAACCAGGACAATGCCCCAGCCGGCCGCCAGTTCCACCAGCCGGTCACCGACCGTGCCGACCATCAGTTCGCCATGCAGGGCGCGGGCGATGGCCTGCAGGTTCTGCTTGCCATCCTGCTCGCCCAACACCTTGCCGCTGTACGGGTCGACGAAGACATTCAGTTCGCGACCACCGTCATGCACCACGAACTGCGCGCTGCGCTCGGCGTTGATCGCGGGCAGGTACTGGCCCACCTGCCCCTGGGGATAAGCCTGGCGCACGTTGGCCAGCAGGGTGTCTGCGCTTTGCCGGTGATGGCCGGCCTCGACCACCATCAGTTCGCGATACATCAACGGGTCGAGCTGCGGCTTGAACAGGTAGACGATCCCGGTAAGCGCCAGCAGGATCATGAACGGCGCCACGAACAGGCCGGCATAGAAATGCCAGCGCCACGCAAGGTTGTAGAAGGAAACGTTTGGTTTGCTCATGGGAGCCTCCCGTAGACCTTAAGTGGGCGCGGTCAGGCCCCGCGCCCGTTTGTTGTTGTCAGAAGCTGAAGTCGACCTTGGTCCAGAAGGTCCTGCCTGGCTCGTTGACCGGCTGGGTACTGTTGGCCGGGTAGCCGAACCCGGCGTTCCCGGCCAGGTTCAGGTGCTCGGCGTAGGCCTTGTCGAACAGGTTGTCGACGCCCGCGCTGAGCTTGAGGTTGTTGTTCACCTTGTAGGCACCGTTGAGCGAGAACACGCCGAAGCCGGCACTTTTGTCGTAGTCCTTGCCGACCACGTTGCCCTGGTTCTGGGCGATGCGGTTCTGCTCGGCCACCAGGCGCCACAGGGCGCCGACGCTCCAGGTGTCGCGGCTGTAGGTCAGGCCCAGGCGGCTTTCCAAGGGCGGCATTTGCGGTAGCGCCTTGCCATCACTGCTGTTCTTGCCCCAAGCGTAGGCGAGCGTGGCGTCGGCCTTCCAGTTCTCGGTCAGCTTGTAGGCCGCGCCCAGTTCGCCGCCCATGATGCGGGCGTCGATGTTCTGCGCCTGGGAGGTGAGGTTGCCCATCATGTTGCGTTGGTAGTCGAACAGGATGTAGTCGCGGATCTGGCCAACATAGCCCGATGCCCAGGCTTCCAGACGCTCGTCGCGATACTGGATGCCGAAGTCGAGCTGGGTGGTTTTCTCCGGCTTGATGCCGTCGAAGGCATTCACCGAGCCGGCCGGGGCGCGCTTGGGCGAGAACAGCTCCCAGTAATCGGGGAAGCGCTGGGTGTGGCCGAGGCCGATGTAGGTGGTAGCGGGGATCGCCGCCAGGTCATGCTCGTAGCGCACGAAACCGCTGGGCAGCGTGTCGGCGCGGGTGTCGCCCTCGGTGGCGCTGCCCTTGCGGAAGTCGCGGGCTGAGGCGCGGTCCAGGCGGGCGCCGGTGATCAGACGGTCCTCGCCGGTCGCATACCAGGTGAGCTCGCCGAAGGCGCCGTAGTTGTGGAAGTCGGCATCCTTGGTCCAGGGCTGGCCCTTGTGCGCGTTGACCCCCATGCCGCCACGCTGGCGGTGCTCGTTGGTCTGCGCGTCGATGCCGCTGATCAGTTGCACGTCAGCCCAGCGCCAGGTGGCTTTGATCCGCGCACCCAGGGTGCGGCGGTCGACGTTGCTGACCATGGGCATGCCCATCATGCCGCTGCCCGACGGGGTGCGCAGGGTGTAGTTGTCCATCACGTGGTCGGCGTAGTTGTAGTAGACCTGCGCCTCGACCTTGTCGAGCACCTCGCCGAGGTTGGACTTCTCGAAGCGCAGCCCCAGGCTTTCACGCTTGAACTGCGAACCGTCCATGCCACGCCCGGCGGAGCGGGCCTCGCCGTCGCCCTTGCCGGCGGTCAGCTCGAGCAGGGTGTCGGCGTCCGGGGTCCAGCCGAGGCTGACATCGCCGTTCCACTTGTCCCAGCGCGAAGGCACGGTGTCGCCGTTGCCGTCTTCGAAGTCGTCCGAGTGCGACTGGTTGCCGACGAAGCGCACATAGCCGAGCTGGTTGCCGGCCGCAGCGTCTAGCACTTTGTCGAAGCGGCCGTTGGAGCCGGCCAGCACGCTGCCGTTGACCCGGCTGCCGAGCTCGCCGAATTTCTCCGGGTCACGCTCGAAGAGGATGGTACCGGCCGAACCGCCCGGACCCCAGATCACGCTTTGCGGGCCCTTGATCACGGTGAGGCGGTCGTAGGTTTCCGGGGAGATGTACGAGGTCGGGGCGTCCATGCGGCCTGGGCAGGCGCCGAGCATCATGCCGCCGTTGGTGAGGATGTTCAGGCGCGAGCCGAACATGCCGCGCAGCACCGGGTCGCCGTTGGTGCCGCCAGCGCGGATCACCGAGAAACCGGGGATGGTCTTGAGGTAGTCGCCGCCATCGCTGGCCGGCACGGGCTGGCGCGGGTCCTTGGGGTTGGTGACCACGGTCAGCGGCGAGCTGGGGGCGATGGCGGTGATCACCGTCGGGCTCAGCTCGGCCGTGTCGTGGATGTGGCCTTCATGGCCGGTTTCGACGGCAAAGGCCAGTGGCGCGAGCAGCGAGCCGCACAGTACGGCGATGGTCCCACGCAGAGAAAGGGCAAAAACAGGGGTGCAGCCGGACATAATGATTCCAGTCGATCAGTCATGAGTCAGCGCGAAGCCTCCTGGCTTCGGGCGTTTATCGCGTTGTGTTCAGGCGACGATCGAACGGGGCGGCGCGCGGCTGCGGGCGCCGGGGAATACAGCCTGCCGGGCATGGCCCTGGCGCGTGGCATTGGTGAGGTGGACAGGGGGGATCTGGCTGCCCGCTGTCAGCGGGCTGAGGGTCTGGGGCAGGGCGGGGCAGTTGAACAGCAGGCTGCAGTAGCCGCACTTCTCCCACATGACATGCAGCTGGCCATCGTTGCCGTGGCCATGGTGCTCGTCGTGGGCCATGGGCATGCTCATCGACATGTCCATGGGCATGGCCATGCCGGCGTGGTGCTCCATCGGCATCGACTGGGAAACCAGCGGGCCGATGAAGATCATCCACATGGCGAACAGGCTCAGCCAGCCGCCACCGACGCGCCTGCGATCAGGGCGGGTGCTGCGGGCGGAGCTGTAGCGCGGCAGGCTCATGGCGAGCGCCTGTCAGTCGGTCAGTGCGTGTGTTCGTGCACTGCGGCCTGCTCGGCTGGCGGCTGCTTCTGCACCGCGACGTCGACCGTGACGTCACCGGCTTTCTCGAAGTGCAGGGTCAGCGGGAAGCGCTTGCCGTCGGTGAGCAGGCTGCGGTCCTTGGGCTGCATGATCATCACGTGGTAGGCGCTGGGGGCGAACACCACATCCTTGCCGGCCGGGACCAACACGCTGGGCACATGTTGCATCTTCATGGCGCCGGCGGCGCTCATCACATGCTCGTGCAACTGGGCGTCGTCGGTGACGGGGCTTTTCACCGAAAGCAGGCGGTCATCGGCCTTGCCGTTGTTGTGCACGACAAAGTAGGCGGCGACGTTGGGCGCGTTCGGCGGCAGCTCCAGCGACCAGGGGTGGGCGATGTGCAGGTCGCCGACGCTGTACTCGTGGGCGTTGGCGTAGGCGCCGGGCAGCAGCAGGGCGGCCAGGACGAGGGCTTGCTTGAGCATGGGTGAGTCTCCGGTCTGTTCAGGTTCTGAAGGACAGCGTAGTGAACTCAGACCAACGGAGAGGCACGGGGATTGAGCGCGGGCCAGAGCTGGCGCGGCGTGGGCTGGTAGTCGGCGAGGTGCGGCAGGTGCCCGGCGATCAGAAGCGGCGGGTTGTGCAACTGTGGCGGGTAGCTGGGCAAGGCCAGCAGTGGCGCTGCACCCAGGCAGCACCAGCAGTTCATCATGCTGGCGCTGTCGTCGCTTTGCTGCCCCAGGTCGATCTTGGCCAGGGCCTGGACATCGACCTTGGCCTTGTTGGCCATGCTGGAGCAGAAAGCCCCCCACAGCAGCTGTTCGGCCGGGCCCTTGGGCGCGGCAGAGGACAGCGGCATGGCCAGCAGGTTGAACAGCACTGCAAGGCAGGCTATCCAGGCAATGTGCCGACGTGGGGGCATGGAGAGATCCGGTCAGGAATCGTGATGGCTATTGTACGGCGGAGTATAGGTAAAAAAGCCGGGGTGCGGTGAAGTGCCGCACCTGGGGCTGCACAGCAGCCCCAGGTGATATCAGGCCTTGCCGCGCCCCATCAGGCCGCGCACGGTTTCCTGCAGGTCAGCCGGCAGCACCACGACTTTCGAATTGTCGCTGGCCGCCAGGTTCTCCATCGCGCCAATGTAACGCTCACCTAGCAGGTACATGGCCGGTACGGTCTCGCTACCCACGGCTTCCTTGACCAGGGTAATCGCCCGCGCCGACGCTTCGGCCAGGTTCACCTGGGCCTCGGCATCCAGCTTGGCCGCCTGCAGGCGCGCTTCGGCCTCGAGAATCGCCGCCTGCTTGTTGCCCTCGGCGCGGGTCACGTCGGCTTTACGTTCACGCTCGGCGGCGGCCTGACGCTCCATGGCAGTCTGCATGCTCGGCGACGGCTTGATGTCCTGGATCTCCACCGAGCGCACGGTCACGCCCCAGTCTTCGGTCTGCTCGGACATCGCCTCGCGCAGGCGCGCCTTGATCTGCTCGCGGCTGGACAGCGCCTCGTCCAGGTCCATGGCGCCGACGATGGCGCGCAGCGAGGTCATGGTCAGGCTGGTGACGGCGAACGAGAAGTTTTGCACGCCGTACGAGGCTTTCTGTGGGTCGACCACCTTGGCGAAGCACAGGGCGTTGGCGACGATCACCGCGTTGTCCTTGGTGATGATCTCCTGTTGCTGCACGTCGAGGATGATGTCCTTGGTCGGCAGGCGGTAGGCGACCACGTCCATGTACGGAATGACGATGTTCAGGCCGGGCTTGAGGGTGCTGTGGTAGCGGCCCAGGCGTTCGACGATCCATTCCTCGCCCTGGGGCACGATGCGCACGCCCTTGAACACGGTGATCAGGACGAATACAGCGAGGGTGGCGACGACGATGAGGCTGGTCATGCTTGCGAACTTCCTTTTAGTGCGGATTCAGGCCCGGGTGACCCGGGCGGTGTTGCCTTCGATGGCGGCCAGGCGCACACGCTCGCCGGCGGGGATGTCGCTGTCGGCAACGCAGGTCCATTCCTCGTTGCCGAGGATCGGCTTCTGGAAGCGCACGCGGCCTTTCTGGAACTGCGACACGGCGCTGGTCAGCAGGCCGACTTCGCCGATCACGCTGTCGGCGGTCCAGCGCACGTCCGGCTTCTTGCGCCGGAACACCTTGAACCAGAGGGCGGTGGTGATCGATGAGAGCACCACCCACAGCAGGCCCTGCATATCGAGTTGCAGGCCGGGAGCAAGCAGCGAAATGAACGACACCAGCACGGCACCGATGCCGAACCAGAGAATGAAGAAGGTGGGGAGCACCAGTTCCAGCAGGATCAGGGCCACGCCGAAGACGAGCCAGATCCACCATTGCATTTCCATATGGGTGGAGCCTTCCAGAAGAGGGAAGGTGATTGTAAGGCAGGATCAAGGCACTGGGCCATCTCGCGACGGTCAGCGTGGTGGTGTCACCCAGTCCTCCACACGCAGCCCGGGTACACGCTGGAACTCGCGTAGGTTATTGGTCACCAGGGTGAGGCCACGGGCGCGGGCGTGGCCGGCGATCATTCGGTCATAGGGGCCGATGGGAGTACCGGCCTTGGCCAGTTCCGCTCGCAGTTGCGCGGTATGAGCAGCGCCCTGGATGTCGTAATCGAGTACATCGAGGCGTGCGGCGAATCCCTCGACAATGGCCAGATTACGCGCTGGCGTGGCTGACTTTTCCGCGCCATAGATCAACTCCATCAGGGTTACCGTGCTGATGGCCAGTTGGCCATGATGGCGGTTGAACGCCTCGCGCACCGTCTGTGGTTTGTTCTTGATGGTGAAAATGCAGATGTTGGTGTCGAGCATGTACCTGAGCATCAGAATCCTTCGCGCTCCTGGTCGGCCGGTTGCTCCCTGCTAGCCATGAAGTCCGCACTCACATCGTCACCCTCGAACCAACTGTCCCAGCTTTCGCCGGCGGGCGAGATGATGCGCGAACGCCCGACCGCGACGATGTCCACGCGAGTGACGTCTTCTGGGAGGGCGAGGGCTTTTGGCATGCGGATAGCCTGGCTGCGGTTGCTTTTGAAGACTGCACCTTGCTCCATGATGTGCCTCCTTGAAAGCGCAATTGTATGTCCGGAGTTTAATTCCCATGATGTATATGTCAATGGGATATACGTTCTCGGCTCAGGTGTCGATCAGGCCGAGCGCATCCAGGATCAGCCCAGGATTCTCGAGCTCCCGATCCACATTCGGCAGCATCGGCCGCTTGAGCACCAGCACCGGTACCCCGCGTTCCCGCGCTACCTCCAGCTTCGGTTCGGTGGCGCCACTGCCACTGTTCTTGCTCACCAGCACGTCGATCCGTCGACGTTCGAACAGGGCACGCTCATCGTCGATGAGGAATGGTCCGCGCGCACCGATCACCTCACAGCGTTCATTGTCGGGACACGCTTCGAGGGCGCGCAGGGTCCAGAACTGGTGTGGGGGGATTTCGTCCAGATGTTGCAGGGGTTCGCGGCCAAGGGTGAACAAGGGGCGCTCGAACGGGGCCAGTGCCTCGATCAACCCGGCCCAGTCCTCGACTTCGCGCCAGTCATCGCCGGGCTGCGCCTGCCACGCCGGGCGGCGCAGGGCCCAGCAGGGAATGCCAGCGCTGCGTGCGGCGAGGGCGGCGTTGCGGCTGATCTGCGCGGCATAGGGATGGGTGGCGTCGATCAGCAGGTCGATGCCTTCGGCGCGCAGGTACTCGGCCAGGCCTTCGGCGCCGCCATAGCCGCCGACTCGCACCTGGCAGGTCAGGTCCTGGGGAATACGGCCGATGCCAGCGAGGCTGTAGACATGCTGCGGCCCCAACTGGCGAGCGATGGCCAGGGCCTCGGTGACACCGCCAAGCAGCAGGATCCGCCCGTTCATGCCACGCCCGCCTTGCCGACGATGCCGCCCTGGCGATCGATGGCGAACACTTCGACCTGCACCTGGGCAGGCACCACGCTGCGGGTGAAGAGCAGGGCGTGACGGCAGACCTCGTCGCCCAGGGCGATACCGGCGGCATGGGCCAGGGCCAGCGCTTGCTGGCTGGTGTTGGCGCTGACGATGGCCTGTTGCAGGGTGGTATCGGCGCCAATGGCCGCCGCCCAGCCCGCCAGCTGCGGCAGGTCGATGCTCGAATGGCGGCTGTGCAGGTCCATGTGCCCGGCCGCCAGCTTGCTGATCTTGCCGAAGCCACCGCATAGCGTGAGGCGCGGCACCGGCACCTTGCGCAGGTGCTTGAGCACGGCGCCGACGAAGTCGCCCATCTCGATCAGGGCGATCTCCGGCAGGTTGTAGACCCGGCGCATGGTGTCTTCGCTGGCGTTGCCGGTGCAGGCGGCGATGTGCGTATAGCCGTTGGTGTGAGCGACGTCGATGCCCTGGTGGATCGAGGCGATGTAGGCCGAGCAGGAAAACGGCCGGACGATGCCGCTGGTACCGAGGATCGACAGCCCGCCGAGGATGCCCAGGCGCGGGTTCATGGTCTTCAGCGCCAGCGACTCGCCGTCCTGGACATTGACCGTGACTTCGAAACCGCCGCCATAGCCGCATTCGCTGGCCAACTGTTGCAGGTGGTGGCCGATCATCCTGCGCGGTACCGGGTTGATCGCCGGCTCGCCGACGCCCAGCACCAGGCCCGGGCGGGTCACGGTCCCCACGCCTTGCCCGGCGACAAAGCGAATGCCGGGCTCGGCCAGCAGGCGCACCTGGCTGTAGAGCAGGGCGCCATGGGTGACATCGGGGTCGTCGCCGGCATCTTTCAGGGTGCCGGCTTCGGCGGTCTCGCCGTTGAGATGGCAGAACTCCAGGCGCATCTCCACCACCTTGCCCTTGGGCAGGGTGATGTGCACCGCGTCGTTGTGCTGCCCGGTCAGCAGCAGGCGCGCCGCCGCCAGGCTGGTGGCGGTGGCGCAGCTGCCGGTGGTCAGGCCGCTGCGCAGGGGCGCGGGCTGTTCGCGGGTTTCTTCACGCATCGACGGGTTTCACCACGTCGAGCAAAGTGATCGGCAGGGCCTGGCGCCAGGTGTCGAAACTGCCCAGCGGCTGGGTGTGGGCGATATGGATACGGGTCAGCTCGCCGCCATGCTGGTCGCGAAATTGCCCCAGGGCGACCTCGCTTTGCAGCGTGACAGCGTTGGCAACCAGGCGTCCGCCCGGCAGCAGGCGCTCCCAGCACAGGTCGAGCACGCCTTCGCGGGTGACGCCGCCGCCGATGAAGATCGCGTCCGGGCGTTCCAGCCCGGCCAATGCTTCGGGTGCTTTGCCGCGGATCAATTGCAGGCCGGGCACGCCGAGGGTGTCGCGGTTGTGTTCGATGTAGCCCTGGCGGCCTTCGTCCGCCTCGATCGCAAGGGTGCGGCAGCTGGGGTGGGCGCGCATCCATTCGATGCCGATGGAGCCGCAACCGGCGCCTACGTCCCACAGCAGTTCGCCTGGTTGCGGTGCCAGGCGGGCCAGGGTAATCGCTCGCACGTCGCGCTTGGTCAGCTGGCCGTCGTGACGGAAGGCGCTGTCAGGCAGGCCGGCCACGCGAGGCAGGCGTGGGGTATCAGGCGAGGCCTGGCATTCGATGGCGACCAGGTTGAGCGGGGCGATGCCGTTATGTGGCCAATCGTCGGCGGTGCCGCTCAGCGTTCGTTCCTGTGGGCCGCCGAGGTGTTCGAGCACCTGGAGACGGCTGGGGCCGAAGCCACGTTCGCGCAGCTGCGCGGCAATGGCCGCCGGGCTGCCTTCGTCGTTGCTCAGCACCAGCAGGCGCATGCCGCTGTACAGGTGGGCATTGAGCGCCGCCAGCGGGCGGGCGACCACCGAGACCACCTGCACGTCCTGCAGCGGCCAGCCCAGGCGGGCGGCGGCCAGGGCGCAGGAGGAGGGCATCGGCAGCACTTGCAGTTCCTCGGCGGGCAGCTGGCGCGCCAGGCTGGCGCCGACGCCGTAAAACATCGGGTCGCCGCTGGCCAATACGCATACCGGCTCACCGCGCAGGGCCAGGATCGGGGCCAGGGAGAAGGGGCTGGGCCAGTGCAGTTGCTCGGCGGTCACACAGCGGGGCAACAGGGCCAGCTGGCGCGGGGCACCGATGATGCGCGTGGCCGCTAGCAGGGCGCGCCGGGCCTGTTTGCCCAGGCCGCTGAAGCCGTCTTCGCCGATGCCTATTACTGTCAGCCAGGGGGCCATCTGTTCCTCATACCGTTCATTGATCGCGGGGCGTTCGACCACCGGTTTTTCATGCCGCCGGACAAAGCAGGCATAATACCGCGCCTTCTACACTGAAGCGCACTTTCACGATTGCCGGATGCCCCCTTGACGCCGCCCCTGCCCCCCGAAGT